>NZ_JADPKH010000124.1:0-54426 GCF_023073835.1 Bradyrhizobium sp. 153 | reverse complement strand
TCCTTATCGCTATCCTTACGACTATCCTTCGACATTGTGACCTCGCGACAAACTATTCCGCGAGATCTTCCTAGCCGACCAGATCAGCCCTCAGCGCGTCGTCCCTGCATGACGCTCACGAATCACGATCCACGGCGAAAGGAATCATCAAAGCGGAATTGCAGGGTTTGATGGCCTTAAGCCTCCGAACCCTGCAAATCTCAAACCGCATCAAATCCGACAAACAGGCTCTCGCTCAATCGCCTAGAGCTTTGTTCATGGACGACTATCCACCATGACATCGGCGATCTCATCTGAGGTCACAACGACTATCAAAGGATCTGCGTTGTCTGAGATGAACCTGATCAGCTGATTCAATGTGAACTTTTGTGGTGCGGCTAAATCGAGGAGCCCTTTTTTTTGGAACAGATTGGTCTACGGAAAGTCTCGGACAACGCCGGCTCGAGATCAATCGAACGCCCAACGATTGGCCACTTCAGTCAAGAATCCGGGTCTGTATAGGCCCGCAGCTTTTCACGTCGTCAGACGCTTCTTACTTGGTCAGCCATACTACTATTGGGACAGTACCCGTCATGACCAGCAGGTCATCTTCTTCCACCGACCGCCCGCGCTCTCTGTTTAGATGTTATAGCATTGCTTGCCCTTGTCTCGATGAGGTTCGGTACTGAGTACGACTTCATCAGACTCCGCAGCGGCGCGATTCCAGCATCAGCTGCGCGAGCTGAACCGGAACGGGATAGCCTTGCGGGCTTAAGCAATATTCAGCTGACCACTGACTGAAAAACCCTCCTTTGTGGTTAAGCGCACGCATCTTCGCATTTGTCCACGAATTTCCCGGCAATCCCAACAGACGTTAGCGACTTTGGACAGAATCTCTGCGCGAACATACCTCAAATCATGACCGGGAAGCTCAGCTTCACCAAAGTTCGTAGCCTTTGTCTTATATCCCGAGGTGACAATGTTCCCGGCGGCGCGCCCGTTCGACAATTGCTCCAGCGATGCCAATATGCGTGCAAATTGATATAGAGGACCAACGAATTCGCGGCCGAGGCGAAACGCTCAGGCAGGTGCTACTGTCTCGTTGAACACAGCCAGATAGCCTGCAAGGCTGCACCCGTCAACCGGTCAGGCTGAAGCAGATCCGGTCACCATGGAATCTTTTCGCCGCGGTAATTCTGAAAAACGCCACTGGTCGCCGACGTCAGCTCGGCGATGCGACGGATGAGGCCGCTGGCACTCTCTTCGGGCGAGATTGAGGTGGGATCGGCTGCTGCTGCTGCACCGCCCATGGAGGTCCGCACAAAGCCGGGGGCTAGTATTCCCACCAGAACACCCTCGTTCGCCCAATCGCGCGAGAGCGCGTGCATGCCGTTGTTGAGCGCTGCTTTCGATGCGCAGTAGGCGTATCTGATGGGCGCCAGGGTGGAGGAGGAGTCGATGCTCGTGGAGCCGAGGCCGCTGCTGATTGCCACCAGCTTCTTCTCGTATCCACGCTTCAGGTTGTCGCGGAGCGCCAGAGCTACGAGCATCGGAGCGAGGGCGTTGACGCGCAGCGTGGTCATCCAGCCCTCGGCGTCGATACAGTTGGCCGACTGGTTCTCGGGACCGATGATCCCCGCATTATTGATAAGTATGTCAATCGGCTGATCTCTAAGCTCATCCTTGAGGGACTGAATGGACGTTTCGTCGGTCACGTCGAGCTTGATGATCTTCACGCGACTGCCCGACAAAGACGCGAGCTCGCTGAGCGAGGCGGCGGTTGCGGGCTCAATGCAACAGCCGAGGACATCGGCCTCTTCTGCCGCGTATTGTTGCGCGAGTGCAAGGCCAATGCCCTGGTTTGCGCCCGTGATCAGAACTGTGGTCATGATTATGTTCCCGCTTTTCGTATTTGTCACCGTAGTGCTGCAGTTCACGCTTTTTGCTTGCCAGAGTCTGATCTCAGAATCATCTTGTTCGCGTGGCGCAGCTCCCATTATCAAGTTGCAATCATGACAGAGTCGAAAATGACAAGCTCCTCCCTAGCCGCGCAGCGAAGCCTCGTATCACATCCGCATCCTTCAGACGTCGCTTCCAACTATTTTCTACAAGAAGGTCTCTTTGACCGCCTCGATGGACCAGCCCCTGACGGTTCTGAGGCCGTTGCGTCGCTCCCGTCTACTCGTCCTTAGCTAAAGACGCTCCAGGAGCTTTCAGAATACGGATCAGCCTGCTGACATTTTAGGGGTGGGATTCATTATGCGTATCCTACCAAGAATGGTTGGTAGACCAGCGTCGTTTGTGCTCTATCCTTTTAAGTTCCCATTCTTGACATTGCGCTTCAACTCCTCAGAGAAAATGAAGATGCGATGTTGTCTGAACAAAGCGCAGCAGGAATGGTCGTATTGTGGAAGCAGAACCTGAAACTCAATTCCGCCGCAAGCGCCATTGTGAGTGCACCAAAAGGAAAAGGGACGGGTTCTACAGAGAGCCAGGACGGAGCCGTGGACTTGAAAATACCGAACATGGACATGATACGATCGGACATTCCACGCACCAGAGGCATCGCCTGAAATGCAGCCCACTAGCGTGGCTAGTAGTCGGCGTTGGAGCCCTTCAGGTTGTTTATCATTGGAAAATTTCCCCGCCGACAGGTTGCGTTTGTGCCCCTCGTGCGCGGGCACTTATTATTTCGTTTTGTTAACGTGATCGTAGCGCGACAGAGAGAGAGCAACTATGGGACGCGGAGCCCCCCAGAGATGCAAGTGAAACGGGATCAGCTTGAGTGCGTGCAAGGTCAAATTAACTTTGCCAGACGCACATCGGACGAGAACGCTCCAGCAGTTGTTGTGCCAAGGTGCAATCTAGCCATGGTCACCTACAACGTCACGATTCGCAACGCCCGTGCGATTTTGGACGAACTGTCGCTTGACCGGGAGGGCTTCACCCTAATTCAGCACAACATACCCAGCGCAGACGACGGTCGCGAGGATGATCCAGAGATCACGTGTCACAAGCACTTGGAAGAAATGGCCTCGTTCATCAAACAGTTCTTCAATGCATCCTGGGTCGTGCCCCGCAAAAAAGGCGCTATCGTTCATTCTGCCAGCGGGAGCTCAATTCCCGCGGTAACGAAACCTGGAGAACCGGCTCGTATTGATTGCGCACCGATCGCCAGTCCTATGCTAGCCGCGCTTGAGAACCAAGCGCAGGGTATTCCGATTGGGTCATACTCTCGATTGATGATCATTCACAGTTGGCGAGCTCTCTTTCCGCCTCCGCAGGCCTGCGCCTTGGCGATCTGCGATGCTGCCACCGTTCTCGATACCGATTTTGTCGTGCTGGACTACACCTCAGATGCTGGTGCCCCATATAAGAGCTGCATTCTTAACTATAATCCACGTGAGTGTTGGTACTACTTTCCGGAGATGAAGCCGAATGAGCTCATTCTGTTTAAGGGCTATGATTCCGAAGAGAATTGCAATGCGAGGACGGCTCACGCGGTGTTTCAGAATCGTCGCGAGTATCTCAATGCAAAGCTTCGTAGAAGCATGCAGGCTAGCTTCTTCGTATACTATGCCTAAGCACGAAGGCCCCTTTCTGAGATTCAGAAATTATCATGGAGTTGGCAGCGCGCGGTCCACCTGACAAGGAGTCCTTATATGGCGGCAGTTCTAGTCACCGGCGCGAACAGGGGCGTCGGCCTTGCACTCACGCGGCAATACGTCGGCGATGGGGCTGAGGTGATTGCTTGCTGCCGCGATCCAGCAAGAGCCGAAGCGCTAAGGGATCTCGCGGCATCCTCCGCCGGTCAGGTGCGAATATGGCAGCTCGACGTAGCGGACGAGGCATCGATCGCATCCCTGATTCGGTCGCTCGGCGATCGGCCGTTAGACATCCTCATCAACAATGCGGCAATTGCCAACCTGTCGGTAAACAGGATCGAAGCTGAGGGCTGGATGACTACGCTGCGTACTAATGCCCTCGCCCCAATGCTCATTGCCCAGGGGCTGCGCGAGAATTTGAGACGCGGCTTTGAGAAGAAGCTGGTGGTGATTAGCAGCAATTTTGGTTCCACCACCAGCGCCGGCGGCGGCAGCTATGCTTACCGGGCCTCGAAGGCGGCACTCAACAACGGAATGCGCGGGCTATCGCGCGACTGGGCCCATGACGGAATCCTAGTGGGGATACTCCACCCCGGCTGGGTACGAACGGACATGGGAGGCGGCGAAGTCGCCGCCGTGTCGCCCGAGGAGAGCGCGCGCGGTCTCATCCAGAGAATCGCCGAGCTCACGCCGGCCACCAGCGGCTCGTTCCGCGACTACCGTGGCGGGGCTATCCGCTGGTAAGGTCCAATCCCGCGCTAACCTAAGTACTTGAGCCGCGCGGCAAGCCCTCGTCCGGCCTGCGTGTGCGTCGCCTAAATCCTGGCCTCAAAATCCTCGATTCCAGCCAGTGCTGAGCCCCGACTTTGGGAAAGCCCTCATCCTGAATGGCCCCTCCGAAGAGGCTGTCATCTCTGCTCCGGCCCAGAAGCTCACAGCTCACATGTCGTTGGGGTACAGAAACTGCGCGTCTAGACTCATTGACGGACGCGTTTGTCCAGGTCAACTGCACGAGCCCACCGCCTAGATTACCGTTTCCCTATTTTATGGCAGGAATTCGCACGGTGGTCGGCGAACGGCTGACCGCAGCCAGACTGACGGCGCCTGATCGATGTCGAATTGCGCCGCCGGTTCGACTGGATCATCAGCAGCTCGCACGCAAGCGCAATGCTCCAGCCGCTCGGCCAAGCTTTTCAAGTGAGGTACAACCCGCGGAGCGCGTATGCGTCGACTAGGTAGTCCATGTTTTTTCACTCCTCGAATGTGGGGTGATGTTTGATGACGTGCTCACCCATACGTTAGGAAGTTGCTTCTGAAGTTCAGTCCTAGCCGCCAGCTCATGTCCACGGCAAGACGAAAAGTAGATTACAGCCGCTTTTACCCCTTCCTCCAAAAGACTCGCGCGGCGGCCACGAATGCAATCCGCACCGTGCCATCGGCCTCTATCCGTTCCCTGACTGGCAGCCGACGATATCGGGGAACGAGGATTTGCGGAAAGGCCGGTAGTGATCCAAGACGTCTTGTGGGATAGACCGGCGCATCAATAAGCCACGAATTTCATCTGTGATCAATAAACCGACCTTTGTTCTCTTCTATTCGAGGCGGGGTGCCCGTCGGAACCGTCGACCCATGAACGAACAAGCCGGTGTTGGAAAGAAAATCCTTGGTGATGTTTTCGGTGAAGTAGCGCCAGGTCAAATCGCGAGGACCCCTGGTCGTGTCCCCAGTGATGGTGTAGCTCGGTAGAGCAAAGCCGTCCGCACGCGCGCCCTCCAGTAGCGCCGTAGCGGGCGGACGGCTTTGCGGTGGTCACCAGCAGTTCGCCGGTAGGGTCGGGTTGCTGACACCAACCTGATTCGAGGAACCACCGATGACCGATGAGATGATGAACCTCCGCACGCTCGTGGAGAAGACCCCTGATGCGGATCTGCTGCGCGAGATGATCGGCTTTGCTGCCCAGCGCCTGATGGAGCTGGAAGTGGAGGGCCAGACCGGGGCCGCCTACGGGGAGAAGAACCCGGAGCGTCTGGCGCAGCGCAACGGCTACCGCGACCGGAGCTGGGAGACCCGCGCCGGCACGGTCGAGCTGCGCATTCCCAAGCTGCGCAAATTCCCCGGCTTTCTGGAGCCGCGCCGGATGGCCGAGAAGGCGCTCACCGCCGTGGTGCAGGAAGCTTATGTGCAGGGCGTCTCGACCCGCTCCGTCGACGATCTGGTGCAGGCGATGGGCATGAGCGGCATCTCCAAGAGCCAGGTCTCGCGGCTGTGCGCGGAGAACGATGACAAGGTGAAGGCGTTCCTCGCTCGCCCGATCGAGGGCGTTTGGCCGTATCTGTGGATCGACGCCACCTACGTGAAGGTGCGCCAGCAGGGACGCATCGTGTCGGTCGCGGTGATCGTCGCGGTCGGCGTCAACAGCGATGGCCGGCGCGAAGTTCTCGGCATGGACATTGGTCCCTCGGAGGCCGAGACATTCTGGACGGCGTTCCTGCGCAAGCTCGCCCGCCGCGGCCTGCGCGGCGTCAAGCTGGTCGTCTCCGACGCCCACGAGGGCATCAAGGCGACCGTCGCCAAGGTGCTCAACGCCAGTTGGCAGCGTTGCCGCGTGCACTTCATGCGCAACGCGCTGGCCCATGCCGGCAAAAGCGGACGGCGTGTCGTCTCCGCCTTCATCGCCACTGCGTTTGCCCAGGACGATGCCGAGGCCGCACGAGCGCAATGGCGGAAGGTCGCCGATCAGCTCCGCCCCAAGCTACCCAAGCTCGCCGGCTTCCTCGACGAGGCCGAGACCGATGTGCTGGCTTACATGACGTTCCCGCCGCAGCACCGCACCAAGCTGCACTCGACCAACCCGATCGAGCGCCTCAACGGCGAGATCAAGCGCCGGACAGAGGTCGTCGGCATCTTCCCCAATGAGGACGCCATCGTCCGCCTCATCGGCGCGATCCTGCTCGAACAGAACGATGAATGGGCCGTCCAGCGCGCCCGTTACATGACGCTGGAAACCATCGCGCCGTTGAGCGATGATCCAACCGTCAGCCTCCCGGCTATCGCCAGCTGACCAGTCCGGCTCTTGCTGGCGAACGCGGTGTCCCACCGCCAGTTACACCACGCTCAGGGACACGATCGGACCCCTCCAGTGGGCTTCTAGGAACGGTGGCACTTGAAGCCCTCGCACCTGCCCCGAGCGTCATGCAAGGTTGTTGGCTGCTGGAGTATGGCCCTCCGCTATCAGCCCCGCCTTGTCTGATAGCTAATCAACGTTTGATTGTCAGACAGCCAAAAACCCACCGTCGACTGGCAGCGTCGCACCGGTAATGTACCGGGCCATATCGGAACAAAGGAACACGATAGGATCCGCTACTTCGTCAGGAGTGGCGGGCCTGCCCATCGGAGCGCCCAAGTCGTTAGAAATTGCAGGCCGCCCCATCGGAACGCGCGACAGGGTCTCGGCTCGTAAGGCAGGATCGCCTAATCGCCTAGCAGTCATCGCGGTCTGAATACAACCAGGCGCGACAGCATTTGCGCGAATGCCTTTGACTGCGAGCTGGCGCGCCATGGTTTGCGTCAGGGATCGTAGCCCGGCCTTCGATACGTTGTAGCCATATCCCGCTGTCACCGCACTGAAGGATGCGATCGAGCATAGATTGACGACGCAACCCTTCGTCTCTTCGAGGGCAGAGAGAAAGGAGCGGGTCACGTTGAAGGGGCCAGTGAGGTTCACGCCCAGCGTGCTATCCCAGGCGTTGCGAGCGTCATCCGCATCGAGTGCGGCGCCGAAACCGACGCCGGCATTATTGACGAGTATTGAAACGGGTCCGATCTCCTTCTTGACGTGCGACGCCAGCGCCTCGCAGGCGCCTAGATCACTAACGTCGAGGTGAAATGCAAAAGCACCGCCGCCCGCCTCCCTCAGCGAAGCCGCAAGCACTTCGGCTTCAGCAATCCTCACATCCGCAACTATTACCTTCGCACCATGGGTAACGAATGCTTCGCAGACCGCCTTGCCGATCCCTTGCGAGCCGCCGGTTACAAGAGCTAGTTTTCCTTCGAGCAACTTCATCATTTCCTCACTCTCGAGCATTTCGGCCCGCTTTGGTCTTCGGACAGAATGCGTCCTGCTACGTTCTTTCGTTTATTCTTCCCTTCACTACTGAATCACCAAGCTATCGTATCGCCTCGATGATCTTGGAAGGTGCCGCTGGTCGCTGGTGTAAGCTTGGCGATTCGCTGGATGAGAGCGCTTGCGCTCTCTTCCGGCGATATGGATGTTGGATGGGCGACAGCACCTGAACCGCCCATGTCGGTCCGCACATAGCCTGGGGCTAGAATCGCCACCAACACGCCATCCGCCGCCCAGTCGCGCGAAAGCGCGTGCATGCCATTGTTGAGAGCCGCCTTCGACGCGCAGTATGCATATCTGATCGGGTTGAGAGCCGAGCGAGGCTCCCTGCCGGTGGAACCCAAACCGCTACTGATCGCCACCAACTTCTTCTCGCTTCCACGCTTCAGGTTTTCACGTAGCGCAAGTGCGATGAGCATCGGCGCGAGGGCGTTGACCCGCAACGTAGCCATCCAGCCCTCGGCGTCGATAAGGTCCGCCGACTGGTGCTCAGGGCCAACAATCCCAGCATTGTTGATGAGGATGTCGATCGATTGATCGCCGAGCGCATTCTTGAGGGATGTGATCGAGTTCTCGTCGGCCACGTCGAGCGGCAAGATCCGCACGCGACCGCCGGACGACGCCGCAAGCTCCTTTAGAGCGCCGGCTCTTGCTGGATCGCGGCAGCAGACAATGACCTCGGCCGCGTCGGCAGCGTATTGCCGCGCCAGCGCAAGGCCAATTCCCCGGTTTGCCCCAGTGATCAGAACCGCTGTCATAATTATGCCGCCCCCTCTCGCGACTTAAGTAACTTTGTGAGGACCCACTAGGAACACCAATACCAAGTCGGAGATCACCTGCGATTTCGCCGAACACACGTTCACCTCCGAAATAACTCCTTGGAATCCTCGTTTCTCATGGCCGAACAATCATCATGTATTCTACGCGCATGCGCAGCAGAATTGCAGCAACTAGGGCCTCCTTGGCGCCGGATTGCTGCGCAGGCCCGCATGACACAGGAGGCCTTTGAACGAACCGCTGGGGCATTCTACTTACAACGATCCGGCTCCGAGCGGTCTCAGGCTCAGTCGGATCTCACAGGCCAGAACGTTCGTGTGTCCGGATAATTCACTTCGTTCGTTGAACCACCTCGCCGCGGCTCCCGGTGACCCGGCAGACCAGCCGAAGACGCAGGGTACAGAGCCTCGCGCACTCGACCTTGCAGATCCCGTCGCTACTGCCAACGCCGATCGCATTCCGCCCCCCCCTGCGCCACCGCACATTCCGCCACATCTGGGTTGCGAGCCTGATCTCAAATCTGGGCAGTCTGGTGTAAGGAGTTGGAGTGGCCTGGGCCATGACCGAGATGTCGTCCTCGGCTGACAAAGTGGTACTGGTCCAAACTGCTCTTGGATGCTCTCGGAATTCCAGCGGGCGCGATTGCGGATCTGCATGATCGACGCATCGTGGTACTGTGTTCACTAATCATCGCCTTGGCGGCCACGACAACCTTGGCGACGCTCGCATGGATGGGGCTGCTCACACCAAATCTGCTGCTCGCGCTTTGCTTCGCCGCAGGAACTGGGGCAGCGATGTGGGGACCCGCGTGGCAGGCGGCCGTCAGCGAGCAGGTACCCGCGCAAGCTCTGCCTGCCGCCATCGCGCTCAACGGAATCAGCTTCAATATTGCACGAAGCGTAGGACCGGCAATCGGCGGCATCATTGTAGCTACCGAAGGGACTTTCTCGCCTTCGTATTGAATGCCGCGTCCTATGTGCCGCTCATCGGCGCGCTCTATCTGTGGAAGCGCGCCGCTGAGCGTTCGCGACTACCGCCGGAAAAGCTCAATCGCGCGATTCTTTTAGGCGTCCAGTATATCGCGAACTCACCCTCGATCATGGTCGTGCTGATCCAAACGATTATCATGGCTTGACTAGCGCAGTCATCCTGGCTCTCTTGCGGCTGGCGGCCCGCGATGTGCTGCTCGGCGGCGCACCAACATACGGTCTCATGCTTGGAGCCTTTGGTGCGGAGCTGTCATCGGAGCAGCAAATATCGGAATGGTGCGCAAGCACTTGAGCGGTGAAGCAGCCCTGCGATGCTGCGCTGTTGGTATGGGCGCTGGCATTGCTTTTGTGGCAGTCAGCCGAAATTCTGTCATCGCCGCTCTGGGATTGGTCGTGGCCGGTGCTGGGTGGACCCTGTGTTGGACGCTGTTGAATGTTGGCGTATAGCTTTCCGCTCCCCGCTGGGTCGCAGCGCGGTCTCTGGCAGCCTATCAGGCGGCCTCAGCAGGAGGGCTGGTGCTCGGCAGCCGGGTTTGGGGACATGTGGCCCAGGTCGCGGGTGTTGAAACAGCCCTCCTCGTCGCGACCGCATTGATGATTGCGTCACCACTGCTCGGCCTACGGCTGCGGATGCCGCCTGTGAAGGCGCGTGAGGAAGAAGGAAGCCTTCTCGAGAATCCAGAAGTGCGGGTACCCATAAGCGGGCGCCACGGAACTGTGGCGATCGAGATCGAATATCGGATTCAGCAGAAAAACTCGCCAGAGTTTCGGAGGAGTATGCAAGACCTCCGGCTCATCCGGAGGCGCAACGGCGCTTACGGTTGGTCGCTTGCGCGAAACATGGCAGATCCGAACATGTGGATCGAGCGCTACCACTTTCGCACTTGGGACGATTATCTACGCCAACGCAACTGCTCCACTCTAACCGAGCGAACGATGGAAGACCGCATCATAAAACAGTACCATGAGGGTCCAGGCAAGGTGCGCGTGCGCCGCACGATCGAGCGGTCGTTCGGGTGAACAGGAATGGCAGAAACACGTGACGGTTCGCACAGATCCCCGCGTCCAATCGGAATAGCATCCAACCGCCGCAAGCGACGGCGGGCCGAGCAAGGACATTGCCGGATCGCAGCTCAAACAGCGTTACGTGCTGAGCTTTTGCTTCGATCGTTTGATGGTTCCGGAAAACGTGAGGACCAGCCGTTCGCCAGATTTCAGTTCGCCTCTGACAAAAATGAGCGAGCCGCCGGCCCGGGTAACCTCGCCCGCGGCCTCAATCAACTCACCTTCCCGCGCCGCTTCGAGGAACTCGCTACTGAGGGCGACTGTGACCCCAGGCCCTTCCAGCACGAGACCTGCGATCGCAAATACACAATAATCCACGAAGGCCATGAAGCAGCCGCCATGAACATTGCCGTGACCATTGAGATGCTTCTTCTGCACGCGAAATGCGCAATGTACCCTTCGATCCACGTCGACCCGGTGCCAAAAAGGCCCGCTCTGATTCAAGAAACTATCGAACGTCCAGGTGCGCCAGCCTTTGAACTCGCCTTCCGTCGCTTCATGCAGATCGGGACGTGTGAGCAAGGCTGACTTGCTGATGTCCTTCAAGACTTGCACTTGGATCTCCAAATGTCAGCTCAATGTTGGATGGCCGTTGGCAGGCAATCAACGGGGGGCCCATGCTAAGCGCATTGCCAGCCCGCCCCTGCGACATCGCGATTCGGTTATGTTGAGCTTTCGACTTTTTTGAGCTGTTGACGGCGTACCCGCGTCGCCTGTTCATCGACATAGAGATCTTTGCCCGTCAGAACGACGCCGTAGTCTGCCTCCGCGTTTTCACGGCTGACTATCCCGTCGAGGACATCGTTCAAGACCTCTTCCGGGGGGCGCTGATACGGTGATCCGAAGCCGCCACCGCCGGCGGCTTTGATCGTGAGTGTCAAGGGACGCAGCCTTTCGACCCCGAAGCGAGGTGGCGCGTAAGAGGAACCATCCTCGAACTTGATTGAACAGCTCCCGACGCCGGCCGCATGTCCCCCTAAAACGCCAAAGGACGTCGGATTGCCGTTGCCTTCGCCGCGGAATGAATACTCTGCGGAGTGCCGAACTTTGACGGTTGCGACAGCACCGGTGCCGCCCCGGTAGCGGCCCGCGCCGCCACCGTCAGTGACAAACTCCTGACACTCTACAATGAACGGGTAGCTTGTCTCGAAGTCTTCAACATCTGGCAATGCGAGACCGCCGAGCGTCGTGATCTGTCCCATGACATTGAAGCCGTCTCGGCCCTTGACCGCGCCGGCGCCGGGCTGCGCCAGCCACTGATATGCGACGTAGTATCGTCCGCTTTCGTCGGTCCCAGACGTATTACAATGCGAAATCCGGCTCCAACCTGCGCAGCTCAACTCGGGAGCAGTTGGGCTCAATGCCTGCCAGATCGCGTGGATGATCTGATGCGCGGGATAGGTAGTCGCTGAGGTAACCGGGGCTGGCGGCTTCGCGTTGACGAGCGATCCCTCGGGCGCCTCGACGCGAACGCGGCGGAAGACACCATCGTTGCGCGGGATGTGTGCCCCAAGAAACGAGACCAGTCCAAAGAGTACGGCTGAACGCGTGTTCGCCAGTGAACTGTTCTTGAAGCCGCGCATCTGCGGGCTCGTGCCCGCAAAGTCGACCAGAACTCCGTCCGCCCCAATCGTTATTGCAGCCTTGATGCGTGCCTCGATGGGCTCGAAGCAATCGTGATCAAAAAAGTCTTCGCCGACATATGTTCCTGGCTTTAGCTTACGAATTGCAGCGAGAAAGCTTTCCTCGGCCCAATCGAGCAGCAATGTAAACAGCTGGTTCAGCCCCTCGCCTCCCATTGGGCTTGCCATGTCATGCACGCGCTTGGCGCCGATCTCGGTCGATCCGAGCATGGCACGGAGATCGCCATCGAGCAGGTCGGGCGTTCTGGAGTTCAGGAGGATCAAGCGCCAAAGATCGTCCTGAACCTCGCCTTTCGAGACCAGCTTTATGACGGGTATGCGCAAGCCTTCGTGAAAAATCTCCTCGGCCTTCGGGTTGTACGTGCCTGCTGCTCCGCCTCCGATGTCAGACTGATGCGCGCGGTTGCAAGTAAATCCAATGAGCGCCTCGTTCAGGAAGACCGGCCGCATGACCGTAAAATCGGGCAGATGATTGCCGCCCGCCACATACGGATCATTCGCCAGGAAACAGTCGCCGGGATGAATGCGACCTTCGAATGTTTCCAACAGGCGCGTCAGCGCAATCCCACCCCCTCCGGTATGAATTGGAATGCCGTCGGCTTGGGAGACGACCTGGCCGGACTTGCTCCCGATGAAGCAGGAGAAGTCGTGCGATTGGCTGAAAATGGGGCTTCGCGCGGTCCGGGCCATCACCCAGCCCATCGTCCGACAAATATGATCGAGCTGCTTCTGGCCAAGCGCCAAGCTGATTGGATCAATTGCCTTCATGCCTTGCCTCCTTGAGCCGGAACAGCCAAGCGAACGACGAAGTTGTTCGTCGCGTCCACTTCGAGCTTGTCACCCTTTCCGATGAATACGGTGGTGGTCAAATCATTGATGACCGCAGGCCCGATAAGGCGCGCACCTGGCCGCAGTTCTGAGCCTTCGTAAATATCTACGTCAGCGGCTCCAACCTCCCGGCTCACAACGATACGACGCTTGCTAGAGGAGGGCGGCACGTACTCGGCAACTGACATTTTCTGGATTGAAACGCCCGGAAACTGGCGAGCTCCACTGACGCGCAGCGCGCAAGTCATGATCGGCGAATGCTTGTGAGCATGCCCATAGAGGAGGATATAGCGCTCCTCGTAGGCCTTGATGATGCTCTCGATATTGTTGTCCGTCCACTCGATCGAGAGCTGAGATTGCTGATCCAAATAATTCAGATCAATGTGGCGGCTGAACACTGGATGGCTTCCGGTCTCGCCATAAGCCATAAGACGTGCGCGTAGCGCGATTTCGAGCTCGTGCGCGACGTGCTGCAGATCCTCGAGAGCCGCCTGATTGAAGGGCCGGCGGATCGTCCGGACCTCGTCGAGGCGCACGTCCGAATTGAGCATACCGAACGCGCAGAAGACGCCGGCAAGCCGCGGTATGTAAACCGTCGAGCAGCCGAGGCTTCGGCCAACCGAGCTTGCGTGCAAGGCACCAGCGCCGCCGACAGCAACAAGCGTAAAGTTGCGAAGGTCGAAACCGCGCTCCGCACTCACATGCTCGACAGCATGCCGCAAATTCTGATCCATCAGTTCAACGACACCGAGAGCGGCTGCTTCGGGTGCAAGCCCGACAGTATCGCCATAGACGCGCTGCAGCGCGTCTCGGGCCGCCTGATCATCAAGGTCGAGCGTGCCGGCGAAGGGCCCTGGAGCGAGGCGGCCGAGGACGAGCTGGGCATCGGTGTTCGTCGGGTTCTGCCCACCACGACGATAGCAGACGGGGCCGGGCATGGACCCGGCGCCGTCCGGACCGAGGGTCACCATTCCGCCGGCATCGAGCCGAGCAATACTGCCGCCGCCGGCGCTGACGGAATGAATGTCGACACTGGGCACTAGGGCGAGATACCCCGCAATATCGATCCGGTCGGTCGAATGGACGCGCCCGCCTTCCATTAAGGCGAGATCGCAGCTCGTCCCACCCATCTCCAGAGAGATTAGATTCTCGGTGCCCGCTGTCGCCGCGACATGTCTTAGCGCACCAACTTGTGCCGCCGGTCCCGACAGAAGGAGGCAGGCGGGATTGCGCGCGATCTCGTCCACGGATGAGATACCACCGTTGCTTTGAATGAGAAGCAGCGGACCAAATAGTCCGTTTTGCCGCAGAATGCCTTCCAGAGACCGCAGGTAGGGAACGACGCGCCTTGAGACGTAGGCTGCGAGCACCGTTGAGGAGGTTCGACCATACTCACCGGCGTAGGGCGAGATTTCGTGGGAGCAGAAAATCGCATCCAGATCCCAATCCGCTCCAAGGATTTCCATGGCCCGGCGCTCCTGCGCGCCATTGGCGTAGCTGTGGAGAAAGGATACAGCGACACAATCAAGGCCCGCAGCCTTGAATGCCGCTGATGCGGTCTTCACATCACGCTCATCCAGTGCTGCAAGCTCGCGTCCATCCCTGTCGAGACGTCCACCGACCGGCAGACGCCAGCGGCGTGGCACAAGCACCTTGGGGAACGGCGGGCGATGATTCCAAGGCTCCTCGCGGATGCCCCGCCGGATTTCAAGCGTGTCACGAAAGCCCTTGGTGGTGAGAAGCCCGACCTTTGCGCCCTTGCCTTCGAGCACGGTGTTCGTCGCAATCGTCGAACCATGCACCAGCATCGAGCAGCCGTTAAGCAGATCCTTGGTGGCAAGGCCAAGGCGCCGCGCGAGCCCCTCTAGTGCCGCCATAACGCCGGCGGTCGGATCGTCCGGCTTCGAGGGCGACTTGAGAACCTCGATGTGACCGTTGGTGTCGATGGCCACCACATCGCTAAAGGTGCCTCCGATGTCGATTCCGATCCGCCAGGGGGCAACAAGCATGGGTCTCTCCGTTTCGGTGCTATGGGTCGGAACAACAGTCATTACGGAAAAAGGCCTCTGGTACTTTTGGCCGACTGCACAACGCTGACGCCAATGGCCATAGCCGCCATGCGATGAGAAATGCCATCGCGCTTAGCTCGGGCGATCACTTGCTGGAAGGAGCGCTCGAGAATGCGGTAAAGGCGATCGAACACTTCGGCTTCCTCCCAGAACAGCCGCTGCAGATCCTGCACCCATTCGAAATAGCTGACGATGACCCCGCCTGCGTTACAGAGAATATCAGGCAGCACGAAGATTCCGTCGCAGCGCTGATCCAGAATGGCGTCGGCTTCAGGTGTCGTTGGGCCGTTGGCGCCCTCGGCGAGAATGCGACACTTGAGCTCGGAGGCATTTTGACCTGTAATCACCTGCTCCATCGCAGCTGGTACGAGCACATCGCACTTTCGCAGCAACAGCTCCGAGGGATCAATGGTGCTCTCTGTGGAAAAACCCGCAAGCTGACCTTGCTGGGCAACGTGTTTCTGTAGCGCGGAGACGTCGAGCCCCGCTGAATCATAGTAGGCGGCGGTGTGATCGCTGACGCCAATGATTTTCACGCCTCTCTCCGCAAGCGAGTAGGCTGTCACTGATCCAACGTTACCGAATCCCTGGATAATGGCAGTCGCACTAGCCGCCTTGATCCCAAGGTGGTCGAGCGCGCGGCCGACGAGATAGGCAACCCCGCGGCCGGTCGCTTCGCGGCGGCCAAGCGTGCCTCCGGCTGACACCGGCTTTCCGGTGACGATCTCGTTGATTGTCTGGCCCTGGTACATCGAATACGTATCCATGAACCAGGCCATGACCTGCTCATTCGTGCCCATGTCAGGCGCCATGACATCAGTGTGAGGCCCGACGAAGGGTATCATCTCCTGCATGTAGCGGCGGGACAGCGCTTCGAGTTCGCGCGGCGACAACGTGTAGGGATCAACGGTGATGCCTCCCTTTGCTCCGCCGTAGGGAAGTCCCGCCAGAGCGCATTTCCAGCTCATCCACACAGCCAGTGCAGCCACCTCGCCGACATCGACGGACGGAGCGAACCTTGTACCGCCCTTCGTAGGCCCCAGTGTCAGGTGATGCTGGACCCGGTAACCCTGGAAGACTTCCGTTCGGCCATCGTCCCGGTGAATCGGGCAGGACACTGCGATTGCGCGCTTGGGATAAAGCAGCCGATCCCTCTCCATTTCCGGAATCTCCAGATGATTGGCAACCTGATCGAACTGCTGCCTCGCCATCTCGAAAACAGGACCGCTATAGATTGATCTACTCATCGTCAGTCATCTCATCGAACTGGATCTGGAAGTCTGCCCAAAACGGCGCAGCTTGAAAGAGGAAAAGTGGCCGCCCCTTGAAGGGGCGGCCAGTCGCGTTCGTCGAGGGAGGAAGACTGTTGCGACGAACGAATCGAACACGTGACCGGTTGACGCGCGCCCGATATGGCTTGCGGCTATCAGAGACCATGACGGATGGTCACAGTCTTCAGAACGCCAAAGCCATACAGCGCCTCGAATCCCTTCTCCCGGCCGAAACCTGATCCCTTCACACCACCAAACGGCAATTCGACGCCGCCACCGGCGCCGTAATTGTTCACGAACACTTGGCCAGCCTCGATATTGCGGGACAAGCGCAGCGATCTGCCGAGGTCGGACGTCCACACGCCGGCAACAAGCCCATACGGTGTACCGTTGGCGATGCGCAGCGCCTCCTCCTCGTCACGGAAACGTAAGGCGACCAGCACGGGACCGAAGATCTCCTCCTGGGCCAATGCATGCTCCGCTGGGACGTTACCGATCAGGGTCGGTTTGACGTAATAGCCACCGGAAGGCAGGTTCGTGCCGAAGGAGCCTTCCGCCAAAATCTGCAATCCATTGCGCCGCGCGGTCTCGAGATAACCCTCGATGCGGGTCTGCTGCGCAGCGTTGACAACGGGACCGAGATCGAGGTCCTGACTTGCCGAGCCGACACGAAGCGCCTTGAACCGCTTGGCGAGCTGGTTTGTAAATTCCTCGTAGATGTCGTCCTGGATCAAGACGCGCGAGCCCGCGCTGCAGGTCTGACCAGAATTGTGCACGATCCCCTTGACGATCGTAGCGCCGGCATCCTCGAGAGGCGCATCTGCGAAGACGACTTGCGGTGATTTTCCGCCCAGCTCGAGTGTGACCGGAATGGTGTTCCTGGCAGCGGCGGTCTGGATCAGGCGACCGACTTCACGGGATCCCGTGAAGCTGACATGCCCGATGCCTGGATGAACCGAGAGCGCCGCACCAGCCTCTTCACCAAGGCCCGTGACCACGTTGAACACCCCCGGCGGAAAGCCCGCCTCCTCCGCAAGCTTTGCCAGCGCCAGTGCCGACAGGGATGTGTCCTCGGCAGGTTTCAGGACAATCGCGTTCCCCATGGCAAGCGAGGGAGCGACCGATCGGCCCGTCATTTGCAGCGGGTAGTTCCAGGGCACGATATGAGCCGTCACACCGTGCGGCTCGTAGAATGTCATCACCGTGAAGCCGTTCTGGAACGGGATGGTCTCGCCATGCACCTTGTCCGCGGCCGCGCCGTAATATTCGAAGTACCTGGCGCAGACAGCGACGTCGCCAAGAGCAACCGTCATTGGCTTTCCGACGTCTTCGCTTTCAAGCTTTGCTAATTTTTCCGCATCGCGGCGAATGAGCTCCGCCAGCTTAAGTAGAAGCCGGCCGCGCGAGACCGCGTCCAGCTTTCCCAAAGGTCCCTTGCGAGCAGCCTGAGCTGCCGCAACCGCAGCGTCAATTTCCGATGCGCCGCCACGCGCGATCTCGGCGATTTTGGTGCCGTCCGAGGGATTGATGACATCGAGGGTCTTGGCTGATGCAACCCAGCGTCCGGCGATATAGTGTTGATGAACGTCCATTGCAGTCTCAGTTGTTAAGGCAGCTCGCACTGGCTAGGCTCATTGGCGAGGCGCGGTCAGAAGCGATTACAAATCAAGCATGGTCGAAGTGCCCGCACCTGGACGGGCCTCCGATACCCAGCTCACTTTCAAAAGGGCAGACGCCTATCTTGCGCCGCCCCATATGTTCGTCTCAAACGGTCGAAAGGCCCCGATCAAGCGTACCATCGAAGAGCGAAATGGGAGGATGAGCCGATGGATCGGTTGTGACCTCGATCAACCACGGCCTGTTCTCTGCCAGCGCAACATCGAGCGCCTTGCCCAGATCGCCTGGTACTGAAACCACCGTGCCCCCACAGCCGCACGCGCGCGCGATCGCAGCATGATCAACAGGAGAGAAGTGGCAGGCGGTCGTGTAGCTGCCGAATTTCACCGTCTCCGCATCTTTTTGAAAGCCGAGAATGCCGTTATTGAGCACGATGACGATGACGTGCACATTACTGCGGACGACGGTTTCAAGTTCGGCCCAGCTGTGCGCAAAACCGCCGTCACCGACCAGGGCAACAACGGGGCTGGCCGGCCTTGCGAGCTTGGCGCCTATCGCGAGCGGCAGTCCCCAACCGAGTCCCGCCAGCCCGCGTGGCGTGATGAAGCGCTGGCCTGCGGTCCGGCTGCGAAGCTGACCGACCACCCACATCGACGAGTAGCTTGCGTCGGCGACGACGATCATGTCCGGCGTCAGACGCGCCTGGAGCTCGCGCATCACGCACTCCGGCCGGATCGGGCTTCCGTTGCTGCCTGAAAATACCGAGCGTTCCTCTTCAAAGCTCTTCCAGGCCGCAGCGATACGCTTCTCGAGCACAGGCCGAGCATCACGGCGAGCTGAGAGGTCAATCTGTTCGATGGCAGCTGCAAGAGCCTCCAATGTTGCTGCGGCATCGCCAACAAGGCGCGTCGCCTCATAATTTCGCCCGATCTCCTGCGGGTCGACATCGATGTGGATGACGCGTGCATTTGCAGGAACTTGTCGCCAGCTGTCAGTTCCGTTCTGGTTGGTGCGCGTCCCGACAAGAAGGATGAGGTCGGCCTCTTGCAGAATCGGCAAGGTATGCCTGCCAAGGGAGCGAGGACCAACCAGTGCGCCAAGGACCCCTGCGGAGAGCGGATGCGTTTCGTCGACTGCGCCCTTACCCATGTTTGTGGTAAAGACCGGCAGATGCGCGATGTTCTGCAGCTTGGCCATAGCAGCGGCCGCGGCGGGAGAAGCCACGCCGCCGCCAGCCAGGACGACCGGAGCCTTCGCCGCTGCGATCGATTCCGCCGCCTCGCGAATCCCTGCCTCGCTCGGACGCGTCCGATCGATGGGCCATCCCCCAAAGCTCGACCGGCGCTCGCGAGTTAATGTGGAGACCTTTTCGCGCAAAAGGTCGGCCGGTAGCAACAGCACAGCCGGTCCTGGTCGGCCGCTGCCGGCGGCAACAAAGGCTGCATCGACATAGTCATCAATGCGGTCGGCCGTGATGACCCGCCGTACTGATTTGGCGCAAGACGAGAACAGCGCGAAGTGATCGAGCTCCTGAAATGCATTCCGGTCGAGCTGGTTGCGCTCGACCTCCTGGACCAGAGCGACGATGGGAACGCTCGCCTTGTAAGCCTCGGCCAGAGGCGGAACGAGCAAAGTGGCCGCAGGCCCGTTCTGAGCAGCAACGACGGCGATCTGCCCAGAAACGCGCGCAAAGCCGTCGGCCATCGCGCCGCCCATGTTCTCCTGTCGATAAGCTAACTGGCGAATACCGATAGCTTCGCAAGCGAGAATGACCGCTGAAGGCAGGCTTTGCCCGAAAATCAGCGTCACGCCATGTCGCTTCAAGGCCAGAGCAATACGCTGCGCAACTGTTTCGTCGGTCACTTCTGCACCTCAATAGCTTCCAACTGGTCTTGATGATTGTCGAGGAAGCCCTCGAACACCTCGATAATGATTTCAGCATCGGTACGCGTCATAGGCGTCGAGAGCGCAGCTGCAGCGCCATATGGCAAAATGATGCCGTTGGCGGCGAAGAAGCGCGTAAGGTCCTTCATGACCGCCGCACCTCCCGGCGTCGGATGCGCGTCCCGATAGTCAATTGGCGCTCGCGCCATGGGATGAATACGAAGCAGAGAGGCGGCCCCCGTCACACAGAGTGAGACGCCTCTCTTTTGGATAGCTCGGCCAATTCCGTCCCGCACTAGATTGCCGAGTGCTTCAAGATGCGCAAAGGCCGCTTGGTCCAGGTGCCGCATCGAGGCAAGGCCCGCGATCATCGACAACGGATTGGCGGAGAACGTGCCCCCCTGTGGCAGCAGCGGCCGGCCCGCTGAGGCGTCGAACACCTTCATCACGTCCTCACGCCCGCCAATCGCTCCGATCGGCAGACCGCCACCAATGATTTTGCCCATGGTGACGAGGTCCGGAACAAGCCCATAGCGCGCGGCGGCTCCTTCAAAACCCTGCCTGAGATTTAAAACCTCATCAGAAATCACCAGAATCTCATTTTCACGCGCAGTCTGCTGGACCGCAGCAATGAATTCCGGAGTGGGAGCGGTCAGACCGCCGCGGCTCGGCATCGGATCCAGGACAACGGCTGCAAGATCGCGCGCGTGCGATGACAACAGCCGGCGCGCACCCTCGACATCGTTGAAGCGAAGCACAACGACCTCATCGAGCACACTTTGAGGCATGCCGCGATAAAAGGGCGCAGACTTTGGAGCAGCGGGATCACCCCAATTGTCCGGCGTTGCCGCCTGACTTACCTCAACCCAATCATATGCCCCGTGATAGGCCCCCTCGAGCTTTGCGATTTTTGTACGGCCGGTGAAGGCCCGCGCGGCCTTGACCGCAAACAGGACCGCCTCGGTGCCTGTATTGACAAAACGGACGCGGTCAACCCGCGGAATCCGGTCGCAGAGCAACTCCGCAAGCTCAATTTCGCCGCGGGTCGGATTTGCAAAACAGCTCCCTCGCTGCAGCTGATCGGTTAGCGCCTCGACAACAGGCGCGAATGCATGACCATGGATGAGTGTCGTGAAGTTGCAGTTGAGATCCAGAAATCGCCTGCCATCGATGTCGAACACATAGCTCCCGGATCCGCGCTCGATGTAGACCGGCTCCGGGTCTCGCTCGATGGTGACCCGCGAGGTTCCATCGGGAAAAACCAATCGTGCCCGAGCAAAGCTATCCTTGGAGCCTTGCCCTGCTCGTTCAAATTGCGCCGCCCTGTTCGAACCTGCTGGACCGGTTGCCACGAGTTTCTCACCTCTTGCCTAGGATGGCTGCGAGGTACTGCCGATTGATATTTGATGCAACAAAAATCGTGTATTTACGCGAGGATTCAGTTCCGCACTGCACAATATCCAGTCTTGCTCAAACTTTCAGCAGTCCGATCGCTTGTCGCATCTGTACTTCTGATGCATCATATTTGATACATGAATTTGCTAGGCGGGCTCTTCACCTGTCATTTCATTTTCAGAGATGGGGTCATTGATGAAAAAGTTCTGCGGACTGTTGCTTGCCGTTGCCCTCCCGTTCGCGATCAACGTCGCGCCAGCGTCTGCGGGGGACACAAAGTGGTATCCCTTCAAGATGAACGACGCCTCGGCGGACACGCTGAAGGTCATTGACTACTCGCCGCTTGAGAAAGCCGAAAAGGCTCACAAGATTTGCGTGCTGTTTCCGCACATGAAGGACAGCTTCTGGGTCGCTGTCGCCTACGGCATCACCGAGCAGTCAAAAGCGCTCGGCGTGAACATGAACCTGTATGAGGCTGGCGGATATGACAATCTGCCCAAGCAACTGTCGCAATTTGACGACTGCATTGCGAGCGGAGCGGACGCGATCGTGATCGGTGCGATCTCGACGGTCGGTGTGGCCAAACAGGTCTTGGCTGCGAAGGCGAAGGGCATTCCTGTCATCGCCGTGACGAACAGCTTCATCTCGCCTGATCTAGCCGCCGGCGTATTTGTTGATCTTAAATCGATGGCGAGCGCCTCTGCCAATGCGCTGCTCGCCAACGTCAAGAGTGGCGAGACCGCAAATGTCGTGACGTTCCCCGGCCCCGCGGGCTCAGGCTGGGCCGAAACCATGAACAAGGATTTTGAGACTGTCGTCGCGAAGAACCCGAACGTGAAGACACTTTCCTCAAAGTTCGGCGACACCGGCGTCGCGGTGCAGCTTCAATTGGTTCAGGACGCGCTGCAAGCCTACCCGTCCATGAACTACATCTGGGGTACCGCTCCAACAGCAGAGGCTGCGATCGGAGCCTTGGCTGAGGCTGGCCGCAGCGACGTCAAGGTCATCTCGACCTACGAAAATCAGGCGATGCTCGATGCGCTCAAGCGTGGAGACATTGTTGCGTTCACGACCCAGTACCCGGTCATCGAGGGGCGCGTGGCAATTGACGAGACGGTTCGCATCCTCGAAAAGAAGCCCTTTATCCGCCTGGTGCAGCCGATTGCGGGCGTGATCGACAAGGCCACGATGGGCAAGATGGACATGTCCACGGTGCTGGCGCCTGCGAGCTGGAGCCCCGTGTACAGCGTCAAGCAGTAATTGGTTGCGTATCGTAGGCTGACACATGGCGGAAGCGTTTGTGGAATCATCTCGGAAGGTGGAGGAAAAGGCTCTTGAGCCGATTTTGATCCTTCGAGGGATCACCAAACGCTTCCAAGGCATCACCGCGCTACGGCAGGTCGATTTCGATGTGCGGCCAGGCGAGGTGCATGTGCTCTTCGGTGAGAATGGCGCCGGCAAGTCGACCCTGATCAATGTTATCGCCGGCACATTCCCGGCTGACGAGGGGACTTACCGGTTCGATGGACAGGATCTCAGCCATCTCACCCCCCATCATGCTCGCGGTGCGGGCATCTGCGCGGTGTTTCAGGAGTTTTCCCTCGCGCCAAACCTGACGGTGGTCGAGAACGTCTTTCTCGGCCGTGAGATCAAACGCGGCTGGATCCTCGACATTGCGACAATGCGAAGGCGCGCCCGCGACCTCATTGAAGAGCTGGGCTTTGACCTTAATCTCGACCGAGAGATCGCAACGCTGTCGCGGGCACACCAACAAATGGTGGAGATTGCGAAGGCGCTGCTCGCCGAACCGAGGATCCTGATCCTCGACGAGCCCACCGCGTCCCTGACCGACCGAGAGGCAGGACGGCTTTTTGAGCTCATTGCAGCGCTGAAGGCGCGCGGCGTCGGCATCATCTACGTATCGCATCGGATGCGAGAGATCAAAGCTTTGTCTGACCGGATCACCGTGTTGCGCGATGGTCAGCTTGTCCGGACCCTCGATGCGGCGGCGGTCAGGGAGGCCGATCTCGTCGAACTGATGACCGGCCGCAAGATCGATGGCTTATTCCCGATCTTCGAGCATAAACCCGGACCAATTGCGATCGACATCCGAGGCCTGTCGACAGCAAGTGGAGCGGTTCGCGACGTAAACTTCGTTGCTCGCGCAGGCGAGATCACGGGGATCGCAGGGCTTGTTGGCTGTGGCAAGTCCGAGCTGGTGCGTGCCATCTATGGACTCGAGCAGATAGAGCGCGGCGAAATTCGGCTCCATGACATCGCGCAAACCACGTTTTCTCCCAGGCACAGCCTTCGTCGCGGCGTCGTGTACTTCCCTGCCAATCGCGCGACGGAAGGCTTGGCGCTCGCGCGCGTCGTGCGAGAGAACGCCTCGATGTCGGGCTTGGACGTGCCTGAGTTCGCGCGACGAGGTCTTTTGGATCTGCGGAACGAGCGCTCGCTTGTCCAGCAGGCTGTGAACCGATTGAAACTGCGTCCTCCCCACCTCGAGCATCCAGCCAACAAGCTGTCGGGCGGCAACCGGCAGAAAGTGATGCTAGCCCGTGGCCTACTGCGTGATCTTTCGGTCTTTTTGTTCGACGAGCCGACCGTCGGCATCGATGTGGGCGCCAAGCGCGAGGTCTACGATTTCATGGAACAGCTTCTCGAGGGGGGAGCCGCGGTAGTGGTGGTTTCTTCCGAGCTTCCCGAGGTCCTGGCTTTGTCGAACCGTCTCTATGTGATGCACCACGGGTCCATCGTGAATGAGCTCGAGGGCAGCCAGAAGACGGAGCAAAACGTCTTGGCCAGCTTCTTCCGCAATGAGCCCCGTTCTGCAGCAGGAACAACATCTTGACCATCGAAGAAGCACGCATGCATTCACCCTCGCGGACCGCGAGCGCGCTTGCGCGCTCGATATCCGCCGTCGGCATTCTGCCCATTCTCCTCGCGGTTCTGATCGTCGGAATGTGCCTTGCCGATCCGAGATTTTCCGGAATTGCCAACGTTACGAACATTCTTCGAAACGCATCGATGCTCGCAATTGTGGCGTTCGGCCAGGCCCTCGTACTCATCGCCGGCGGCTTCGATCTGTCGGTTGGTGCGATTGTAGCGCTCTCGAGCGAAATTGCTGCCGTCACCATGCGCTGGGCCGGGACCGCATTCCCCGAGCAAGATGCCTTCATCATCGCCCTGGGCGTCGGTGCCGCGCTTATGACGGGAATTCTCGTTGGCCTTCTCAACGGATTTTGCGTGGCCGTCCTTCGCATTTCCGGCTTCATCGCGACGCTGGGTTCGATGTCTGTGACCCTCGGGATCGCGTTGATCATCACGAATGGCATCCCCGTATATGGCTTGCCGCAGTCTTTTATAAGCCAGTTCGGCCGGGCGCGCTGGTTTGAGCTGCCGAGCGCAGCCTACGTTGCCATCGCAATCCTGCTTGTTCTTGCGTTCATCCAGCGCCGGACCGTTCTTGGGCGCTACCTCTACGCGATCGGCGGCAACGCGGAAGCGGCGATTGTCTCCGGCATTTCGACGCGCCGCTATCAGATCGCTGCCTATGTAATATCTGGCCTGCTTGCGGCAATCACCGGCCTACTTCTGACCGCTCTCGTTGGATCGGGCCAGGCGAGCTTCGGCGGCGACCTGATGATGCTGCAATCGATTGCAGCTGCCGTAATCGGCGGGGTCAGCCTGCACGGTGGCGTGGGGCGCGTCGGCATGGTCGCACTCAGCGCGATCTTTCTGAGCATCCTGTCCAATGCGCTCAATCTTTTGCGCGTCGATTCCCGCATCCAGCCCATCTTTATCGGATTGATCCTGATTTGCGCAGTCGCGCTCGACGAAATCCGCCGCCGGAGAACCGTCCATGACTGATCGCGAGGCTAGCATGAGCGCCCCCTCACCTGCAGCACTCACAACGCGGATCCACTTTTCGCTTCACCAGCTGGTTTTACCGGCCGGCGTCGTGATGTTGTTCGCAGGTTTCGCGCTGGCAGATCCCCGGGTCATGGCACCGGCTAATCTCATCAACATCCTGCAGCAGACGAGCTTCCTGTTTCTGTTCGCGATGGCCCAGACGATCGTGATCATAGGGAAGGGCTTCGACCTGTCTCTCGGTCCGACCGCCTCGATGGTGAGTGTCGGCTCAGCACTCGCGATGGCGGCTCTTGGGTCCGGTGCCAGCGAGGGGGTGATCGTTCTCGCGGGCCTTGCGGCAGGTTCCGGTCTCGGCGCGCTGGTCGGAGCCTTCAATGGAATTGTTGTCGGCTTTTTGCGGGTCACTCCATTCGTCGTGACGCTCGGGAGCTTTAACATCGCAACGGGAATCGCAACGACCCTGTCGGGCGGTCATCCGGTCCAGGGGATGCCTGAGCTGTTCTTCCGGCTGCTCAGCACGGGGACGGTGCTGGGGCTGCCGGCCCCAGTTGTGATTGCCATTGCCTTGGGTCTCGTAATCCATTTCCTGCTGCGCCGGACCGTGTTCGGGCGTGGGCTTTACCTGATCGGTGCGAATGCGCGCGCTGCAGAAGTTGCGGGCATTCCGGTCCGGCTCATCCTGATGTCGGCTTATATCTTGAGCTCTGTTTTGACGGCGCTCGGAGCCATGATTTTGACCGCGCGGACGGGGTCCGGTGAACCGAACATTGGAGGCACCCTCTCACTGCAGTCCGCAGCGGCAGCCATTGTCGGCGGCGCAAGCTTTGCGGGCGGCAGCGGCAGTGCGGGTACGACTCTGCTCGGCTCTCTCTTCATCATCGTTCTGTCGAATGGCATGAACCTCGTGCAGATCAGCGGCTATGTGCAGATGATCGTGCTCGGGGTCATCGTAATTGCCGGCGTGCTGCTCGATCGCCTCCGGGCGCAACAAAGCTGAGCTGCGGATTGCACGACAACTTGCATCAAGCCTTGGAGAGTACGACTTAACATGTCTTACGTGATCACGATCGACACCGGAGGAACATTCACAGACGCGGTCATCCAGGATGAGGCTGGCCGGCTGACCATTGGGAAGGCGTTGACGACTCCCAAACGCGCGTTCGAAGGCATGTTCGGTGCAATCTCCGCGGCAGCCCGTTTGCTCGATGTGACGCCGGAGCATGTGATCCGTCATGCGGGCCGTCTCATTTTCGGGACGACGCGTGCGACAAACGCAATCGTGACCCGATCGACGGCACGAACCGCCTTCTTCGCCACGGCCGGCTTTCCGGACATCCTCTACCTCAGGGAGGGTGGCAAGAAGGACGCGCATGATTTTCGCACCCCCTTCCCTGAACCCTATGTGCCGCGCCGTCTGACCTTCGAAATCAAAGAGAGGATCAACGCGGAAGGCGGTGTGGAGACCGCCCTTGATGAGGCTGGGGCAATCGCTGCCGCACGTGCTCTAGCTGGCCTCGGCGTCGAGGCCGTCGGCGTTTGCCTTCTGTGGTCGATTGTCAACCCGGAGCACGAACTGCGCGTTGAGCAGATTCTCAAGGAACATGCTCCTCACGTGGCGATCACCTTGTCACACCAGATGCTGCCCATTCCGCGAGAATACCGTCGTGCCTCGGCGACCGTACTCGATGCGTCGCTCAAGCCCGTGATGCAGAAGTTTCTGGAGGATATGGCGGCCGATCTCGGCCGGCTTGGCTTTTCGGGCGACCTGCTCGTTTCGACGACAGTGGGCGGATGTATCGAGGTCGCCTCGGCCGCTCGCCGCCCCGTTCACCTCGCCAAGTCTGGACCAGCCATGGTCCCGCTGGCTGCCCGGGAATATGCCGGCCGGGTCACCTCAAACGGCGACGTCATTATTTGCGATACGGGCGGCACAACCTTCGACGTCGGCCTAATCCGTGATGGAGAGGTCGTTCGTACGCGTGAGACTTGGCTTGGGCCCCGTTACACCGGAGAACTGCTGGCTCTATCCTCCGTGGACATTCGCAGCGTTGGCGCCGGTGGTGGTTCGATCGCCTGGGTCGATGATGGAGGACTGCTGCGCGTCGGTCCGCAAAGCGCCGGATCGGTGCCGGGGCCTGCCTGTTATCCGCGCGGGGGGAAGCTGCCGACCGTAACAGACGCCGCCGTCGTAGCCGGCTATATTGACCCGCATCTTTTTCTGGGCGGCAGTATCACCCTTGATGCTGCCGCGGCACAGACCGCCGTTGCAACCGTTGCTGATCGGCTCTCGCTTTCTGCGGAGGAGACCGCTCTGGCAATCTTGCGGATTGCCAATGAGACCATGATCTCCGCAATCCAGGATATCACCGTGTCCGAAGGCGTAGATCCGCGGCAGAGCGTCTTCGTGGCGGGCGGGGGCGCCGCAGGGCTCAACATCGCGTCAGTTGCCCGCGCGCTGGGCTGCAAGACGGTTCTTCTTCCGCAGACGGCCAGCGCATTGAGCGCCTGCGGGATGCAATTCTCCGACGTGGTCGCCGAGGAGGCAGCGAGTGGCATCACGAGCTCCGACGCTTTCAATGAAAACGTGGTTCGACAAGCCCTAAGCCGCGCCCATGCAGCACTTGAGCGATTGCGATCGGGATTGAAAATTGCCCGAAATGCGCCTTGCAGCTTTGAAATCGCGGTGGATGCCCGCTACCGGGCCCAAATCTGGGAACTCGAGGTCCCTCTTCCCGGCCTTGCGATTGATGGCGAACTCAACGCCGCCGAGCTTACGCAGCGCTTCCACAAGGCCCATGAACGCACGTTTGGCGTAGACGATCCGGACGGCATCGTCGAATTCCTGACCTGGAAAGTAAGGCTTCGCGTCGCCCTGCCCCGTCCTGTTGCTAAGCCGATTGCGGCCGAGAGCAGCAGCGCTCTCCTCAAGAGAAAGGGCGCCTATTTTCCCGGACGTGGGCTTGTCGACACGCCATTTTACGACGGCCCCGCCTTGAAGCCGGACGCGGAAGTAATTGGCCCCGCCATTATCCTTGAACCGACGACCACCATTGTCGTGCCGCCCGATGCATCCGCCTGTCTGTCTCCGACGGGCAGCTATCTCCTGAACCTGGAAAGGTAACCCCCATGAGACAGCAACCCAGCGTGGGCCCGGCCGGCGATCAGGCGCCGAAATCGACCCCGGTCACATTTACCGATCCCGTCTTGGCGGCAGTTCTTGCCAACCGTTTCGAGGCAATCGTGCGCGAAATGACCAACACGGTCCTTCGCTCTGCGCGCTCGGTCATCGTCAGTAACGGACGAGACTTCTCGTGCGCAATTGTCAGTGGCGATGGCGAACTCGTCTCGGTCGCCGACGGACTGCCCGTTCATACGTTCAACTCGCATATGCAGGCGGCCAATATCGCGCGTCTTCACCCCGATCTGGCGGAAGGTGACGCCTTCATCGACAACGATCCTTATAGAGGCAACACGCATCCTGCTGACCAGACGGTCATGGTCCCGGTCTTTGTCGATGGTGAACATCTCTTCACAGCCTGCGCCAAGGCGCACCAGGCTGACATCGGCAACAGCCTGCCCACAACGTATCACCCGTTTGCGAAGGACGTGTACGAGGAAGGCGCCATCATCTTCCCTTGCATGCGGCTACAGCGAAACGGGCGCACCATTGAGGACGTTATTCGCTTAGGGATGCGACGGATTCGCGTTCCAGAGCAGTGGCGTGGGGATCTCCTCGCGACGCTCGGGGCCGCGCGCATTGCCGAGCGGCGTCTGAAAGAGCTCTGCCGGGAGCATGGAACGGCGAGGATCAAGACCTTCATCAAGGAATGGCTCGACTATTCCGAGCGCCTCATGGCGTCTCGGATCTCAGCTCTACCGACGGGTCACATGGACGTGAGCTCAACGCACGACCCGGTCCCGGGATTTCTGCCCGATGGCATCGCGGTCAAGGCCGTCATTGACGTTGATCCTGACGCGGGTGAAATCACGGTTGACCTCCAACACAACGACGACTGCGTCAAAGCTGGCTTCAACCAGACCGAAGCGACCGCACGCAGCAGTGTCATGGCGGCGATCTATCATAGCTTGGGCACCGGACTGCCGCGCAATTCGGGTGCGTTCCGCCGCATCAAAGTTCTGCTGCGCGAAAACTCGGTCGTCGGCATTCCGCGATTTCCAGCAAGTTGCTCGATCGCCACGACCAATGTCGCCGATCGCCTCGTCAACCTGGTTCAATCCGCGCTTGCTGGCCTCGGCCATGATATTGGCCTCGCCGAAGGGGGCCTATGCATGGGAGTGAACTCCGGTGTCATTTCGGGTGAGGACTTTCGGAACGGGGGGCGCGCTTATATCAGCCAACTTACGCTCGCCTCGAACGGCGGACCGGCATCCGCATTTGCCGACGGCTGGGGAACGTACGGCATCCCTGCAGCTTCGGGCCTGACCTATCGCGACAGTGTCGAGATCAACGAAATCAAGTTTCCCATGATCGTCGATCACCTGCGTCTTGTACCTGGAAGCGCCGGAGCCGGCGAGCATCGAGGTGGCTTGGCGGTGGAGACTTGCTACCGTGTCCGCGAGGGTACCATGACTGTTGTCACCAACTCGGATGGCCAATTGTTTGCGCCGCAAGGCGTACTAGGCGGGCAATCGGGTGCTCTTGGCGCATCCTATTTGGTTCACGAGGACGGCCGTGAAGAGCGGATTCCGGGCTTCGGCGTCCACGTCGTCCGCAAGGGACAGGCCTTGCGCGGCACCACCAATGGGGGCGGTGGCTTCGGCGATCCGGCCAAGAGAGATCCCGCCTTGGTGCTGCGCGACGTTTGCGAGATGCGCGAGACCATCGAACGCGCCCGCGACACGTATCAGGTCGTCCTGACGGAGAACGCCACAGTAGGAACGCTTGCCGTCGACGCAGAACGCACTGCCAAGATGCGCCGCCTCGAGGTGATCTGATGCAGCCGCAATCTTCGACGCCCATTCCTGGATTCAAAACTGGGGCCGAGAACGCATACGTCGGCCCGATACCTCCACGGAAGATCGAAAGATGGGGGAGCCCGTGAGCCAGGAACATCCACACTCTTTCGTGGACCTGCACCTGGATCTCAATCCACCCGACTACGCGTTAGGGAATGCCGGTTGCAGCGCTGAACAATAGTGCAGCCCCAGGATTCCACTCCGGAAATCATACGCATCTGAAGGGTTCAAAATGGCGGATTCAAGCGCATTCACACCGAAGCGCGGCTTCGATGCAGTCAGGGCCGCCGCTCGGCACCTCCAAAGTCTGCGGCCGGTTGACCTTGCGCCCACCCTGGGCCGAGGCATTCCTCGTTGGCCGAGCCATCCGCATTTGATCATCGATCCGACCATCGTGCATGAGAACGATGGTTACTACTGTCAAAACCTGAGTATGGCCGAGCATATCGGCTGTCACGTGGATGCACCCGCCCATACGGTCGTGGATCAGATGCACGCCACAATCGACGCCGTTCCTGTCGACCGCCTTGTTGCGGAGGCAGTCGTCTACGACTTCTCTGATCGAGACTGGAAGCCTGGCGACATCCTGACCCCCTCAGACATCGAGGCTTATGAACGCAAGCATGGCATCTCCGTGGGCCCGGACGAGATAGCACTTGTGAACTTCGGCTGGCTGAAAAAGCATTGGAGACGAGATGCACAGGCCCAATGGTACGCTCGCAATTCGCCAGGCATGAATGAAGAACTTGTGCTCCTGTTCAAGGAGCGCAACGTCCGTGCCGTCGGCGCGGACACAATTGCATGCGAAGCGGCGCTAGTAGATGGCGCATCGACCGGTACACTTCCTGGACACTTCAAGCATTGGCTGCCGAATGGCATCCTGATCCTGGAATGTGTCGCCAATCTGGAGCGCGTCTCGCGGCGCTGTCTCTTCATGGCTGCGCCGCTACCTATCGAACACGGCTCCGGCTCTCCACTTCGGCCGATAGCCTATTGCTGCGATGAACACTGAATTTAACTTGCTCCGATTGCTTCAATCAGTTGAGTTTTTCAATGAACCATTGCGATCATCTATCAATTGAAACGCTTTGAAGACCGAGGCGGACCCGCAAGGCAAATTAATGGCTACGCGATGGGAACGAGTCGGATGGAAAGAGCGGCACGCTGGCAACTCAAAAGCGATCTTGCAACCATTAGAGAACGGGCTTCGGCGTTTCTGAACAATCCGGTTCCCGCTTACAGGGATATGCAAACGACGACGCAATGGTCGTCCGAGTGGATCGATATTGCGGAAGTTCATTCGCAATTTGGCGAAGAGCGCATAAACAGAGGAAACTCAGATGCGGCGACGGAAGCTTGGCTTTGCGCGTTGACCGCCTACGAAGTTGCAAGGCGACTGATCACTGGAAGCGATCAACTCGCTATCCTTGTTGCCGGGATCGAGCGCTGCATTCAGAGGCTCGAGCAATCGACGAAAAACAGGATCGAGCGGGTCAGGATCGGAGCCGGCGAGCCGCCGGAGTTAGAGGCGCTCTACTTACGTTGTGGCTCAGGTTTGCACAAACAGGCAGTGATTTGCATCAGCACGGAGCAAGAACCGGGAGCAATACTGTTCAGTCGACTTTTATCCGCAACCTTCAACCGCAAGCTCTCACTTCTCATCATCTCACACGACGATCTCCTTCACGACTCGCGCCACGAAGTGAATATGCAGCTGTCAAGCTGCTTGGAGTACTTGTCAGCTCGGCCGGATGTCGACCCTGATCGCATTGGCGTCTACGGAGACGGTATTTCAAGCGCTCTTGCAACCGACTTCGCTGCCTCGGACAGCCGTGTTGCGGCGGCTGTATGCGACGGTGGGCTTTGGAGTTCGTCACGTAGTAGCGCCTCGATCGGTTGGCTCTCAGGAGCCGGTAATGCAATTGATGGACTTGCAATGTCATCGCATCGTTCCCAACGGATCCGGCAGCTTAGATGCCCAGTTCTAGTCGTCATGGGGAGCCGAGGCCTTGTCAGCGCATCCGAGGCGGTCTCGCTGCAAGCCCATTGCATGGCCGAGTGCATCGATCTGGAGCTGGCCATGGCCCCCATCATCCGAGCGTCCGGAGACGAGATTGAAAACTTCGTGAGTCTCGATGATCGTACCTTCACGTGGCTAGAGACGAAGCTTGGGACTTCTCAAGCCTTAACTTCAAGCGAATCGCAATTCGACTAGTTGCGGAGTCAAGCACCGCCATCCTCAGCGGACCTGAAAACATCTGAGTTACGGAAGAATTGCTTTTCGTGCCTCCCCTGCGTTCGACGCTATAAAGGTGGACTGCTTGCTCTGTTTCGCAATAGCAAGATCGCATCGGACACAAAGTTCTGGATGCCAATCAAGCATTTTCTGGTTCAGTCTGCCTAGATTGGACGAGATTGCTCAACCGGCGATATCCCTCACGCAGGTCGTTTTCGATCGCGGCGCGCACCGTGCTCGGATCTCGTTCTTTCAACCCACCAATGGCCCATTGATGGTTCGAGACGCCGCGCCGATGAATTGCAAACTCCGGATAGAGATCATTTAGAGAAGGACCGATGCGCAACCACTGCGACTCAATCAGGGTAACCAAGCGGGGCATTTCGGAAGCCGCATAGAGGCGGAAGTGGAAGGCTTTGTTGAGGCGAAGCACGTCTGTGTATTGCGCCTCGTCCATCGCTTCATTGATTCGGATCTGCGTTTCCTCGAGAAACGAAATGTCGGCATCGTTCATGTGTGGGGTGGCTTCAAAGGCCGCCAGACCTTCGAGGGCAAGCCGAATCTTCGTCACCTCATCGAGAGTGCTGATCGTGAGGACCGGCACGACGACGGTTTTTGGCCCAAGATTGACGAGGGCCCCCTCACCGATCAAACGAACGATCGCGTCTCGGACGGGCGTCGTACTCACGCCGAGCGCTTGTGCTGCGGAACGGACCGTAAGCTTGCTGCCGGGCACAAACTGGCCGCTAATGATGGATTCCTTGAGCGAAGCGTAGGCAAGTTCACCCAAACTGGCTTGGCGACCGAGAGGCGCGAGGGGAGCCGCAATATCCGATTTCTCTAGCATAATGCCTCAATGCCTCAAGTGTCACTCGTTATACCAAACACCAAAACACAAAGCCACCCTTTTGCGGCGTTAGAGAGTAGCCGGACATTGGGCTTTGCCATTCGTGATCTGGCGCGCCGCTTCCCGCGCCGTTCCTCTGAGTGCAACCGCGTCAGATCCAAAGCGATATATTGGAAGGACAACCTGCCGGAAAGCCGGGTCTCGGCTTGCGCCGCAGATTGGCTGGCCCGTCAAGGCTGGATCAATGCTGCTGAACACTGAACAGCAGCCGCACTCAGCATAAGGTACGGAATGAGCAGCATCGCGTGAGCAACAACGAAGTCGATCAGGTTTCCCGTCAAGCCAAACGAAACGCAGACAGGATAAACTGCCCAGCAAATTGATGGGCGCAACGATCTAAAAGGTGCCGGCGGGGTTCACCTGTCCGCTCCCCTCTTTGAGCGGGGTGGATGTCGGGGCCGTAGCTCTGGCGGCGTGACGCCTACCCTTACGTCACGAGCCGAGTGAAACTCTCGCCTCTGATTGTCGCGCTTGTCCATCCTGATCGCCGCGCGACACTTTGACGTAATTCGCTCTCGTGCGCTGCGATATAACTTAAGCTCATGCTCTCAGGCATTCACGCTCGCGGCTTATTGCCAGCTCGGCTCTCCGACTTTCTCAGAGGTCCAGCGAGATGAGTTTCCATCGAAACGGCGCACAAATCGGATTCCGCTGCTTATGTCTGAACTCTGAGGCAAGCTGATGTGAGTGCTAAGTCTATTAGCGTGCGTTCGCCAGGAAGCCGGCCAGATCGAATTTTGCGTCAATCGATCGGTTCGAAACAAATCAAAGGCCTCCGGCGGGCATGCCGGAGGCCTTCTTGGAGGTGAACCTGGATCGATAAAGCCACTTCTCCTTTGCTGATGCGACAGAAGACTTAGAAATTGCGCTGCGCGCGGAACATCACCTGCAGGCTGCTCTGATCCTTCAGCTCGTAGGTTGCCGCCGGCTTGGCGATGCCAGCCTGCACCGGCAGGGCGACCGTGCTTCCGCTCGCATATTTCTGGTCGAGCATCGTGTAAGCGAGCTCGGTCGAGAAAGTCAGGCCCTTGACCGGATTCCAGCGCGTCGCTACGCCAACAACCGAATAGTTGAAGTCGGGATTACAACCAGCGAGGCCGCTCGACAGCGCAAGTGTCCCAACGACGGCGCCACAGATGTACCCCTTGGCCGTGCCGTTGTATTGTACTGCACCAAAGCCGCCAAAGATGGCACTGTTCCAGTATGGGTTCCAGTTGTGAGTGTACGCGCCATTGAACCCGTACGTCGTCGTCAGCTGCTGGCCAGCGCCGGCGACGAACACAGAGTCAACAACGCCAGCTAGACCGACACTCTGATACGCCCCTGCCAATCCAGTGCCGCCGTAGATGGCATAAGTGAGCGGCGCATATGACTGGAAGTTGTAAACGCTTGCACCGTTCGTGTAGACGCCCTGGAGGTTGATGGTGTCGCCGGCACCGGTCGGGATATTTTTGATCGACAGCGCAAGCTGACCGGCCCAGCCCCACTTGTCGGCCGGATGACCGGTCGTCTCATCGACACCATAATAGCCAGCATGATTATCGTGTGCGGCGACGGATGCCTGGAAAAGACCCCAAGCCTGGTCGACCCTCAGCATGGCTACGAGGTCGGGAGTGCGCGAACCGCCGGTGTCGTACGCGCCGTACGTACCCGTTGCAAGACCTGCAGCCGTCGCAGCGCTGACGTTCCAGATGCCCGTTGTACGCTGAACCTGATCCTCAGCCGAGAAGGAGGCAGTAATGCCTTGGCCGAAATCAGCAGTGTAGGCAAACTGGTTGACGGCCTCCCATCCGCCGCCGCCAGGCATGCCGTCGAAGGCGTTTCCGGGATAGTTCGTCCAAGGCGAGGAGAACTGCGACTGCGCTCTGCCGATAGTGAAACCGGCGAACTGCATGAAAGCATAATAGACGGTGAGCGAACCACCAGCAACGGACCCGCTGCCACTCCCGGCCGGATTGCTACCATTGTAGGCCGTCGCGCCATTGATCAGGCTGCTCCCCGCCCCGCCGTAACCGCCCGCGCTCCAGGTGAAGGCTAACTCGGCATAGGTGCGAAGGACGCCATACTCGGTAGCCGTCCGCGTATCAGTGCTGAAATCGAAACGAGATTGCGCCGTGTAGTAGTTGCTCAGGCGGTTATGTGCGCCTGCGACACCACCAGTCGCCGCTCCCCAGACGCTGTTTGTGCCGAGCGCCGTTGTAGCACGCAAGTAGCCACCAAGCTTGATGCACGTGTCGGTGCCGGGAATGTAATAAAATCCGGCGCCATACAGCGAACAGATTTTCACGTACTCGACCGCTTTTGCCTTCACGGGAAGATCTGCGGCCTGAGCCCCGGCGCCAGCAAACATCGCGGCCGAACCGAGGATAAAGCTCTTCATCAATTTCATCGTTGAACCTCCAAGTTGGAAACGTCGTTTCCGTCCTTCAAAGATCCGCTGCAGCTGGCCTCACCTCCTGGCGGGTGCTTGACGGACGACGTCGAGGCGCCCCCTCTCCGTCAGCCGAAGGTCTAATTCGTCATTTTAATTGCATCAATCAATTAATATAAGAAAGCTTTTTTCGGTCCGAGACTGTGGTATTTAGGCAACGACCCATATCTTGCCGCACGAGACATGTGCGAAAAAAGCAAAAAAAGCAAAAAAAAGAACCCCCAGGGGGCATCCCAGAGGTTCTCCTTGGAGATTTAAACATGATCGTCGAAGAGCCCCTCAACGATCCGGGAATGTCTTTATCAAAACTAATTGTACATATCAATTTATTTCTTACATGCCGCCTATGCCCTTCGAGCCCTTTCAGGGTCTGTCGAACCGGTCTACCCGTGGGGTCAAGCCACGTGGCGGCTCAATCTCGCGCCCCCGGGTTTGACGGAACAACCAACATGGCTGAAAAACCAAAAATGGACAGGGCCGTCCGGGACTTCATCTGGAACGTTGTCGAGATCCATTCCCAAATCGAGGAAATCCATAAGAGCTGGGCGGAGCTACTGGGTTTGACCGAGCCCCAGTGGTTGATCCTCATGGCTATCGACGAACTCGATGAGGGTCGCGGTGTCTCCGGGATAGCGGTTGCAAACAAACTTCGAATTCATCCTGCGTTCGTTACCAACCAAACGAAAAAGTTAGAGACAATGGAGTTCTTGACGCGCAAGCCATCGCCAGATGATGCAAGATTCATTCAAATGTCCGTCACAGACACGGCCCGCGGAGAAATCTCAAAGCTATCAGCCAAGAGGGAAGCGCTGAATGCGGCGCTGTTTGAGGGGCTGGACGAGGCGTCACTCGACTACCTCAACAAGCGGCTGACCTCGATTGCAAAAAATAGCCGATTGGCGTCTCAAAAGCTAACTATTGGCGTGCTCTAGAGTAGGCCTGAATAGTTACGACCCGTTCGCATAACCTCGCCGTTTCCTTCACCTAGCTCCGGACCAAGATGAGAGCTTCATTCAGCGAACGCCGGAAAGATGAGAGCTGCCGGTACAATGCCCGGGAGAACCACAGCGCTTCCCATCGCTCGGCCAGCAAAATCTCCAGCTTGTCGCCGAGCCGCTTGCGCCAGTGGCTCAGGTCCGAGCGCTCGTGCGGGAAGACGTGCTGGAAGAACTTAGTCATGCCGTCCCCCGCTCAATTCGGCTTCTTAACGGACGACTGACTAGACTAAGTCCACGTCAATGCGCACCGCCATGCAAGCAGCCTGTAGTTCGATTTTCCTCTGACACGGTAGCCACGCCGCGCCCGCCGGCTACCACCAAGTATTTACACCGTCCCCGGCTTAGCTGCGCAGCATCCTTCCCAGCGCGCGCATCTGCGGTACGCTGATAGGCCCATGCCCAGCTGACGCCGCCGCGATCGGATGGGAACCAAAGCGAGCGATCACCATCTCGGCGCTCGGAGCGATATACAGTCGCTGGCCGTGAATTCCGGACGCTTGGAAAGCGCCAAATTCGTCGTTTGTGACCCACCATTGGCTGCGGTAGGAACTCTTCACCCCATTGGTGGTGAAGTTGGCCGAATGGTCACCCATTCTGACATCACGGATCACCTCCGCCGGAATGATCTGCTTGCCATTGTATGCGCCGTCGCAGCGCATCATCTCGCCGAAGCGCGCCATATCGCGCAGAGTGGCCGAAAGGCCGCCACCCGCGTGCGGCATTCCTGTAACATCGATCGTGAGATAGCCGTCGTCTTCGCACCCGAGAGGGTCCCAGAGCATTTCATGTAGTAGCTGAGCGAGGGACCTGCCGGTGACTCTTGTCATAACCCACGACAGAACTTCGGTGTTGATCGTCTTGTAGCTGAAATCGGCCCCGTGTTCGCCCTCCTTTGTCACCGACAATAGATATTGGCAAAGATTTGAGGGACCGGCGTAGCCGGCCGGCCGAGGGCGAAAGCCGACTGATTGCGAGTACTTCCACACGCTCGCGTTCTTATCGGTGTACTCCTCCGAGTACGCCAGACCGGTTTGCATGTCCATAACCTGACGCAACGTCGCGTCACCCCAGGCGGTGTGTTGCAATTCGGGCAGGTAATTCGGCACCGTCCTAACGTCATCGAGAACACCCTCATGGACAAGCGCCGCAGCCAAAGTCCCGACGTATGACTTTGTGATGGAATGCGCCGCATGGGGCACATGCGGGCCCAGAACGCCAAGGTAGCGCTCGTAGACGATCCGTCCTCGGTGCAATACTAAATATCCATCGGTATATGTGTCGAACAATGTGTCTTCGAATCGACGAACGCTTCCGTTTGTGTCCGTGCAGATCAGTGCATCAATCTCCTCTGTTCTGTCGTTGCCTGCGAGGACCGAAGGTCCGCCGTCGCTATGCCGGACATTGACGGTCGGGATCAGCTCTCGCATATGAGAAAAAGACCATCGAACCTGCGGGAACTCGAATGCATTGTCCGAAAATGCAATCCTTGCGGCAAGCGGCGGAGGACTGCCGCGCATCCAGCCGAGCTGAAGCGGATCCGACGCCCGGCCGTCGAGGTACCTGGTCCCCTGGAATTCAAGTGTGTTGACAGCCATCGGTCTCAATTCTTTCAATGCGTTGGTACGAACTTAAATTACTACCCTATTGAATGGTCTTGCCTGCTCAAGGCTGACACGGCAATCCCGACATTCACCTCAGTCGGGCCTAATCGTGGCGACACCCTCACGGATGGAGATCCGGGTGCCAAAGGGCGCCGACAGCTCTTGAAGTCTTCGCAGGATCTTCTCAGCCTGGTCCCCCTTCGCCAGGCGTGGGATGCCGCGGTTTGCCAATCGATCCGTGAAGCCGAGTTCGATGGGGTAAAGCAGCAACTGGGCAAGCCGGTTGTTTTCAAACCTGGATACCGCAATGACGCTCTCATAAAATAGGCAATTTGCGAAGCCACCGGTCCTCGACATCTCCGCGGCTGTTACTTCCGCGTCGGTGTGGATCCGGGGGTCCTTCGCGTAGAGGTCGAACATATCGGAGCCACTGGGCGTCCGCAGATCGTCCATCACGAAATTCCCCGTCCCGTACAGGATGGGGCGCCCCTTGTAGATCTCGATGCCGCGAAGCTGGTGGGGCCCGTGGCCGATATAGGCGTCGGCGCCGGTATCGATCAGCTTACGTGCGAACGAGGCTTCATAGTCCGGAGGTTCCTGGCACCAGTTGCCGGGCTCGTGGCCATGGTTCGTGGCGATACAAAAATCGGCAAGCTGTTTGCCTCGGCGCACATTCCGAAGGATTTCGGCCAGATCACGAGGGTCAACCTCGTAGCTGTAGGCAGCCTGGCTGCCCGCCTTGTATTCTGTCCCAGCGAGAACAACATTCTTCGAGTCAGCCGTGTCGGGTTTTGGACCGGGCAAGACATCTCGGATGCGTCTTAAGCTCTCGAGCATTTCCTGGGGAATCGCGATTCTGCGCTTCAAGCGCAGACCATTGACGCCTGGCCTCCCTGGCGCCTCACCGGCTGGGTCGGCGGCACGAGATAGCGGCGTGAATGTTGACGCAAAAGAGATCAGGGCCACACGACCACGGGGGGTTTCTAGAAAACGAGCGGCTCCGGCCTGTGCGAGATTTTCGCCCACACCGGCAAAGACGATACCATTTTGATCTAGCGTTCGAGCTGTCTCCCGCATCCCCTCTACGCCCCAATCGCATGTATGATTATTTGCGTAACTCATGAGATTAAATCCCATGGCGTTCAAATCAGGACCGAGCCCCGGCAGGCTGACGTGATACGCTCCCCCGTATTCAGCTTGCGGGCTCCCCTTGAAAGTTCGAATGTCAAAGATATTGGTTTCCATGTTGCCAAACGTAACATCGCCCTCACGAAGCAGCTTGATCACCTCATCGCAGCCTTTGTCCTTCAGTTTGGTCAGGGGGCGCGTCGCAATGACATCCCCAACCGCGATCATCGTGAATCCATCCGCGACGTTAGTTGCAGTTGAGCCGGCTGCATCATAGCCCGTGTGTCGAAAAACCTCGTCATAATCTGAACGCTCTATCATAGAATTCCTCACCAGATCCCCAAGGTAGAAACCGTCAATTTAAAGCATCGGCTAAGAACCACCAAACATCGGATTGCGCTTGTCACGCCATGCGGCTACGCCCTCAATCATGTCGTTCGAACGGAGCGTGTTGGTCTCGCTAAGACGAATGGCGCACTCATCAACGTGGTCGTCCGCTATCGCATTGAGCGCTGCTTTCATGCCGCCTACCGCGAGAGGCGCCAAAGCTTCTACCAGCTTTGCCGTCTGTAACGCCTCCGCCAACAAGCGGTCTGCAGCAACGATCCGATGAAGATATCCAATGGCCATCATTTGATCTGCGTCGAGCTTCTCGGCCAAGAGCAAGAGACGCTTAGCACTGTCCAAGCCGAGACGTGAAACGTAACGGCGGAGCCCGCTTAGGTAATATTGCAGTCCCAGGCGCGCCGCTGGCACAAGCATCTCGCATGTCGACACTCCGTATCGAAAATCGCACGCAAGCGCCAAATCTGTCGCTCCACCGTATACGCCACCATTTAGGGCACATATCGTTACCTGCGGAAGGTGCTCTAGTGCATCAACCATCCGCGCGAACGCGTTTTCGACAACCACGCCGGTCGGATTTGCCGTCTCGGAGATCGAGTTCAAGTCATAACCACCACTGAAATGCTTGCCCTTTGCAGTGAGCACGACTGCTCGCATGGTCAAGTCATTTTTCAGTTGATCCCAATATGCCTGCAGCTGGAGGACGTCTTGCGGTTGTAGTCTGTTAGCGTGGATAGGGCGCCGCAATGTTACGATGGCAATGGCACCCTGTTTAACCAGAAGGGGTGCGCCGGAATTGTCAGACACGTCTGTCTCCTGTGTCAACTAGCATACCGTCTTGTCGTAAAAAGACGCTGGGCTGCATCGCCCTGATATAGGCAGCCGGGCAAGCTGCAGATTCATCATTGTCAATCCCACGCGACCTGACCTTCTCGGCGGCCTATCGCACCCTGGGTACTCGCGTTCGGCAAGCTCGATAGGGCCTTCCGAGTTCTACGAGCTGCCGCCATCAAACAAAAGTCATAGACACCTTCACACGACTCCCTGCTCATGCAACCGCGCAATCTGAGCCGGATCATAGCCAATCTCAGCTAAGATTCTATCAGTGCTCGCACCCTTTGCTTCGAGCAGATGCTCGATATTGGCGGGCGTACGACTTAGCTGGACGACCTGGCCTAGAATACGACGTGTTGCCCCGTCCGCTCCGGGGACCTCAGCCACAATTCCCGCATCCGCAACCTGAGGATCAGCGAACGCCTGATCCATCGAGTAGATAGGGCCTGCGGGCACGTCATTCTCACCCAATATCTGGAGCCACTCTGCGGTGCTTCTTTCGCAGAAGCAGTGACCGAGAAAGCGATTGAGCTTTTCACGATTGCGAACGCGGTCAGCATCCGTAGCGTAGTCGGGGTCTGCCGCGACACTTGGGCGACCGATCGCCTCGCAAAGAGCGCGCCACATCTTATCTCCGCCAGCCCCAATATTGATGTATCCGTCCTTCGTTCGATAAGCAGACGTGGGCATGCTGGTGGGATGGTCGTTGCCCGTGCGACCAGGCACTGTGCCATCGTAGAGATAGCGCGCTGCTTGGAAATCCATGAGTCCGAAGCCAGCATGAAGCAGCGATATCTGCACCCATTGCCCTTTTCCGCTTGTCTCACGCTCGAGCAAAGCCGTCATGGCACCCAGGGCAGCATAGACGCCTGAGATCACGTCAATTACAGCTGCACCCGCGCGCATCGGCGGCCCATCCGGCGCGCCAGTGGTGCTCATTAGCCCGCACATGCCTTGCAGGATTTGGTCGAACCCCGGACGTGTCCGGTATGGTCCAGCCTGACCAAAGCCTGAGATGCTGACCAGGACTATGCGTGGGTTTACAGCAACGAGGCTTTCGTAGTCGAACCCTAGCCTCGCCTTGACATCAGGCCGGAAATTCTCAAGGAGCACGTCCGCTTGGCGCACCAGCTGCATTAGCACTTCACGGCCAATCGGCGACTTCAAATCGAGAGCAATTGAACGTTTGTTTCGGTGTAGATTGGCCATGTCTGGACCGTTGCGGGGTCCGACATACAGCTCGGGACGCCCGGCCGTTTCAGGCGGCTCGACCTTTATAACGCGCGCACCAAAGTCCGCGAATTGTTTTGCGCAGGTCGGCCCAGCGCGGACTTGGCTCAAGTCTAACACCGTGTAGCCTGCAAGAGCGCTGCGACGTCCTGATGGTTTGATGTAGGCCGTTCTGTCTTCCGGCTCAGTCATGGCCATGGAATATCAAGGGGGATTGGGACATAGGTTTCGATCCGCGCCATCCGGTTATGGTAGAATAGGCTAAGTAACGCGTCTGGAGGCTGCGCGCGTGGTTGCAGAATGGCCGTATGGATTTCTCATGTTATGGCACTTCTGTCTTACCAAGCGCCAAGCTTTAAATTGCGCACACTGACAACTTGGACCATTGTTTACCGAGGGAGACATATCACGATCATCATGCAGAATTTGGTCGGCTAGGCAGCACGATCGCATAGTTTACGCGAGGTTCGCGCTTTCGAGCAGCTTTGCTGCAACTCGCCAATCGGCAAATTTCGACGTGATAGCGCCGCTACATTGCGATCTCTATCGAGCGATGAACGTAAGGACTTCACTGGCCGAAAAGGCAAGGTGGATATCAAACAGCCAAACTTGGCGGCTGGAAGCATTGAAGCATTTTCATCGACGCAACCGCGGGTCAAGCGCGTCGCTAAGGCCATCACCGATGTAGTTCACACTGAGGACGGTAAGCGTGATTGCGATACCTGGCCATAGCACGAGTTGCGGGTAATTTTGCATGTATTCAGTCCCGTCATAGAGCAGCCGCCCCCAAGTCGGGAAATCTGGGGGAAAGCCAAGCCCAAGAAACGACAGCACGCTCTCGGCAATGATCGCCGTCGCGATGCCGAGAGTTGCAGACACCATTATCGGCGATAATACGTTAGGCAGCACGTGGCGAAGAATGATCCGGCGAGGTGGAGTGCCTATGCTTCGCGATGCCAGCACAAATTCGCGATGCTTGATGGCGAGAACTTCGCCTCGAACGATGCGAGCCGTGTGCATCCAGCTTGTCACGCCGATCGCGGACACGATGAGGATAAAAATCCCCATTTCGAGTCCGAAGGTGCTTGCCAATGCCTCCCGGAATAGCATCATCATCACGAGGAGCAATGGCAGCACCGGCAGCGCAAGGAATAGGTCGGTGAGCCGCATGAGTGCACCGTCGATGGATTTGAAGTAGCCGGCTAGGACACCAACCAGTGTTCCAAGGCAAATTGAGATGATCATGGCTGTCAGACCGACGGCGATTGAGATCCTTCCACCCCTCGTCATCCGGGCTAGTAGATCGCGGCCTAATTGGTCGGTGCCCAACGGATGAGACCGGCTCGGCCCTGCATTCAAGGCCGCAAAATCAATATAGGTCGGGCTAACGCGCCAGAAATATGGGCCGAAGACCACACCGACGAAGATAAGAAAGAAAATGGCGGCGCCGGTCAGCGCACCCTTGTGACTTTTGAACTCCTCCCACACATCGAACCACTGGCTGCGCGATGACCCATTTGGCGCCAATGGTTCTGTGTCGTTCTCGCGATCAGTTAGCAGGGCTTCCACAACTGGTCCCTGGGCGAAAACTGTCGGGTGCTTTTGATCGCTGAGGTCAGTCATACCGAATCCTTGGGTCAAGAACGCCATAGAGCAGGTCGGCGATTAGGTTAAAGGCGACAATTAGCACAGCGAAAATGAAGGCCAAGGTTTGGACCATCGGTACATCACCAGCATAAATAGAACTGATCATGAGCTGACCGATGCCGTTCACCTTGAATATCTGTTCGGTCACAATTGCGCCGCCGAAGACGCTTGGCAGCCCAAGCGCTACGATGGTCACCACTGGGATCATAGAATTGCGGAGCGCGTGGATGAGCACCACCACCATCTCTCCCATACCCTTAGCGCGCGCGGTGCGAATATACTCCTGTCCTAGGTTCTCGAGCATCGACGAGCGCAGATAGCGGCTTATCTGGGCAGTCGTTTGCACCGACAGCACCATAACGGGCATTGCCATTTGGCGAAGCTGCTCGACGAAGCTGCTCCAGCTATTGACGACCAGATTGGTGTTGTAGATCGACGGAAACCAACCAAGGTAGACGGCGAAGACCAGGATCATCAACACGCCCGAGAAGAAGGATGGAACGGCGAGACCTACCATCGCTAGGAAAGTACCGAGCTGATCGAAGATCGAGTGCGGCTTATAAGCAGACGCTATACCGATCGGCAAAGCGATCAACACTCCGACGACATAAGCCAAGCCGACGACCCACAGCGTTTGAAGCAGTCGCATAGCAATGAGGTCGAATACTGGGCTGCGCGTTTGCCACGAGATAATCCGCAATGTCCCTGCCGAAAAATGCGTTCCGAACAGAGCATCAAAGATATTTATAGGCTCGATAAAGAAGAATTGCTTTAGCCATAGCAGATATTGAACAAGCATCGGCTCATCCAAGCCGAGTACGGCACGCATCTTCTCGCGAACCTCCGGCGGTATTGTTAGGGGCATGTCCGCCAGAGGATCGCCTGGCGCCAATTTGAGCAGCGAGAAGATAATGAGGCTGATCAACAATACAGTTGGCGCCGCAATGAGAAGCCTTCGGATCGCATAGTTGAACATTTGGTATGCCTATCGCCTCCGACCGTGAAGATTCTACGGCCGGCATGTTGCATGGCAAGATCGGATTCCAGCCCAACACTCACTACTTCTTGCGATGCCAATCCTGGATATTCCACACACTCGAATTCTCCCAAGGATTCATGATGGGCCCGAGTAATGTGTTCGAGGTTGCGTCAACATTCGCGGTCCAAGCGATGGGCAAAATCGTATAGCTGTCCACGGTCAGCATATTGTTCAGCTGCTTAACGATCTCACCGCGCTTTTCATAGTTACCAGTATGTCCCAACTCGTCGACTAGTTCGTCGTAGCGCTTATCGCAGTAGCGGGGAACATTGCTGCCCTGCCATGCGCCTGGTTTCGGGGCTTTCTCACAAGTATATCGCGCCATGACACTGGCAGGGTCTATAGTCGAGTTGAAAGTAAATTCCGCAATGTCGTGATACGACTTTACGTAAGTGTCGGGGCTGCTTGGATCCGAACCAAAGAAAACAGAGCCGCTAAGATTTCTGAGTTCAACGTCCACGCCAATCTCGCGCCACCACTGCTTGAGGATTTCTTGGGACTGTTGCCGAATGGGACTGGTCGAAGTTGTAAAGATGAGCTTGAGTTTTTTGTCGCCCTTTTGCCGAATGCCGCTGAGGCCCGGCTTCCAACCTGCCTCATCGAGGAGTTGGTTGGCGCCAGCCATGTCCGGCTTCAGGCACCCCGTGTTGTCTGCAGAGAACTTTTTCGGCGTCGCTATAACGTCGCAGGTTGGGCGGCCCGCCCTCTCCGCGATGATCTTGTTTAGCACTGCGCGGTCCATTGCCATCGACAGAGCTTTACGTACGCGAATATCGCCAAGAATAGGATTGGGACGCTTCAGGGTGGATCGTTCTTCGACCGGGAGATCGGACGAAGGATCAGTGAGATTTAACCAGAGACTCTCAACAACGGGCCCCCAGCTGAAAAGCAATCTGCCTTTTCCCTCTGCCTCCATCTTCTTGAGAACGTCGGGCGCAACTGCCATGTTCCAAGCATAGTCGTATTCACCGGTCTGCAGAACGGCACGTGCCGCCGCGGCCGCATCGCCGCCTCCCTTCCAGTTGACCTCAGCGAAATGAGGCTTGTCAGAGTCCCGATAATGCGGGTTCAGCTTGAACTGGATCGAGTCGTTCGGTTTGAAGGAGGCGATGATATATGGACCCGTGCCGATTGGACGAAAGTTCGCCTCAGTACACGTCGGGACTTTCTCTCCCTGGCAATCCGCGAACTGCTTGGCTTGGATGATTGGAGACAGAGCGCTGACAAAGGGACCATACGGAACTGGCCTTGGTGAATTGAATTCCACCCGCGCTGTTAGATCATCCGGTGCCTCAACCTTATCGACGCCATCGAATTGATTTAGCGCTGCACAACCAGCCTTCGGGTTCATACAGTAGTTGGCGGTGAAGACGACATCCTTCGCTGTGACAGGTGTGCCATCGGACCATTTCAAGCCGGGCTTCAACTTCCAAGTGATCGATTTGAAGTCAGCCGAGACACCTCCATTTTCAATGGTTGGAATCTCCTGTGCGAGCCATGGGATGAGCTTTCCGTTCTCGTCGTACTTTGCCAAAGGCTCGAGCACCAGTGAGGCAGGACTAAGATCCTTTGCTGCAGCGACCAGATAGGGGTTCATGGTCGAAGCCGCCTGCCAGTAAAGAATGTTTACGGTGCCCTCCGAGCCGCGGCCAGCTAGAGCCGGTGTTACAAGAAGAGTCGCAACTGTTGCAGCAGAGATTGATAACTTGAGGCTCATCATGCGTTTTGCTCCCATTGTTCCATTCCTTACCGGACGATTTTCGGCGTTGCCTCTCGAGAACGATCGAGACATGGCAGGTCACCCTGGTCGATTGATTTAATACCATCCGTCACTCGGCCCGATGACAGGCCACCCACCGATCCCTCCCGACGCTTCGCCAAGCGGGCTCTTCTTTAGCGCACCGGTCGAAGGAGACCGGGCAGCGTGTCCGAAATCGGCAGCCGGATGGTGGATTGGCAGGGCTTGGCACATCTCCCATCAAGATGACGTGCTGGCGGGCACGCTCGACCTGTGGATCTGGCACCGGAACAGCAGAAAGCAACGCCTTCGTGTAGGGATGCAACGGATCTTTGTAGATGGAATCTCGCGGCCCTCGCTCAACCACCTTACCCAGGTACATCACGGCAACATCATCGCACAGGTGACGAACCATTGAGAGGTCATGACTGATGAAGAGGTACGTAAGAGAGAGTTGATCCTGAAGATCCTTCAGGAGATTGACGACCTGCGCCTGAATGGACACGTCGAGCGCCGCAATCGGTTCGTCGCACACGATGAAGTCCGGATTCAGCGCGAGCGCCCGAGCAATGCCGATACGCTGTCGCTGCCCACCAGAGAATTCGTGCGGGTACCGGTTAGCGAATCTTGGATTGAGGCCAACAGACTCGAGAAGCTCGTGTATCCGCTTCTGTTTGTCGCGGGCACTCAAAGCCCCATGCTCGTTCAGCGGTTCGGCGATGATTGAACCCACCGTCATACGCGGATTAAGACAGGCTTGCGGATCTTGGAATATCATCTGCATGCGAGGGCGGATCCGACGCAGCCTGTTTCCCTGCATCCGCGTAATATCTTCGCCGTCAAACACAATGCGGCCGCCAGTGGGTTCGTGAAGACGCAAGATCACGCGCCCGGTAGTCGACTTGCCGCAGCCGCTCTCGCCAACCAATCCGAGCGTCCGGCCACGTCTAACTTCCAGATTTACACCATCGAGCGCCCGAATAGCTCCAACTTCGCGCCCGAAGACACCACGATAGATTTTGAAATGCAACGTCAGATCGCTGACCCGAAGCAGGACATCATCCTGATGGGCTCTCGCTTCTTCGAGGAGCCCCACCTGTTCAGACGTCATCGCGGCGGCCTCTGTCTAGTTATATCCCACCAACACGCCGCATCATGGCCATCGCTCACAGGCATCAACGGAGGCCTTTCACTGCGACATCGGTCAAAAACATGCGGACACCGTGACGCGAAAGGGCAACTCGTCGGAAATGAAGTAAGGTGCGGCGGCTGACCACCGATACTCTTTAATCGCTCCCGTCCAGTCTCATCAGCCCTCGGCAACGTCTCCAAGAGAGCACGCGTATAGGGATGACGAGGATCTCTATAGAGATCGTCGACAGCGGCGCACTCGACAATGAGCCCTCCGTACATGACCATCACGCGGTCGGCAATCCCGGCTACCACGCCAAGATCGTGCGTGATCCAGATGATGCTCATTCCGATTTCCTGGCGCAGCTTCTTGATCAGTTCCAGAATTTGGGCCTGAATCGTCACATCGAGTGCGGTCGTCGGCTCATCGGCGATAAGCACCTTAGGCTCGCAGGCGAGCGCAATAGCAATCATAACCCGCTGCCGCATGCCGCCGGAGAACTGATGGGGATAATCGTTCATCCTGTCCTGCGGCGCCGGGATGCCAACCAGCGAGAGAAGCTCGATGGCACGTTTACGCGCCTCACCCCGGGTTAGACCGAGATGCTTACGCAGAGGCTCCATCAATTGGTAGCCAACCGTGAAGACCGGATTGAGAGATGTCATCGGGTCCTGAAAGATGAACCCGACCTCGCCACCGCGAACCCTCCGCATCTCGCGGGGGCCGAGAGACAAGAGCTCCCTATCTCCAAGACGCACACTCCCCGACACGATTTCAGCCGGCGGCATGGGCAACAGCTTCAGCAGCGCCATCATCGTGACGCTCTTGCCAGAGCCGCTTTCGCCGACCACCCCCAGAAGCTCACCTCGGTTGAGACGGAAGCTCACACCATTGACAGCATAGACCCGAGCCTTACGAGAACAGAAGATGGTTTGAAGATTAGAAACTTCCAGAACAGGATTCGAAATCCCCCCCAGGCTCAAGCTCCCAGCGCCCTGCTCCAAGCTGCCCCCCCTCCGTTCAGGCAGACCAGGCCGATTTAGCTGGAAGAGGATGGATGCGGCAGGCCCTTCCATGGCGGTCTCCGTGTTTATGAATTTGGATACGACCGGGCAACTCGCGCCGTAAATCAGCTGCGAGCCCCGCCACGCATGCCCCAGCCGCTCTAGCGGCACCAAGGCTGCTGAGATTATCGAAAATGTTGCCAGCTATCTGGGACAGACTGCCTGCCCCACCAAAGGCGCCCATGCAGCAGACTTGGACCACTCTTTGCCACGTCGTGATCACGATAGCACGTGGACATTGCCGGCGGATTGTCAAGAAGCACAGCAAGCCTCAGGTGAGCGCCATACAGAAAGGATCACCAGGTCCGGCCTTGCCCGCACGAGCCATCCACAACTTACCGGAATCCTCATTGCCTCTCTCCTAAGGCTCTCCCAACCATACTCTATTGTGCTTTACTGCTATTCGTTCTTGTCAAAATAATATGGGGTACCGGCGCAGAAATCCCCTAAAGTACCGGCCAGAGGGGCTGAAATTCTGCATGAGATCGAGATAGTGCGTGGATTCTCGTCGACCTGATCGAGGAACGTGCCATCTAAGATTTCGGCGCGAGGCCGACTTATGCATTGTTGTTTCCGGATCGGTCTTCGCGGCGCTGTTCAATGTCAAATCATCTAACCGACGTCGCGTGTAACATGTGAGTTCTCGCGTTCTCGCGCATCATGCGGAAGGGGATTTGACATCGTGGAGCAGAGATGGACAGCTAAACGCGCCTATTGCGGTCGACGATGAAGCGCGACCACAACGTCATCACTGGGCGTTGGACAGCGCTTCGTCAGTGTGAGTCGTGTGACAATTCTCGTCCGACGTTTAAACGTTGATCGTGTCCCTGAGCGTGGTGTAACTGGCGGTGGGGCACCGCGTTCACCGGCAAGAGCCGGGCAGGTCAGCTGGCGATTGCCGGAAGGCTGACGGTTGGATCATCGCTCAATGGCGCGATGGTTTCCAGCGTCAGTAGCGGGCGCGCTGGTCAGCCCATTCGTCGTTCCGCTCGAGCAGGATGGCTCGATGAGGCGGACGATGGCATCCTCGTTTTGGAAGATGCCGACCACCTCGTTCCGCCGCTTGATCTCACCGTAGAGGCGTTCGATCGGGTTGGTCGAATGCAGCTTGGTCCGATGCTGCGATGCTGCGGCGGGAACGTCATGTAGACGAGCACGTCGGTCTCGGCCTCGTCGAGGAAGCCGGCAAGCTTGGGCAGCTTGGGGCGGAGTTGGTCGGCGACCTTGCGCCACTGCGCCCGGGCCGCCTCGGCGTCGTCCTGGGCAAACGCGGTGGCAATGAAGGCCGAGACGACACGCCGCCCGCTCTTGCGGGCATGGGCCAATGCGTTGCGCATGGAGTGGACGCGCGCTACGGCGCTATTTGGGGGCGCGCGTCCGGGCGGCTTTGCTCTACCGAGCTACACCACCACCGGGGACACAACCTAAACGTTGGCGGTGACTGGTTTGTCAGTCCGGATTCATGCTTGCGAGCACTGCGGTGCCCACGTGTCAGGACTCACCAGCCAATGATCCATTTCACGGGACTTCTTTTCGATTTCGCAAGCGTTTGAGCTGATTTGCGCTGAAATTGCGCGGTCATAACGCATCTTTAATGGATTTCGGCGCCACCGACTGTGTAGCATTTCGCTCAACATGCTCAGTTCGCTCGAAGACATACTCCGGAGGCCTGCAGTACGTGCTGCGATTCCCGGACTATCCATGGCAATTCTGCGCCATGGCGAGATCACCTCAGTCCACGCGATTGGCACTCGGACCGCGGAAGGCAAAGGCGAGGTCGACGCGTACACCGTGTTCGAGGCCGCCTCGCTGACGAAGCCGCTCGTTGCTTTCATCGCTCTGCAGCTGACGGAAGAGGGTAAGTTGCCGCTCGACGTACCCCTAAAGTCTCTATGCGGAGATTACGTGACGGGTGACGAGCGCGCTGGCTTGATTACAGCCAGGCACGTCCTTACGCACACGAGCGGCTTGCCAAATATCGTCGCTCGCGAAACGCCGCTAAAGACCTACTTCCAGCCCGGCGAGCGGTTCAGCTATGGCAGCAGTGCGTTCGGGTGGCTGCAACGTGCGATGGAGCATGTCACCCGAAACTCGCTGGAAGCACTTGCCCGTTCGCGCGTCTTTCAACCGCTGGGCATGGCAAACTCCAGTTTAGAGTGGCAAGAGCGCTTCGAATGCAACCACGCGCAAGGGGCCGAACTCGATGGCCGTCTGGTGCCGAAGCGACGCCCGGTCATCGCCGAAGCCTCTTGGTCGCTCTCGACCACCGCCAGCGACTACGCTCGTTTTGTACAAGCCGTGCTGCGCGGACTTGGGCTGCGGCCTGCCATGCACGACAGCTGGTTCACGCCTGCCGTGCAGGCCAGGGCGGGCGTGTACGACGTGCAAAACCCAGCAGCTCTTGAGCAACCAGGGGTTGCCTGGGGCTTGGGTTGGGGCTTGGAACCAGCGCAGAGATATTTCTTCCATTGGGGGCACCACCCGGGATTTCGTGCATTTGTGATGGGAAATCTAGAAACAGGCGACGGGGTCGTATGGTTCGCCAATTCGGCGCGCGGCTTGCGGCTGGCCCGGCGCGTCCTACCCGTCATCGTGCCGGGTGACCATCCAGCGTTGGAGTGGTTGCAAGGTCGACCGAACGCTTCAGAAGAGTTTGCGGACTTGCCCTAGGCAAATGTCGCGAACACGAAGGCATGTTCACATGAACATCACTGGTTAAACGGCTCTTTGCCAGGTCGGCAAATAGGAGTTTATGGTCGACACACCGTCCTGGAAGAAGACGTTGATCCACATCACGATCCGAACAGCGAGAATCGGCGCGGCAGTTAGGCCCCCGCCTGTGGGGTTCCTCACAGTAGGATCCAAATGTCCTCAATCGGAAGAGGCACGAGAGTGCAGTAAATACGCGCGCTCCGAAAGGGAAAGCCGCGTCAACAAAGTCCACAAACGGCGTTTCCCATTACTGCGAGTTGGTCGAGACAGATCAGAAGAGGTTTCCCGTGCCAGCTGCAAGGGCGGTTTCCGCTCTTTGGGCCACCGCAAGCAGCGGCCGATCGTGTAACCGAGGAGCCACGATCTGTAGGCCGATTGGCAAGCCCTCACGGCCGGTGCCGCAGGGCACGGAGATCGCGGGCACAAACGCAAGGTTAAAGAGCGGAGTAAAGGCCGCATGTCCGCGTGGCCCCACTTGCTTGTTCTCAATTACCCTCGGATAAACATCCTCTATTGGCCACGAGACGCAGGCCGTAGTCGGAGTTAAGAGAAAATCGTACTCTGTAAAGAACTGGGCAACGGCACGGGCACATGCATCCGCGGATCTAAGCGCCGCGGCGACATCTCTGCCGGAGACCAACCGTCCGTGCTCGATAATGCCGGTCAGATTGTCGCCAAATAGATTCTCTTGGCGCGTCAGACGCTCCCCATAGAGCAGCGCTGTTCCGGCTCTGGTCGCTGCATCAAAAGACGTTTCATTCGTTCCCTCGGGCCAGGGTATGTCGGCCAATTCAATGCGCCAGCCAGAGGAACGCAGCGTTTCGATAGCAGTTTCCACGGCCGACATCACATCGGGATCGACTGCAACATCCAAGCCGAGTCTCGGACTGAATGCAAAACGGGCCTGCGCTGGAGCTGGAATGTCCAGCGTTGCAACCGAATGCGGATCACGTGGATCCGGTCCGGCCATGACGTCGAAGGCGACTTTCGCATCAGCAACGGTACGGCCCATAGGCGCGATGACGGCGTACAGAGGGCCAAAGGCGCCGGGAAAGCCAAACGGCTTGGGAATAGCGCCAGCGGATGTCTTCAGCCCGACGACACCACAGTGTGCAGCCGGTCTTCGACCTGATCCGCCGCCATCGCTGCCAAGGGCAATAGGGCTAAACCCGGCGGCGAGCGCCGCGGCCGCGCCACCGGAGGAACCGCCGGGCGTGAGTTTTGGATTCATTGGATGGCGCGTTGGACCATAAACCTTGTTTTCGGTATGGCCCTTGGCCCCCATCTCGGGTGTGTTGGTCATTCCAAGGAACACGCCACCCGCACTCCTCAGCCGCTCGACGGCGAGGGCATCGCGCGGCGGAATGAAATCCCTGTAGAGCAGAGAGCCATTGGTTACACGCCGGCCCCCGACCCAGACCATATCCTTTACTGTGAAAGGTACGCCAAGGATCGGTCCGTCAAACCCTTGTCTGCGACGCGCGTCGACGGCGTCCGCGGCGGCGCGAGCTTCACTCGGATTAAAGTCCACGATAGCAGTAAGCTGAGGGTTACGCGCCTCAACGCGGGCGATAGCGGCTTCGGCAACATCGCGTGCCTTTAACTTACCCGTTCGCACGGCGCTTGCGATAGCGCCGGCACCTTGATCGAGCAAATCGGACATCCCTTTTCTCCAACGCGTTTAGCGAGTTCCTTGGCAATTTCATCCTTGCGGCGATTTCTCGTCAAAGCCGTACTCTCGATGCTAAGCCGCTCACCGCCACGTCATTGTCTCGCAAAATGCCACGATCAGGAATATCGCGAACCATATGTGCTCCCCCTCGAGCGGCGGCACGGGGTGATCCCCTAGAGGGCCCTCGCGACCCCTACGGGTCTGATGGTGGCACGCTCCCCGACTTAGGATTGATGGGCAAAAGCGCTGGGATTCCCAGCAGGTCTTCGTAAAGAGCCGCGGCTTGCAACAACCCTGATTCGCCTCGCGGCTTACCGACAAGCTGCAATCCGACGGGACGACCATACTTGTCAAAGCCGCAGGGCACGGAGATGGCGGGATTGCTGACTAACGTGACGGCCGCAGTCGCTGTGGTGCCTGACATGTAATGCTCAGGCCGTTTGCCCGCGATGGTCGGAGGAGCAGACAACATGACGTCAAATGCTCCCGCAGCTGCAACTGGCGTTACGAGCAGGTCGTATTTCTGAAAGAACTCTACCATACGTCCGAACAGAGCTGCCCGCTCGCGCTCCGCCCAAGCGAGCGCGCTGTTCGTGTGCTTAAGTGCGAGTTCGGTGTTCCAGATGATGTCAGGCTTGATCTTGTCGCGGTGCTGCTGGATGCGCAGTTCGTGGTCAACTACAAACTGCTGGCTGCGCAGAATCATGAACACCTCGTCGAGCGGTCCGAGATCAGGCGAGGCTTCCTCGACAATGCAGCCCAACTCCTCGAACCGATGCGCCGCCTTGCTGCAGATCGTGCGCATCTCGCTGTCGAGGGGGAAAGCACCATTGAAATCCATCGTCACCGCTACCCGATTGGGTTTGAAAGGATTGGCAACTGCAGTGCTGAACGATCCTGGAGGCGCATCAAACGTCATTGGGTCATGCGGACAGAAGCCGGCCATAGTGTCGAGGAAGAGCGCAAGATCTGTTACCGTACGCGCCATAGGACCTTGTACAGAGAGCGGCGCCCAGAGATTGTTTGACGTGCCGCGGGTAACGCGTCCGGGCGAAGGGCGCAAGCCCACCACCGAGCAATGCGTAGCCGGACCTCGCAGTGCCCCCCAAAATCGCTGCCATGCGCAAGCCAGACCTCGCCCGTTGCGACAGAGACCGCGCCGCCTCCAGTTGATCCTCCGCTGGTGAGCGACGTGTTCCAGGGATTTCGTGTCCTACCGAAAACTTCGTTGTAGGTGCTGCCCCCTGCCCCAAACTCCGGCACATTGGACTTAGCGACCACAATGCCGCCCTTGCGCTCGATGCGCTCAACGAGCGGGTGAGACTTCGTTGGCCCATGATTGGCAAAGATAGGGGAGCCATAGGTTGTGCGGACACCTCTTATATCGGTCAGGTCCTTGATAGACACAGGTAGGCCAGCCAGCCAGCCGGCCTCACCCTCCGCCTCTCGTCGTTTGCCGGCCATCAAGCATTTGGCGTGATCACGCGCTCGATCCAAGCACAGGGTTGGCAGGCCTTCAATTACCCACAAATTCTCCTCCGACCATGACACCTAGCGCTATGTCGGTGAGGCGTGACAGCCCGCGCCACATGACGGTCTTGCCGGGTGGCGGAT
>NZ_JADPKH010000100.1:0-61520 GCF_023073835.1 Bradyrhizobium sp. 153 | reverse complement strand
GCTCAACTGGTACGTCAACGGCAACGTCCGCTTCATGCTCGACTACCTGCACGGAACTGTGTCACGGCAGGCCTCGCCGATCTCGACCGCCGATGTCGGTTCGAAGTTCGACGCCGTCGCGATGCGCACGCAGTTCGCGTTCTGAGGCACGCGTCTTGGCACCTGACCGCTTCCTCGCGTCTTCGCCCCAAACATTCACAATTCATTCCGATGAATGCTAGGGTGCTTTGGCGATCCTGACCAGACCGAGGTGCAGATCCACTCCGCGCGGATCGCCCGGGATGACGGCGGGAACTGGAGTGGTGTCGTGAGCCAACAGGTACAGAACGCATTACCGGCCCCGCCGCCCAGGCCAACGCAGCGGACGGCAACTTCGCTGTGGAGCCGGTTCGCGATCCCACTGTTCGCCGTAGTCGTCGCGCTCGGCTTTGTCGCGCTGGCGACGCTGAGCTTCGACGAGTGGGTCGGCAATGCGGCGATCCAGACCACCAATGACGCCTATGTCCGCGCCGAGCTGACGCGGCTTTCGAGCCGGGTCTCGGGCGAAGTTCTGAGCGTCGGCGTGACCGACTTCCAACGCGTCAACGCCGGCGATCTCCTTGTCCAGCTCGATCCGGCTGATTATGAGGCGCTAGTCGCACAGGCCGAGGCCAATGTCGCCGCGGCACAGGCAGCGCTCGACAATCTTGCCAACCAGATCGAGCTGCAATATGCGACGATCGCCCAGGCGCAGGCGGCGCGGCTGTCGGCCGAAGCCATGGAGGTCGAGGCGCGGCAGGAGCAGGAGCGGCAGCAATCGCTGTCGCAGACCCAATCCGGCACGCGGCAGCGGTTCGAGCAAGCAGTCGCCGCCTACGCCAAGTCGCAGGCCGACGTGCGCGCGAGCCGCGCGGTGATCGCGGCCCAGCAGCATCAGCTCGAAGTTCTGCAAGGCACCAGGAAGCAGCGCGCCGCCGATGTCGAGGCGGCGAAGGCGACGCTGGCAAGTGCCAAGCTCAAGCTCGGTTACACAAGGATCACGGCGCCGTTCGATGGAGTGGTCGGCGAGCGTCAGGTACAGCCCGGCGACTACGTCAATGTCGGCACCAACCTCGTCAACGTTGTGCCGTTGCCGAAGGTCTATGTGGTCGCGAACTACAAGGAGACCCAGCTCACGCATGTCGCGCCGGGCCAGCCGGTCGAGATCACCGTCGACAGTTTCCCGCGTGAGAAGCTGCGCGGCCGGGTCGAGCGCATTGCGCCCGCGACCGGCGCCCAGGTCGCCTTGCTGCCGCCGGACAACGCGACCGGCAATTTCACCAAAGTGGTGCAGCGCATTCCCGTCCGCATCCAGCTCGACGAGGGCCAGCCAATGCTGGCGCGCCTCGTGCCGGGCATGTCCGTGGTCACGCACATCGATACCAAGGGCGGCAATGGCGGACGATAACTACGGCGATCGCGGACCGGTCTCGCGCGGTGGCGCCGCCCCCCGGCCGCTGTTCGCCGTGGCGGCGGTGCTGCTCGGCTCGTTTCTCGCCAATTTCGACAGCCGCCTGAGTACGGTCGGCCTGCCCGATCTCCGCGGCGCGTTCTCGCTCTCCTTCGACGAAGGTGCCTGGCTCTCCACCGCAGGTATTGGCTCGCAGATCTTCATCGCGCCCGCAGTGGCGTGGCTGGCCACCGTGTTCGGCCTGCGCCGCGTGCTCGGCATCCCAAGTCTCGTCTATGCCGGCGTCTCGCTGGCCATCCCGTTCGTGCACGACTATCCGACGCTGCTCACGCTTAGTGTCGTGCACGGCCTGCTGCTCGGCACCTTCGTTCCGGCGGCGCTGATGATCGTGTTCCGCAATTTGCCAATTCGCTGGTGGCTGCCGGCACTCTCGATCTATGCGATTCGCGTGGGCTTTGCGCTCGACACCTCGACGTCGCTGGTCGGGTTCTATGTAGACCATCTCGGCTGGCAATGGCTGTACTGGCAGGGCGTCGTCATCGCGCCGCTGATGGGCCTGATGGTTTATCTCGGCACGCCGAACGAGCCGGTGTACCGCGCCTTTCTGCGCAATGCCGATTGGGGCGGCATGCTGCTGCTCGGCGCGTCGGTTTCGATGATCTATGCCGGCCTCGATCAGGGCAATCGGCTGGACTGGCTCGGTTCGGGCACCGTGATGGCCCTGCTCGTGGCCGGCGCGGTGCTGTTCGCAGCCTTTCTTCTTAATGAGTCACTGGTCGGGCAGCCGTGGGCGCACGTGAACGTGCTGTTCTCTCGCAATATCGGCTTGGGGCTGATTGTGATCCTGCTCTATACGCTGACCAGCCTGTCCAACGCCTCGCTGGTGCCGAACTTCCTTGCCGCGATCGGCCAGCTCAGGCCAGAGCAGAGCGGCCTGCTCCTGCTGAGCTACGGCGCCTTGCCGATGTTCGTGCTGGTGCCGGTCTCGATCTGGCTGCTGCGGCATTTCGATGCGCGCACGGTGGTGGTCGTGGGATTTGCCTGCTTTGCCGCGGCCAATTTTTGGGGCGCCCGGCTCACCCACGACTGGGCGCGCGAGGATTTTGTTGGCATCGTGCTGCTGCAGGCGATCGGGCAGGCGCTGACCTTGCTGCCCCTGATCATCACCCTGCTGTCGAACTCCGACCCCAGCCGCGCAACCTCCTTTGCTGCCTATATCCAGATCATGCGCCTTGGCGGCGCCGAAATCGGCGTGGCGCTGATGGGGACGTGGCTGCGCGTCCGCGAGCAGGTCCATTCCTTCTATCTCGGTCAGAACCTTGAGGTCGGCAATGTCGATGTGGTGCGGATACTGAAGCAGTTCGCCGATCACTTCTCAGCTCACGACGCGGGATCGGCGCCGGCGCGAGCGATCGGCACGCTCGCCGGCTTCGTGCAGCGCGAGGCCAATGTGCTCGCCTATATCGATGGCTTCTGGCTGTGCTTCTGGCTCGCGGTGTCCGCGCTCTGCGTCGTCGCATTGATCACCCGCGCGCCACCTGGCCCGTTCACGCCGGCGCCATTCGGCTTTGCCAAGACGGTGCTGCGCAAGTGCGGGATGCAGGTGACCTAGAGCACATCGCCGGATCGGCGATGGTCTTCATGTGCCTCCAAGTAGTGATGTTCGGAGCGGGGATGGTTGTGATCCTGCTACTCCCCGGGCGAACGCAATGGCTGCTGTTCCGAGTATGATCGCCGTCGGCGTCGTGGCATTGGCGGCCATCGCAGGGCTGATAGTGCCCGGCTTCGCCAGCGCTATTGCCGCGCGAGAGGGACTGCCGGCGACGCGATTTCCGAATAACCATAGGTCAGCATGCTGCTGCCAGGCCACCCCGAAGTCGACGTCAACACCGCTTCCATCACCGCGGGGTGCTCGAATGAGGAGGGGGATTTATTGCATCTACTGCGAGTACCGCTTTCGCGGTTTCGGCGCGGGCTCAACAGTCCACGCGACAAAGGAGGATTTCAATTGCGCTTCCAGGTAAGATCAGGACCTGCATTCCGCACGACGTTTCGGCCTGGGCGAGGCGCGGGACACCCTGCACCTGGAGGGCCGATGATGTCGTCGATGGGCTGGCGCAGAGAGCGAACATCATCAATCGCCGGGGCGCTTGGAATGAGATGGTTATGCCCGTGGAATTTATTGTGGATCCACAAAGCGGGATGCTGAGTGGACGGTCTGATCCACGTATGAGGGAGCTGCAATCGGCTACTAGTTGGTTGAGCGCCCTGGCTTGCCTCAGCCTTTGAACGGCTGTCGATCGGGTGTCGTCAGGCAAATCAGCTGTCTAGCCCCACCTGAACTTGACTTGGTCTTGAGGTTGCTTGGCGCGAAGTGACCTCAACGTCTAGGGGGCGTGAGCGATCTCGTGCAGACCAAGCCGGCGATTTCCCGATCCCGGTATCTCAGCGACGCAGTGCAAGTATGAGCTGCTGGCCATTCACGGCCTTGCACACGCGATCGTTCAGTCGATTGCTTGCCAAAGGCGTCACTTCTTCGAGCGGCGTGAATTTTCCTGTGAGTTCAAGGAGCCGGATGTACCGCGGCATTTGTCCGTCAGATCGTCAGATCTGAAATTATGCTTGCAGATCAACGGCGAAGCGTCGTTCGAAATGAAGGAGTGGGAGTAGTGCTGCGGGCAGCTATCGCGTAGTTTGGCGTAGTCTTGGAAGTCTCTTGTGTAATAAGAATGCTGTGACCGAAGTGGTTAGCCCTTCTAAGAGCGGCCACAATGGCGCGCTTGACAATAGAGTGCGTCAGCGCAGTTGAGCATGCAAAGAGGACAGGGTGGTCAATGGCCTGCCGCTCAGCATGCACCTGAACGGCCGTACTTGTTGGAGGATTGCTCGCGCGCGCCGGGCAATCCTTCCAGTTCGTGACGGACCGATATACCCGCCTCGCTAGATCGACTGAGCTATTTCGGCTCCGCCAACTCGCCGGCGAGAGGCTGCAACGCCTTCGTCATCTCGTCGAGGCGCTTCTGCCACTCGGTACCGGGCATGAAGGCGAGCACCGGAGCATCACCAGGTGAGCTCTTGACGTAGTCGGGATCTCTTAGGCTCTCAGCGATTACAGCTTCGAGCTTTTTTGCGACATCGTCAGGTGCCCCCTTCGGTAGCGCAAAGCCGCGCTCCGCGGTCATGATGACGGAAACGCCGGCTTCTTCTCCAGTGGGTACGCCGGGCAAGGAGGTGGAACGAGCGTTCGACAAGATTGCGATGGCCCGGAGCGCTCCCTTGTTGGTGCCGTGCAGTTCGGGCACCTCGCTCAGGCTGACCATTCCGACATCGAGATGACCGCCAAGGACGTCGGTCCTCTGTGCTGCGGTTCCGCGATAGGAGATCTCGTTCGGCTCGACGCCAGCAGCCTTGGCGAGCATGCGGATAGCCAGATGGCCGTTCGTGCCGGCGCCGTTGTGGCCGAAGGTGACCGAACTGGGCTTCTTGCGCAGCGCGTCGAGCACGCTTGCCAAAGTCGTGAACGGGCTGTCATTGCGAACGACGATCACGCTGGGATCGTCGACCACGCGTGCGACCAGGCGAATTTCATCCATCGTATACTGGGTCTTCCGCGTCATCGGCAGGAAATTGTAGCCGGGCACGTTTACGACGCCCATCGAATAGGCGTCCGGGGCTGCGCGTGCGATCGCGGCGAACGCGATCTCGCCGCCGGCGCCGGGCTTGTTGAGAACGACAAATCGCGCGTTTCCGCCGAGCCGCTTTTCGACGAAGGGAAGCAGCTTGCGCGCCATGACGTCGGTGCCGCCGCCAGCGGCGAAGCCGACGACGACCTCGACCGGCTTGTCGTCGGGCCACGCGGCCATCGCGGCCCCCGAGGCGGTCAGGCCAAGCATCAATATTGCCGTTCGAACCTTCCTCAACATGAAGGCTGTCCTTTCATTCTTCGTAACAAACAGATTTGGGCTGCTCGGTCTCTAACCTTGCCAACCTGGTCCGGCACTATCGATGCGATGCCATGACTCGTCCAGCGACAGGAAGGCGCGCGACAAGCACGCAGCCGGTCTCGGATTCCGTGATGTAGAGATTTCTGTTGTCAGGGCCACCATAGGCCAAATTGGTGGTGGCGAGGCCCTGGCAGGAACGGACCCGATAGAGCGGCTCGCCGAGACGGCTGAAAATCCAGACGGTGCCGAGACCGGCGTGAGCGATGGCGAGATTGTCCTGCTCGTCCATCGCAAGGCCGTCCGGTCCGCCGAGGCTCCCTGAGAGCTGGATGAAGATGCCGACCTTCGATGCCGTACCGTCGGGCATCAGCGGGATCCGCCAGATCGCGTTGCCGCGCGTGGCGGCGACGTAGAGGATGTGTTCGCTGCCGTTGAGCACGAGACCGTTCGGGCTCGGGACGTTGTTGACGATCTGGTCGAGCGTTCCGTCCACGCGCAGACGATAGACACGGCCGGTCGGGTCGTGCATGCCGGTCTGCCCTTGGTCTGTGAAGTAGATATCGCCATTGCCGGCGAACACCAGGTCGTTGACGCCCTTGAAGCGCTCCGACCAGCGCCGCTCCAGCATGGAGGTGACCCTGCCGCTGGCCGGATCGAGCGTCATGAGGCCATGGCGATAGTCCGTGATGACGATCCGCCCGTCGCGCGCGATCTTCAGTCCGTTCGGCTCGCCGTCGTATTCGGCGACCAGCGCGAACTCTCCGGCGGGCGAGATGCGGAAGATGCGTCCGTAGGGAATGTCCACGATATAGAGATTACCGTCGCGGTCGAATGACGGGCCTTCAAGGAAGGAATCCGCGGCAAGTCCGCGGCGGTTGACCAGCGACCAGGCATTGTCGGGGTCCTTGCGGCGGAACTTGTCAGGCAGGCGGGCGAAGACCTCGGTCTTGATCTCTTCGGGTGGTGCGTACATCGGGGCAACTCGCTCAGGGAACGGCAGTGACTTGCGAGGGCAGCCACATTGCGATCTCAGGGAAGATCACGAGCAGGCCGAGCAGCACGAACATGATCAGGTGGAACGGGATGGTGCCCGCCACGACGTCGCTCAGCTTGCCGGTCCAGATGCTCTGGATCACGAACAGGTTGATGCCGATCGGAGGCGAGATCTGGCCCATCTCGATGAAGAGCACCAGGATCACGCCGAACCAGATCGGATCGATACCGTACTGCACCAGAACTGGATAGAGCAGCGGCACCGTAACCACAATCATGCCGAGGCTTTCGACGAGGCAGCCCAGCACCGTGTAGAGAACAAACAGGGCAAAGAAGAACTCCAGCTTGGAGAGCTTCAGGTTGACCAGGAACTGGGTGATCTGCTCGCCGACTCCGGCGTAGCTGATCGCGTAGGAGAACAGGAAGGCGGCATAGACGATGAACAGGATGTTGCCGCAGACGCGCACGGTGGTTTGCAGGGCGCGCCAGAGAATCGCGACGCTGAACTCGCCCCAGAACACCGCGATGATCATCGCCAGCACGCAGCCGACGGCCGCAGCCTCGGTCGGCGTTACCAGGCCCGAATAGATGCTGCCGATGGTGCCGCCGATCAGCACCATGAAGGGGATAACGTCGAGCAGGGCCGAGAGAAGTTCACGAGCCGACCGGGCGCCGTCTTCCCGCGGAGCGATTCCAGGCCTGAACCAGGCGTGCATGGCGATATAGGCCATGAACATCGCGGTCAGCAGCAAGCCCGGCATCACGCCGGCCATGAACAGTTTTGCGACGGACGTCTCGGTGAAGGTGCCGTAGACGATCATCGCGATGCTCGGCGGTATCAGGATGCCGAGCGTGCCGCCCGCTGCCAGCGAGCCCGCCGACAGGCGCGGGCTGTATTTGCGCTTCTGCAGTTCCGGCAGCGCGACGCGCCCGATCGAGGCGGCGGTGACCACGCTCGAGCCGCTGATGGCGGCGAAGATCGCGCATCCCGCGATGTTGGTTTGCAGCAGGCCGCCGGGGATCCAGGACACCAGCCTGGACAGGCCGTGATAGACCCGCAGGCTCAGCCGGCTTTCCTGGAGGATTTCGGCCATCAGGATGAACAGCGGGATCGCACTCAGCGTAAAGCTGTTCATGCTGCCCCAGCTGACGAGGCCGATGCCCTTCAATCCCGGCAGACCCGCGTGCAGCAGCAGATAAAGGACAGAGGGTACGGTGATTGCAAACGGGATCGTCATGCCCACGCAGAGCAGGCCGACGAAGATCGCGAGGACAAGGATCAGTTCGACCCCGGGGGTCATGGCTGCGCACTCCCGCGCAGGCGGCGAACCTTGGTCAGGATGGTCCGGACGATGGCGAGGCAGAGCAGGAACGTGCCGAGCGCCATGGTGGTCTGCGGCATCCACAGCGGCGTCTGCAGCGGCGTGGGCGCCACGTCCTCTGAGCGCCACGAGTTCATGACCAGGCGCGCGAGCTGCCAGGTGATGAAGGCGGAGGCGACCAGCGACATCAGGTCGAAGACGATCTGCGACACGAGCCGGGCGGATTGTCCGAGGCGGGCCTGGACCAGTTCGACCCGGTGAAACGCGCCATGGGCCTCGGCAACCGACATGCTCAGGAATGTCATCGCCACCAGCAGATAGCCACCGATCTCGTCGGTGATCTGGAGCGACGTCGCGAATACGTTGCGTGCGATCGCCTCGGCTCCGATCAGGATGATCATGGCGATCAGGAAGAGCGCGCAGATCGCTTCCGAGGCCTTCTCGACCGGACTGGGGCCCGACGAGACGTTGTCGATAAGGTGGACGGCGCCGTCAGGCGCCACCTCCCTGATCTCGATGCTGCTGGCCATGATCGATCACCGGCCGAGCGCCGCACGAACCTGCTTGAGCGCGGCCGCAGCATCCGGTCCCTTCGATTTCGCCCATTCATCCCAATAGGCCGAGATCGTCTTCGTGCCGACATCGAGATCGCCGGGCTGCTGCTCCGTCACCGTCATGCCGCCTTCCGCGAACTTCTTGCTCAGGCTGTCTTCCTCATCCGCCATGGCCTTGGTGATCAGCGGCATGTTGTCGGTGACGGCCTTGCGGACCTTGGCCTGGATCTCCGGCGTCAACTTGTTGAAGCGCTCCTTGTTCACGATGACGACGGAATTGAAATAGTTGATGCCGAGCCGGTAGTTGAACTTCAGCAGGTCCTTCCAGGTGTTTCCGCCGCCGGTGTTCGCGGTGAGCACGCCGTCGACGATGTTTCGGTCGAGCGCGGAGGGAACTTCGGGGGCGCCGAGCGTGACCGGCACACCGCCGAGCCGCTTGATGAACTCTCCCTGCTCGGGCGAGGTCACGCGGATCTTCTGGCCCTTGATGTCGGCCAGCGAGGTCAGCTTCTTGCTCGAGAAGGCAACCTGGTAGGGGTAGAGATATTGCCCCAGCACCAGGACGCCTTTTTTCTCGAAGGCCTTCTCCAGGTACGGCGCCATGATGTCCGCCGCCTTCTTGTATTCATCGAGCGAGCGGATCAGCATCGGCAGTCGCAGGACGCCGCCGATCGGCACGTTGCCGAGAAAATATCCGTCGTCGCCCATCTGCACGACGTCGTCGCTAACAGCCTGAGTGATGGTGGTGGTGTTGATCGGAAGCGAGCCCCCAAGGTGCAGCCGGACCGACAGCTCGCCGCCGGTGTCCTTCTCGATCTGCTCGGTGATTGCAGTCATGCCCTTGGCCGCCGCCACCGTCGCCACGGGATTGTAGATGTAGAGATCCCATTTCTCGGCGGCCGCAGCTGGCGCTGCAAAGCAGGCCAACGCAATTGCCCCCGAGATCACGCCTACAAGCTGGCGACGGCTCGTCGAAGTCATCGTTCTCTCCCGATCTTTTTCTCGTTGGGCGAACTATGTTGGATCGCGTTCCCCCCAGCAAGAGAGCGATGCAGCGTATTCAATCGCATATGTGATAATTGGCGCGATCGTGCCGAACCGTATTGATCGAATTGCAATCACGTAGAAGTTGGACGTCCCGCGCGGCACGCGCCAGCCGCGGCCAGTGAACAAGAGAGCTTCGGGATGGACACGACCCCTGCAGACGGCCCGTTGGGCGGAATCCGCGTCATCGACCTGACCAACGTGATCATGGGACCGTTTGCGACCCACATCATGGCCGATCTCGGGGCTGACGTGATCAAGATCGAGAGCGAAGAGGGTGATTCCTTCCGGACTTATCGGCCCAATCGCCATGAGGGCATGGCCGGCGGCTTTCTCCATCTCAACCGCAATAAGCGCAGCGTCGTGCTCGACCTGAAGCAGCCGTCGGGGATGGATACCCTGCGCAAGCTGATCGCGACAGCCGACGTGTTCGTCCACTCGCTGCGGCCCAAGGCCATCGACAAGCTTGGGCTTGGCTACAAGGCGGTCCGCGCCATCCAGCCTGATATCATCTATTGCGGCGCCTATGGATTCAGTGAGAAGGGGCCCTACAGCGACAAGGCAGCCTATGACGATATCATCCAGGCCGGCTCGGGGCTCGCGGCATTGCATTTGGCGGCGCGCGGTGAGCCGGCCTTTATGCCGACGGTGCTGTGCGACAAGCTGTCCGGGCAGGCGATCGCTTATTCGGTGATGGCGGCGCTGTTCCAGCGCGAGCGCGGTGGCGGCGGTCAGGCGATCGAGGTACCGATGTTCGAGACCACGGCGGAGTTCGCCTATATCGAGCATCTGCTGGGCTTCGCCTTCGAGCCGTCTCTCGGCAATCCCGGCTATAGCCGCGTCGTCAGTCCACGCCGGAAGCCGTTCCGTACCGGCGACGGATACATGTGCATCCTGCCTTACTCGGACCGCAACTGGCGCGACTTCTTCGATTTCGTGGGTCGCCCTGAACTGAAATCCGACGCCCGCTTCTTTCCTCTGGTCGAGCGGGCAGCCCATCTCGAGACACTCTACGAGATCATTGAGGAGGAAGCCCCAAGGCATTCCACGGCCGCATGGGTGTCGTTTTGCGACGACGTCAGCATTCCCTGCATGCCCGTGCTTGGCCTCGCCGATCTGCCTGAAGACGAGCACATGAAGGCGGTCGGGATGTTCAGCCGGGCCGAGCACCCGTCGGAGGGGGCCTACAAGTCCATCCGGGCGCCGGTGTCGTTCAGCTCGGCGCCGTTCCGGCTGCGCCGCCACGCGCCGCGGTTGGGCGAGCATACGGCCGAGATTCTTGCGGAGCTCGGCATGGACGCCGCGAACACGGTATTCGTCAGCAGCCAGAGCAAGTGAGGCAAGACATGTCGGACAGTGTAACTTACGAGCAGGATGGCGGGGTCGTCATACTCACGCTCAACGAGCCGGAGACGCGCAACGCGCTGTCGCCGTCCATCGTCGATGCGCTGGTCGGCCATTGCCAGCGCATCAATCAGGACATGTCGGTCAGCTGCGTGATCGTCACGGGGGCGGGAGAAAGCTTCTCGTCGGGTGGCAACGTCAAGGAAATGCGTGATCGTACAGGTCTGTTCGGCGGCATTCCCGCCGAAATCCGGCGCGGATATCACCACGGAATCCAGAAGATCCCGATGGCGATGTATGACCTCGAGGTCCCCGCGATAGCTGCCGTTAACGGCTTTGCCATCGGCGCCGGCTGCGACCTGTCGCTGATGTGCGACATCCGCATCGCGGCGGACGATGCACAGTTTGCCGAGAGCTTCATGCGCGTCGGTCTGGTGTCTGGCGACGGGGGTGCCTGGTTCCTGCCGCGCGTGGTCGGCCTCTCCCGCGCCTATGAGATGACGTTCACGGGCAACTTCATCAAGGCGGAGCAGGCGCTCTCCTGGGGGCTGGCGTCTCATGTCGTGCCGAAGGCCGAACTGATGGATGCCGCCCGCAAAATGGCACGGCAGATCGCGTCGAACCCGCCGCACTCGATCCGCATGTGCAAGAAGCTGGTGCGCGATTCCGGGGCGATTGATCTCGGCACCCATCTGGAGATGGCGGCCAGCATGCAGGCCCTGGTGCAGTATACAGCCGATCAGCACGAGGCGGTGACGGCGTTCCTGGAAAAGCGCAAGCCGGTGTTCCGGGGCGCTTGATGGCTGGAGTTCAGCTGAACGACAATATTCGATTGATGGAGGCTTGATTGCGCGCATTCCGGTTCGAATCCCTGACGTTGCCGCCCGAGGCCGACGAGATGAGGCGGAAGGTCCGCACCTTCCTGCAGGAGGAGCGTGACAATGGTGGTTACGCGGCCCACCGGACGTCTTGGTCGACATTCGATCCGGAATTCAGCAAACGCGCCGCCAAGGCCGGTTTCATCGGCATGACCTGGCCGAAGCGGTATGGTGGCGGCGAGTACTCCAACCTGCAGCGCTTCGTCGTAACCGAGGAGATGCTGGCGGCCGGCGCACCGGGCGGCGCGCATTGGATCGCGGATCGGCAGTCCGGCCCGCAGATCCTCAAGCACGGCAGCGAGCGGGCTCGGCAGCTGATCCTGCCAAAGATTGCCGCGGGCGAGTGCTATTTCGGTATCGGCATGAGCGAGCCCGACTCCGGCTCCGACCTTGCGGCGGCCCGCACCAAGGCGGACAAGGTCGAAGGTGGCTGGGTGATCAACGGCACCAAGATCTGGACCTCCAACGCGCATCGCGTGCATTACCTGATCGTGCTCGCCCGCACCGAGCCGCCCAACGAGAACCGTCATGCCGGTCTGTCCCAGTTCATCGTGAATACGGGCTCGGAGGGCATTGAGATCAGGCCGATCATGAACGTGTCGGGCGGCCACGAGTTCAACGAGGTGTTCTTCAAGAGCTGCTTCGTTCCCGATGACATGATGATCGGAAAGCCGGGGGAAGGCTGGACCCGCGTGACGGGCGAACTGGCGTTCGAGCGCGCCGGCCCGGATCGCTTCATGTCCGACATCAGGCTGCTGGTCGAACTCGTCGACAAGGTCGGGCGGGAGCCGAATGAGCGACAGGCGGTCGAGATCGGCCGGCTCGCATCGCACTTCGCCACGCTGCGTCGGATGTCGTCGTCGATCGCCGGGCTCCTGGAGCGTGGCGAGAGCCCGGAGACGGAGGCCGCCCTCGTCAAGGACGTCGGCACGGCGTTCGAACGGGAGGTTCCGGAAATGGTGCGGAAGCTGCTGCCGATCGAGGCAAGTCTCGATGACGACGACGAGTATTCACAGGCGATGGCGCATGTGTTGCTGCACGCGCCGTCGTTCACCATTCGGGGCGGCACGCCGGAAATCCTGCGCGGGATGATTGCCCGCGGTCTCGGCCTGCGCTGACGAGGAGGACGCCATGGAAGACATGTCCGCAATCGTGCTCGAGCAGGCCGACCGCCTGTTCGCACAACACATCGACAAGAAGGTCCTGTCGGCGGCCGACTCCGGTCAATGGCCAGATGCGCTTTGGCGTGCGGTAGAAGATGCCGGCCTGCCGCTGGCGCTGGTGACCGAAATGAAAGGCGGGGCGGGGCTGGCCGCGGACGTTGCGGCAAACCTGATCCGCAGATCGGCATTTCATTCCGTCCCGCTACCGCTGGCGGAGACCATGATAGCCAACGCGCTCTGGACCGACGCCGGCGGCGAGGTTATCGCAGGAGCGGTGACGCTTGCGCCGGTCAATCCGCAGGATCGCGTCGCGCTCGCATCAAGCGCCACGGGCGCGACTCTGCAAGGTGTGGCCCGGCATGTCGCCTGGGGCAAACAGGCAGCGACGGCGCTCGTCTTCGCACGCGACGCGAATGGCAAGGCCTTCCTCTGTCGCGTACCGACCGATAAAGCGCGTTCGAACAAGTTGCGGCGGAACGTCGCCTATGAGCCACGCGAAGATGTCGACTTCAGCGGTGTGCAACTCGCCACGAGCGATATCCTGCCGGCGCCCTCCTGTCTCGGCCCGGATAGCCTGATGCCGTTTGGCGCTGCCATCCGTGTCCAGCAGATGATCGGCGGGATGGAGCGGTGCATGGATTATGCGCTGTCCTACGCCAATGAGCGTGTCCAGTTTGGCCGCCCGATCGCGAAATTCCAGGCGATCCAGCACATGCTGGCGATTGCGGCAGGCCACTTTGCCGCCGCATCGGCGGCAGGCGATGCGCTGACGGAATCGCCGAGGCTGGGCGATGACGCGCTGGCTGTGGCGATCGCAAAATCCCGCTGCGGCGAATCCGCCGGGCAGGTCGCGGCCCTTTGCCATCAGGTCCATGGCGCGATGGGGTTCACCCAGGAGCATCCGCTGCATTACGCCACCCGCCGTCTGTGGTCGTGGCGCGACGAATGGGGGGCTGAACCCTGGTGGCAGGAAAAAATCGGCCGGATGATTTGCGCGCAGGGCGGCGAGGGCCTGTGGCCGCTGCTCGTCGACGGGCCGGCAGCTGCCGGTGCGCTCTAGCTCGAGGATATAGGGCGGAGATAGCGCTGCACGACATCGTTGAGCAGGGCCACGATCTCCGTCTGCCGCCGCGTGATATCCTGAAGAGGACCCGACACCGCGACAGCAAGCGCCCGGTTCCAGCCATCGATACTCGCGGGAAGCGGCACGGCAATCGATCCGGCGCCAGGGGTGACGAGACCCGCCGAGAAGAAGAAGCCTTCATGGCGCGTGCGCTCGACGTTCTCGAGCACCCGGTTGATGTCGATGCGCGGTATGTCGAGCGCGGCTTCCGCGTTGGTGCGCGTGCAGAGGCTGCGGATCTCCTTGTCGCTGCTGGCGCTCAGCAGCGCAAACCCGGTGGCCGACCAGACCACGAGGCGCCTGGACCCTGGCGGAACATGAAAGCGCATGGTCGCTCGCGCCTGCAAAACGTGGATATATTGCGCATAGATCCCGCTCCGGGCGGCGATGATGACGGTATCGCCAGTCTTTTGGGACAGCTCTTCGAGCATCCGTATCAGGCTGCCGTTTCTGACAGGCCCCTTGTCGAGCCAGGTTCCGAGCAAGGTGACGCGCGGCGAGGGCAGGAAGCTGCGGCTTTCCTGCAGATAGTCCATGTAGCCGAGCTCGACGAGGCAGTTGAGCAGGATCGAGGTCGACGATTGCGGAAATTCCAGCCGCTCGGCTACTTCTGCAACGCGCGCGTCGCGCTGGATCTCGTCGAAAAATTCGAGAATTCGCAGCACACGTCCCGCCGACTTGACCGATCCGGTCGCCGGAGGCCCGTAGCTCGTAGCTTCCGTGATGTGGCTATCCGCCAACGCTTTCTTTCTTGTCCTAGGCATGTCTAACCCATCGAAATCCGGTCGCGGCGCTATACCAGGGCTTAATTAATGCCCTCCTGAAGGTTCGGTCCAGTCATTAGCGGGGGACCTGTCCATTGCGACGGTCCGAAACAAACGGCGACGCTTCACAAGGGGAAATGTCACGATGCGCCTCACAAACGGAGTGGTTGCAAGTGGCGCATAAGCGTCTGACATCTCCGGTACATCTCAAAGGGCAAAACGCGAGTATAAGCTCCCTGGCCGATGTCGAGATTACTGCGGCTTAGGACAATCAAGAACAAACGACCCAAGGCCGAGCGGCGCAACAACTCGCAGCCATGGTCTTGGCAGGAGGAAATCTAGAAATGCAGAGAAGACAATTCGGGCTTGGCGCCGTCGCTCTATTCACAAGTTTCTGTGCCGCTTCGGCTGCAATCGCCGGAAGCTACGATACGGGTGCGACGGACACGACAATCAAGCTCGGCCAGACAATGCCGTATTCGGGGCCGGCCTCCGCCTATTCCGCGATCGGCCGCGCCGAGATCGCCTATTTCAAGATGCTCAACGACAAGGGCGGCATCAACGGCCGAAAGATCGAGCTGCTCAGCATGGACGACGGCTATTCGCCGTCGAAGACTGTCGAGCAGGTTCGGCGCCTTACCGAGAGCGACGAGGTGCTGGCGATGTTCTCGATGCTCGGCACCGGCCCGAACATCGCGGCGCAGAAATATCTCAACGCCAAGAAGATCCCGCAGCTGTTCCCGTCGAGCGGCGCCAGCCGCTGGAATGATCCGCAGCATTTCCCCTGGACCACCGGCTCGCAGCCGACCTACCGGACCGAGGGCCGAATCTACGCCAAATGGATTCTGGCCAACAAGCCCGACGCCAAGATCGCAGTCATCACGCCGAACGAGGATCCCGGCCGCGACTACCTCGCCGGCTTCAAGGAAGGTCTCGGCGAGCACGTCAACCAGATCGTCTCGGAAGCGGTGTACGAGACGACGGACCCGACCGTCGATTCCCAGATCGTCAAGTTCAAGGCCGCCGGCGCCGACGTTGTTTTCAACGAATGCACGCCGAAATTCGCGGCGCAGGCGATCAAGAAGATCGCCGAACTCGGCTGGAAGCCGCAGATCATCCTTCCTGCCGTCTCCAATTCCGTCGGCTCCGTGCTGGTACCGGCCGGGCTCGAAAATTCCGTCGGCATCGTCACCGGCGCCTTCCAGAAGGATCCCGGCGATCCGCGCTGGGAGAATGACGCCGGTATGAAGGCCTGGCGCGAATGGATGAAGACCTACAATTCCGGAGCGGATCCTGCCGACATCTTCAACGTCACCGGCTACACCATGGCACAGATCATGGAGCTGGTGCTGCAGCGCGCCGGCAACGATCTGACGCGCGCCAATCTGATGAAGCAGACGCAGTCGTTCAATGATGTCGAGCTGCCGATGCTGCTGCCCGGCATCAAGCTCAACACCTCGGCCCAGCAGGTGACGCCGATCCGTCAGTTGCAGATGGCGCGCTTCAACGGCAAGTCCTGGGAGCTATTCGGCGACGTGATCGGCGAATAGCGTCGACGCAATACAATGGGCGGGCAGGGCGGCAGCCTAGCCTGCTCGAACTTGCCCCCGCAACCGTTCCTCCAACGACAGTGAAGAGACGATGGCACCAACCGGCCCTCTCAGCGGTATCCGCGTTCTCGATCTGACGAGCGTGCTGTTCGGTCCCTATGCTGCGCAGATGCTCGGCGACTGGGGCGCCGATGTCATCAAGGTCGAACCGCCTGGAGGCGACACCTGGCGCTACACCGGGGTGTTTCGAAACCGCGGCATGAGCGGCCAGTTCATGGCGGTCAACCGCAACAAGCGCAGCCTCGCGCTCGATCTGAAGCATCCCGAAGGCAAGGCCGCGCTGGCGAAGCTGATCCCGACCGTCGACGCGCTCGTTACCAATGTGCGGCCAGCCGCGATGGCGCGACTTGGGTTCGGGTATGGTGATTGCGCAAAACTTAATCCACGGCTGATCTACGCCGCGGCGACGGGCTTCGGCCAGGACGGCCCGTGGGCAGCGCGCCCCGCGTTCGACGAGATCATTCAGGCCGCCTCCGGCCTAGCATCCTCGATCGGATCGGACGAGGAGCCGGAATTCGTACCGAGCCTGATCGGGGACAAGATCTGTGCGATGGCGATGGCTGGCGCCGTCTCTGCCGCCTTGTTCCGGCGCGAACGCAGCGGGCAGGGCCAGATGGTCGAGGTGCCGATGCTGGAGACCATCGCCGGCTTCAACAGCATCGAGATGCTGGGCGGCCATGCCTTCGATCCGCCGATCGGGCCGACCGGCTACAAGCGGATGAAGAACCGGCGCCCGGTCCGGACGAAGGACGGCTGGCTGACGATGCTGCCCTACTCCGGGGACAATTGGTGCGCTTTCTTCGAGGCTGTCGGCCGCCCTGAATTGAGCGACGAACTCGGCGTGCGCGATCCCGTGCTGCGCTCCCAGAACATCGACAAGATCTACGACCGCATGAGCGAGATCGGCCCGACCCGCACCACCGCGGAGTGGGAGGAATTGCTGCTGCGGCTGGACGTGCCGCACGCCGCCTTTGCCCGCATCACCGAGATCGGCGAGCAGCCGCATCTCGCGGCCGTCGGACTGTTCGCCGATATCGACCACCCCACCGAAGGACGTATCCGGCAGGCGCGCCCGGCCACGAAGTTCTCGGAAAGTCCGGCCGGCATCCATCGCATGGCGCCGCGCCTCGGCGAACATTCGCGCGAGGTGTTGCGCGAAGCGGGCCTGAGCGAAGCTGAAATCCAGGCGGCCATCGACGGCAAGGCCGTCACTGTCGCATAGCCATCCAGATCGGCTCAAGCGTGTCCGCTGGACTTGGGTTTCCGTCGTGTCCTGCCTGACGATGGTTGGCCCATTGCGAATGACTCGGAGACTTGCCGACTGCTGTCCGAGTATGACGACACAGCAGTGTCCATACTAGCATCGCACTAGCAAAACACGTGATTGACCAACCAGCCCGCTGCGCTTCGTTGCCTCAGAACCGATGCGAGCATCTCAGGGAGCAAAGTGAAGCGGAGTTACACGTATACTTGGCGACATCGGAGAGCGAGAAGTTCGCGTTGAACCAGCTCAACGGGCCACTGGGCACCGCATCAAGTACCTTAAAGTTGACGTGATACCGGCGATGAGGGTGCCCAACGAGGATATCGTAACGAGGAAATCGTAAAGCGATACCAGTTCGAGACCAATTCATTGAGGTGACCAAGGAGGAACTCGACGAGATCGCGCTGGAATCCACGCGGGCCATCGAGATGAGTTCGTTGGCAGGCGGATACCGACCCTCGCTACCTGATCCGACCTATTAACTGCGGCCCGACGGGAAGGTAGGCCATGACGCTTTCCTAGTAATTCGCGAGACCATTCGGGAAATGCGACTTGGGGCCTGCTGCTACTTCCACTCCCGCCCACGAGATTGGCGTTAGCAACGAATGGTGTCGAGGCCGATGTTGAGCGGAGCATCACCACGTAAGGCAGCAGCTTTCTTGCGCTCCTTGCCGGTCACGGCTGATCACAATATTGCCCCCGCCGAGCCGAGCCCGGCCGCCTCGATGATCGGGGGCAGGCGCTCAGCACGGACCTCACACCAATTTAAGATGACCACGAGCTCGCGTTTACTTGCCGGTGAAGCGCGGCGCGCGCTTTTCGACGAAATGGGCAACGCCTTCCTTGAAGTCTTCGGTTCCCCGGCAGATCGCGACTTCCCTGTTCGCTAGCTGCGTTGCTTCGGCGAGCGTTTGCCGAGGGGCTGCCGCGAGTTGCTGCTTGATGATGCGCATGGATCGGGGCGAGCAGAGATTGGCGAAATCCGACGCGGTCTGCTGAACCGTCTCGCGAAAAGTGTCTGCGGGCAACATTCGGACGAGGCCAAGCCGCTCGGCTTCCGCCGCCTCGACGACGCGCCCCGAAAGAAGAAGGTCCGCGGCATTCATCGGCCCGATGAGCTGACGTAACATCCAGGCGCTGCCGTGTTCTGCGATGAGGCCGCGCCGGGCGAAAGATGTCGTCAGCTTTGCACCCGCGGCCATGAAGCGCAAATCGCAATACAACGCGATGCAAAGACCAACACCTGCGATGGCGCCATTGATGCCCGCAATGATCGGCTTGGGGACGGCGAGCAGGTAGCTGTATCGCTGCGCCAGATCATCGTCACTTTCCGCGGGGACCACCGGGGGGGCGGCGCTCGTGTTTCCCGACGATGCGTCGGAGAGGCGTCCCATGTCGGCGCCGGCGCAGAAGCCCCGGCCCGCGCCGGTGATCACGATCGCGCGCACGCCGACGTCCTCGGACGCGATCGTCATCAGGCGGCGCAGCTCGCTCTCCATGACCGACGTCCAGGCGTTCATCTTGTCCGGCCGGTCGAACGTGATCGTCGCAACACGATCGGACACTTCGAACTTCATCTGTTCGGCGGAAACCATTGGCGACCTCTGTTGGCGAGCGCCTTGTAGCAAACACGAGGATTCCGCGAAATAACTTTCGTCCACGGGAAAACTTTTCTATCTATGTGAAAAAGAAAGCGAGGAAATATGTCCAAAGAGGTCATCAAGACGGCCAAGCGGCTGTTCGAAATACTGGAATATTTCGATGAAGTGCAGCGACCGTTGAGTCTCAAGGAGGTCGCGTTGCGCTTCGGCTATCCCGTCTCCAGCGCGTCCGCGGTCCTCAAGAGCATGGTGGTGCTCGGCTATGTCGATTTCGACCGCTATTCGCGGACCTACATGCCGACGATGCGGATCGTTCAGCTCGGACACTGGGTGCAGGGCGCGCTTTTCGGCGAGCGTGGAATTTCGGCGCTGGTCAACCACCTCAACAAGGAAACGGAAGAGACCGTCAGCATCGCAACGCAGAGTGACCTGTACATGCAATATATCCATGTTCAGCCATCACCGCGCACGATCCAGTTTTCGATCAGACCAGGGACGATCCGGCCCCTCGCGCGCTCGGGCCTTGGATGGATGCTATTGAGCGCCCGTTCGGATGATGTGGTCGAGAAGCTCGTGCGCCGCATCAACTTCGAAGAAGAGGACCGAAAGAAGAAGGTCGACCTGAAGGAGCTGATGCAAAAACTCCGTAAGATCCGCAAAGATGGCTACGTCATCTCCCTTCATACCGTTACAGCCGGTGCTGGAGTGATTGGCATGTTGCTCCCGGAGCGGCGTCATGGTCGCATCCTGGCGATTGGCGTCGGGGGCCCGGTTGAACGGCTGGTTTCCAAGCGAACGCAGATCCTCAGATCGTTGCGCGAAGGCATCGACAAATTCGTCTCAAGGGAGGACCTCACACCTGCGACGAAAGCCCGCGACTAAGCAGTTCATTTTCACATATCTGTAAATATCAACGCATATCTGTAATGCTCTAGCTTTCAGCATCGGCTCGGCACATTGTCCTCCCACTCCACGCCCCGAATGCGCGGAGATACTAAGATGGTCAATAAGGGTGGGATCGTGCAGGAGAAGGTCGTCGATCTGAAAACCAGGGATGGGGTGATGAACACGTATGTGTTTCATCCTGACCGTCCAGGACCGTTCCCTGTCGTCATCTTCTATATGGACTCGGTCGGTGTCCGCGAGGAGCTGTCAGACATGTGTCGGCGTCTCGCGACGGTCGGCTACTACGTCATCATGCCGAACATGTATTACCGCATGGTCCGCTGCGTTGATCTCGACGCCAATCGCCTGTGGGACCCGGCTTGCGTGGACAAGCTGGAGCTGATGTGGAAGCTCAACCGCCATCTCACCAACACGATGGTGATGGAAGACACTCAGGTCATGTTCGACTTCCTCGCCAATGAGGAGGCTGCGCGACAGGGCAAGACGGGATGCGTTGGCTATTGCATGAGCGGCCGCTACGTCTATCGCGCGATGGGCGTGTTTCCGGATCGCATGGCCGCAGGCGCGTCTGTCTATGGTGCTCGGCTCGTCACCGACCAACCAGATTCCGCACATCTCGTCACGGACAAGATCAAGGGCGAGATCTACTTTGCCCTCGCCGAACACGATCACTACGCACCGCCCGAGATGCTGGAGCAGGTGTCGCAGGCAATTAAGACGGCCGGTATTAACGGACGGTTGGAATACTATCCAGAAGCCGAGCACGGTTTCGCGTTTCCAAGCCGGCGCCTCTACCACAAGGCCAGCACCGAGCGACATTGGGAGCGCCTGTTCGATCTCTTTCAGCGCAATCTGAATTGAGTTCGAACATCTGAGCCGACCTGCATTCAAGGAACCCGCCGGGGCGTCGCAGCGCGTCCGGCAGAAAATCATAAGGGAAGAACGATGAAGCTTGCGGATCGTATAAAGGTCATGTTTTCGGCAGGGGCCGTCGTGGCCACCACTTTGCAGCTCGCTTACGCGCCCAGCGCGATGGCTGCGGACCCGGTAAAGATCGGCCTTGCGCTGCCGCTGAGCGGCGCGGCAGCGACTTACGGACAAGAGCTGCAGCGCGGCGCCGAATATGCAGCGGACCTCATCAATCAACGCGGCGGCATTCTCAGTGGCCGGAAGCTCGAGCTGGTTTTCGAAGACGAAAAAGGCACTCCGCAGGGCGGAGTCGCAGCGGTCCAGAAGCTGATGTCCGTCGGGCGCGTGAAGGCGATTACCGGTGGGACCAATAGCTCGGTCGTGCTCGCGGAATCTTCCGTGACGAAGAAGCGGATCCTGCAGGTGAACGCGGGCGCACAGGCCGATGCCATCACCGATCAGGGCAGCCCCTGGCTATTTCAAATCAACAATACCGTCTCGCTGAATTCGGAGGCGTTTAACGCCTATATCGTCAAGACGTTGAAGCCGAAGACGGTCGCCTACATGGGCGAGAATTCCGAGTTCAACAAAACTGTTCTCGAGAAGCTCAGAGAGAGCCTCAAGTCGGCTGGCATTGAGCTGGTCAGTACATCAACCTACGACGCGGAGACGAACGACTTCACGTCGATCCTCACCAAGATCAAGGCAAGCAATCCGGACATGATTTACGTCGCCGACGCCTATCCGGCGCGCGCTGCTCAGCTCTGGAAGCAGGTGCGCCAAATCGGTGGCTTCAAGACTGAGGTGATGTCGCCAGGCGTTGTGACGCCGGGCATGATCAAACCCTCAGAAGGCGCCATGAATGGCGTTATCACGGGTGAGATTTTCATGGCGTCCGATCCGGGGCCGGACGGGAAAGAATTCGTCGAGAATTACCAGAAGAAGTTCAACAGTGTCCCGGGCAAAGGCGAACTGGTGATCTTCGAAGCGATCAACCTGATTGCGTCCGCGATGGACAAGGCCGGCACCGATAGCGACTACGACAAGATCTCCAAGGTCATTCGCGAAGGCGCCTGGCAGAGCCCGCGTGGCCTGCTGAAGTTCGACGAAAAGGGCAGGGCGCGCGCGCCGTACTTCTACATTCAGCGGGTCGAGAACGGGGCTGTCGTTCAGCTCGAGCGCGTCAGCTCGAACTGAAGATCGACCGCAGATCAAAGTAGAAGGTACGTCGCCTTTGGAACTTCTGGCTCAAACCCTGGTCAACGGATTGGTGCTGGGCGCCGGCTATGCCGTCATCGCCGTCGGCCTGACGCTGATCTTTGGAATCGTGGGCATCGCAAACTTTGCCCATGGCGCGTTCTTCGCCATGGGCGGCTACGCCTGCTATTTGCTGACGTCGCAAGGCCTGAGCTATTTGGCCGCTGTTCCGCTGTCCGTCCTGATAGTCGTGATCATCGGAGCGCTGACCGAATGGATTGTCATCAGGCGAAGCCTCTACGGAGACTCACATCACGGCTCGTTGATCGTGACCTTCGCGCTCGGTCAGGCGGCGGTGGCCGGACTGATCCTGATCTTCGGGCCGGATCCGCTTCCTGTGCCGTCGCCTTTAGGGCAGAGCACGATGCGATTTTTCGGGATCTTCGTCACTTCGCAGCGCGCTTTCATCTTCGTTTTCTCGGTGCTCGTGCTCGGTGCCCTTGGCCTGTGGCTTCGTCTGAGCATCAAGGGTCAGCAGGTCGTCGCGGTTGCCCAGAACGCGCGCGGTGCGCTTTATTCCGGGATTGACGTGCCCTGGATACGCGCGCTTGCCTTTGTGCTCGGGGTCGCCGCGGCGGGTCTTGCCGGTGCCCTGCTGGCGCCGATCACGACGATCTATCCGACCATGGGATATAGCGCCCTGATCGTCGGATTTACTGTCGTGATCCTCGGCGGCATGGGCAGTATTCCCGGCGCGATGCTGGGAGCGCTTCTGATCGGTGTCGCCAACGCGCTGTTCGAAACTTATGTCTCGGTCTCCTGGACGCCCGCGTTGGGCTGGGCGCTTGTCATCGCCACGCTGCTGTTCCGTCCACAGGGACTGCTTGGTCAACTCCAGCAGCATCGGCACTAGTATGGCGACCCAGGACTTCGGCACGATGATCGACAGGAAGCAGCTCGCTGTCTCGGACAGGGAAAGGTCTGCACGCACCGCGCGGGAGGCCTCCTACGTCGCCTGCGCCCTCATTGTCATCGCCGTGTTCGCTTACACCTTCACCGACCCGTTTGTGGTAACTCTGGCAGGCTATACCTGCGCGTTCGCCTTGTTTGCCTTGAGCATCAACATCATCCTCGGCGGTGTCGGCGAAGTCCCGCTTGGCCAATGCTTGTTCTTCGGTGTCGGGGCTTATGGCGCGGCGATCGGAATGGGCAAACTGGGGCTGCCTTTCGAGGTCTCGGTGCTCATCGCGCTCGTCTTGTCCGTAGTGCTGGCCGCGATCATCGGCGTCATTACGCTGCGCCTGACCGGTGCGTATTTCTCGATCGTCTCGTGGGGGCTTACCGGCGTCGCCATGGTAGCGGCGACAAATCTCGAGGAAATTACCGGAGGTCCGCTCGGTCTGTTCGGGTTCCCGCCAATCGAGATCGGTCCACTTCAATTGTCGGATCCGCAAACCTACTTCGCGGTCACGGCCACTATTCTCCTGCTCGCAATCCTTTTTCTCGTAGCCCTGCGCCGGTCTCCCTTCGGCGCCGCGATGGAGAGTGTGCGCCAAAATCCCCATCTCGCCCGCTCGGTGGGCGTCGATGTCGCGCGTGTCCGGCTGAAGGCATTTATGCTGAGCGCGCCGTTCGCTGCGCTGGCCGGCGCTCTGGCTGTTCCCTACAGCCAGATCGTGACACCCGAGGTGTTCAGCGTTGCAAACACTGTGGACGGACTCTTGATGGTACTGCTGGGCGGCGCTCAGCTTGTGGTCGGTCCCGTCATCGGTGCAGCAATGTTCACGTTGATTCCGCAGGCCTTGAACCTCGATCCGAACATAAGGATCCTGGTGTTCTCGTCGATCATCATTCTGATCATGATGTTTGCCCCAGGCGGTCTGCATCAATTGGGTGTCGTCCTGCGGGATCGGTTCGGAGGGAAGACAGATGACGATCGCAGTCGCTGAGCGTCCGGCCGTCTCGGCCCGGGATATCGTCAAGCGGTATGGAGGCGTGACGGCCTTGAACGGCGTCAGCCTCGACGTTCAGGAAGGCGAGATTTTCGGCATCATCGGTCCGAATGGCGCGGGCAAGTCGACGTTGTTCGACATCCTCTGCGGTATCACAGCCCCGACAAGCGGATCGATCCGCATCATGGGCAGCGAGATCGCGGGGATGCCGCCGCACCACATCGCGCGCTCGGGTGTCGCCCGAACCTTCCAAAGGACAGCGGTGTTCGCCGAAAGCACGGTGCTCGAAAATCTCCTGTTCGGGCGCCATGCAAGCTTTCACCACGGGGTGCTGGGACGGATCGTCGGTAGCAAGTCGTATGCGGAAGATCAGCGGGCTTTCGAGGCCGGCGTCGAGGAGGTGCTCGCGCTGATCGGCCTCGACGGCGAGCGGCACCGCAAGGCCGGCGTGCTGGCCTATGGTGTGCAGCGCCGGCTCGCCGTCGGCATCGCCTTGATGTCCGATCCCAAGATCATGTTCCTCGACGAGCCCGCAGCCGGCATGAACGGCCGCGAGACTGCCGATTTCATCGCGCTGATCCGTGCGATAGCCCCGGGGCGGACGATCCTGATCGTCGAGCACGACATGGCCGTCATCCGGCAGCTTTGCGGCCGCGCGCTCGTCGTCGTCGACGGCACGCCGGTCGTGGTAGACGCGCCACATCACGTTCTCAATCATCCGGAGGTCGTGACCGCATATTTGGGGGCTGACGATGACGAGTGACGGCACGCTGCTGACCGTCAAGGACGTCTCGGCAGCTTACGGCAAGGTCGTTGCCCTCCGCGGAGTCTCGCTCTCGGTCAATCGCGGCGAGATCGTCGCCATCCTCGGCGCCAACGGCGCCGGCAAGACCACGCTCCTGAATGCCATCTCCGGCGTTCTGCCGATCACCGCGGGCCGCATCGAATTCGCCGAACAGCGCATCGATGGGCGCAAACCCTGGACGCTCAGCCGCGCGGGCATCAGCCACGTCCCCGAGGGACGCGAGATATTTCCGTCGATGACTGTCGAAGCGAACCTGAAGATCGTCGACGCGTTCGGCAGTGGCCCCGTGTTCTCGGTCGAAGACGTGCTGAACATGTTTCCGCGCCTGCGCGAACGTTTCCGGCAGGCGGCCGGAAATCTCAGCGGCGGTGAGCAGCAGATGCTGGCGATCGGCCGCGGCTTGATGGCGCGTCCGCGGCTCATCCTGTTCGACGAACCGTCACTCGGTCTGTCGCCGTTCTTCTCCAAATTCGTGCTCGGCGCGATTGGAGCGCTGCGGGCCAAAGGCCTCTCGGCGCTTCTGGTCGAGCAGAACATGCGCGCGGCGCTCAAGATTGCCGACCGCGCCTATGTCCTCAGAGTGGGCTCGATCGTGCGCGAAGGAACGGCCGGCGAAATCGCCGATGCCCCTGATATCCAGGAAGCCTATCTCGGCGCTTAGCGCAATCAGTTCGTTGCAGGGATTTGAGACAGACACATGCAAGGTCGACGCAATCTTCCACTCGATGGCCTCACGGTCATCGATCTCGGGCAGGTTTATCAGGGGCCGTACGCGACCTACCTGATGGCCAAGGCCGGCGCCAAGGTGATCAAGGTCGAACCGCTGGCCGGTGAGCCGGTGCGTCAGCGCGACAGCGTCAGCCGCGGCTCGGGCGCGCCGTTCGCGATGCTCAACGGCCACAAGAAGTGCATCACCCTCGATCTGAAATCCGCGAAAGGCAAGGAGATCCTCAAGCGTCTGGTCAAGGACGCCGACGTCCTCCTGGAAAACTACGCACCGGGTGTGATGGATCGTCTGGGCATCGGCTGGTCCGTGCTGCACGAGCTCAATCCCCGATTGGTCTACGCATCGGGATCCGGTTACGGACTGTCGGGTCCGGATAAGGACAATCTGGCCATGGACGTGACGGTTCAGGCCGTGTCAGGCTTGATGAGCGTCACCGGCTTTCCAGATAGTCCGCCCGTCAAGGCCGGCCCGGCCCTGGTCGACTTCATGAGTGGAATTCACCTCTATGCCGGGGTGGTGACGGCGTTGTACGAGCGGCAGATCACGGGCGTCGGCCGGCTGGTGGAAGTGGCGATGCAGGAGGCCGTGTTTCCCGCGCTCGCCTCGAACCTGGCGTACATGTACGACATCGGCAGGGCACCGCCGCGCACCGGCAATAGACACGGGGGGCTCTCCGCGGCGCCTTACAACGTCTATCCGGCAAGCGACGGCTACATCGCGATCATTGCGACCAACGACAAGCATTGGGGCAATCTGCTGCAAGCGATCGGACGGACTGAACTCGCGGACGATCCGCGATTCCGCGACAAGGTCGCGCGCGTTCGCAACATGGACGAAACCGACCAGTTGATCGCGGACTGGAGCTCGAAGATCACCCGCGAGGAGGCCTGCGCGGCCCTGGCGAAATTCAAGGTTCCGTCCGCGCCGGTCCGCGACCTCGAAGAGGTCTGCAATGACCGGCATATGCATGCGCGCGGGATGCTGGAATGGCTCGAGCATCCGCAATTCGGACGGATCGTGATTCCGGACAGCCCGATCCGCATCCACGGTGCCGACAGGCTGCCGGCCGCGATCTCCTCCAGATTGGGTGCGAACACCGACGAGGTACTGTCGTCTATGCTCGACATGTCGGAATCCGAAATCGCCGTGCTCCGAACCGAGGGCGTAATCGGCCCGCACCCTTCATCCACCTAACGAGAGAATGACGATGTCAGCTTCGGAAACCCTCGTCGTCGAAACTGCCGCGCGTGTCCTTGCGGATTTGGCCGATCCGCAGACCATTGTCCAAAGCCGCGACGATGCCTGGAAGGTACCGCTCTGGTCGTCGCTTCAGGAGATCGGGCTGGACCTTGCCTGGGCTTCCGAGACCGCTGGCGGGGCAGGGGCGTCGCTTGACGATGGCTTCGGCATCATTCGCGAGGCCGGCCGCGCGGCATTGGGAGTGCCACTCGCGGAAACGCTTCTCGCCGGGTGGCTGCTGGATCGTGCGGGTCTGACCGCGCCGGGCGGCCCGATGACGGTGGCGCCGGTGCGGCCGAAGGATCATCTCACGCTCGACAAGGCCGGCCGCGTCAACGGCCGGGCCCGCATGGTGCCCTTTGCAAGCGATGTCGAGCATCTCGTCGTTCTGGCCACCGGAGACGACGGGCCGTCAGTGGCTCTGGTCCGAACGGCCGATTGCAAGCTGAAGCCCGGCAAAAGCCTGGCGGGCGATGCGCGCGACACCGTGGAGTTCGCGAACGTGCTGCCGGTTCATCGTGCGCGCCTGAAGGAATCGGGAGCGCGCGAGAAGGACGTCCTCCTGCTGATGGGCGCAGCTGTGCGAGCGCAGCAGATTGCAGGCTCTCTGGACAGGATCCTCGAACTCTCCGTTCTTTACTCGCAGCAGCGTGTGGCGTTCGAGAAGCCGATCTCGAAATTCCAGGCGATCCAGCACAGCCTCGCGCGGCTCGGTGGAGAAGTTGCTGCGGCAGCGTCCGCTGCGGCGTCAGCGGCTGATACCATCGTCAATACCAGCTTCGATGACGACGCCGCATTGCTGGAGATCGCAGCGGCCAAGATCCGTTGCAGCGAGGCTGCGGAGGTCGGGACAGGCATTGCCCATCAAGTGCACGGCGCGATCGGCTTCACTGACGAGCATATCCTGCACCGGTTCACGCTCCGTCTGCTGTCGTGGCGGGATGAGTTTGGCGACGAAACGTTCTGGAGTCTCAAGCTCGGCGAGCTCATTGCAGCCAGAGGTCCCCGGAAACTCTGGCCCCTGCTGGCCTCTCGCTGAAAGGAGCCGCGATGTCCCTCATTCATTTCGATGCCATGCGCCTGCCGGCTCATTGCCAGGAACTGCGCAAGGAGGTCCGGGCGTTTCTGGAAAGCGAGATCGCTGCCGGCACGTTCGATCCGGACAGGCCGGAGGTCGGCGACAAGAACGCGGACGAGTTCTCGCGCCGCGTCGGCGCGAAAGGCTGGATCGGCATGACGTGGCCGAAGAAATATGGCGGTCAGGAGCGCAGCTTCCTCGAGCGCTATGTCGTCACCGAGGAGATGCGCATCGCCAATGCGCCCGTGCGGCGCTTCTTCGTCGCGGACCGGCAGAGCGGCCCGACCCTCATTCGATACGCCCATGAAAAGATCAAGCAGGACGTCCTTCCCCGCATCATCCGCGGCGAGCTGTTCTTCTGCATCGGCATGAGCGAGCCCAACTCCGGCTCGGACCTGTTCGCGGCAAGCACGAAGGCGACCAAGACGGACGGCGGCTGGCTGATCAACGGAACGAAGGTTTGGACGAGCAGCGCGCACATTGCGGACTACATGATCGGCCTGTTCCGGACCTCGGGTTCGACTAAGGAGAACCGGCGGCACGGCCTGACGTCGTTCCTGGTCGACATGAAGACGCCGGGCATCACCTGCCGGCCGATCGGGCAGATGAGCGGCCAGCGCGACTTCAACGAGGTCGTGTTCCAGGACGCTTTCATCCCGGACGATCACGTCATCGGCGAGGTCGACGGTGCCTGGAAGCAGGCAACCAGCGAGCTGGCCTATGAGCGCTCCGGCCCTGAACGGTTTCTCGAAACCTACGACGCGCTGCTTGCTCTCACTCACGCGGCGGGCGCGAAACCGGACGTGCGCGTGACCGTCGGCATCGGTCGGTTGGTCGCGCAGTTGCACACGCTGCGCCGCATGTCGGTCTCGGTGGCTGGGATGCTCGAAGCAGGCCGTGAACCGGTTGTGGAGGCCGCGATCGTCAAGGACCTCGGCACGGTGTGGGAGCAGGGCCTGCCGCACCGGGTTCGCGAGCTCGCCTCGTTGCTCGACCTCGAGGACGACGAGGAGGACACCTTCCGCAACAAGCTCGACTTCGAGCTCAAGATCGCACCGAAGCTGACAATCCAGGGCGGCACCACGGAAGTCCTGCGCGGCATCATCGCGCGCGGATTCGGACTTCGCTGATCAAGAAAAGGGAATCTGACACCACATGAGCACTGATATCGCGGTTACCACGCAGGGCCACGTCGCAATGATCGAGATCCAGCGGCCGCCGCTGAACTATTTCGATCTTCAGCTCATCCGCGACATCGCCGATGCGCTCGAAAAGATCGATGCAAACAGCGAGATCCGGTCCGTCGTTCTTGCCGCGCAGGGCAAGGCGTTCTGTGCCGGCGCGGATTTCAATACGCCGGCCCGGGACGCGCCGGCCAGTGGCGACCAGCGAGACGGCGGCCACCTCTATATCGAGGCCGTCCGCATCTTCCGGAACAGGAAGCCGATCGTCGCAGCGGTGCAGGGCGCCGCGATCGGTGGCGGCTTTGGCCTCGCGATGTCGGCGGATTTCCGTGTGACCTGCCCCGAGGCCCGGTTTGCCGCGAACTTCACGCGCCTTGGCTTCCATCCGGGCTTCGGACTGACCGTCACCCTGCCGGAAGCCATCGGCAAGTCGAACGCCGAGCTGATGTTCTACACCAGCCGGCGCGTCACCGGTGAACAGGCGCTGGCGATGGGATTGGCCAGCGTGCTGGTTCCTCAGGACCAGGTTCGCGCGGCCGCCATGTCGCTCGCGCAGGAGATTGCCGAATGCTCGCCGCTCGGCCTGCTGTCCACCCGTGCGACGATGCGTGCCGGACTGGCGGACCGCGTCAAGAAGGCGACGGACCATGAACTCGCCGAGCAGAACCGTCTGCGCGTGACGGACGATTTCCGTGAAGGCGTCAAATCCACGGCGGAGCGCCGATCCGCCAATTTCACCGGCAAGTGAGGGGGCAAAATGATCGAGAAGCTCGAAAAATTGCCGGATGGCAGCGCTGATTGCCACGTCCACATCTATGGGCCGTTTGATCGTTTCCCGGTCGACTATTCCGGCAAATTTGCTCCGAAGCAGGAATTCCCGGTCGAGATGCTATTCGAAGTCTGGAAGTCGATCGGCATTTCGCGCGGCGTGATCGTCCATGCAGGCAATGCCGGCTCGGATAATGAGGTGACGTTCGAGGCGTTGAAGCGTTTTCCGGACAAGCTGCGTGCAGTCGCTATCCTCAATCAGGACGTGACCGACAAGCGGTTGGACGAGTTGACCGATGCCGGCTTCAAGGGCGTGCGCATCAATCTCCTGTATCAGGACGGCAAGCCTGTGTTGTCGGGCGGCGGCATGAATCTGGACGACCTGAAGGCCTTGGCGCCGCGCATCGCCGAGCGTGGCTGGCACGCGCAGCTCTGGATCGAGACCGGCGATCTGCAGCAGCTTGCGCCGGAGATCGAAAAGCTCCCGCTCGACTTCGTCATCGACCACCAGGGCCGCACCATGGCAGACAAAACTGTCAGTTACAGCGGCTACCAGTGGTTCTGCGACCGCGGCCTCAAGAGCGGCCGCTATTGGTGCAAGCTGTCTGGCGCGGACCGCAACACGCGCATTGGCAGCCCGTACAAGGACACCGAGGACTTCATGAAGGCGCTGGTTGCCGCCAACCCGGACCGGCTGGTCTGGGGCAGCGACTGGCCGCATGTCGGGCACGCAGAAGACGCCGTCCCGAAGGAGTCCGTGCTGATGGATCTGTTCAGGCGTTGCGTGCCTGACGAAGCCGTCCGCAAAAAGATCCTGATCGACAATCCGACCCGGCTCTACGGCTTCTGATCGCCGAGAGCTGCAAAAAGATCACGCCGGGCTGGGCCCGGCGGAATTCCTGGGCCGTAGAGCCACCGTCGAACTCGCAGTTGCGATAAGCACGTCGTTGGCGTCCCGCAGCTCGGCCTCCATGAAGCCGATGCTGCGGCCCTGCCGAACGACCTTGCCATGGGTGCGGTACAGGCCGGGATGCGCCGGAAGCAGGAATGCGACCTTGATCTCCAGGCTCGCGACCGTGATCAGGTATTCACCGCGCAGCAAGCTGGCGGTCGCCATGGCCGCATCGAGCCAGCCCGTGACGATTCCACCTTGCACGATGCCACCCTTGGGATGGCCTTCAGTGGAATGACAATGCCGCGGCTCGGCATGCCATTCGATCACGACGCGATCGCGTGTCTGATCGTAGGCGACAGCGCCGACGCCGAGCAACTCCCAAGCCGCTGGCCGTCGGGCCTCGGTCTGCTTGATCAAATCTTGGTACGACATGTCTGGTGATGGCTCGCATTGCTGGATGTTCACGAGGCGAGCCGCAGCACGCTCCGCAAACAATCAGCACAGGCAATGTCGCTGCGCAACCACCCCCGGCGGTTATCAGCTATCCGCCGCGATGCCTTTCTGCCATGTGGAGGGATTTCCGCCAAAGCCGCGGCGGGCCCGCTTTTCGAGCCAGTAACCCATTTGCGGCGGGACCGCGCTGAAAGTCGGGTCGACGCCGAGTTTCTGCGCCGCATCCATCGCCCAGTTCGGGTTGTGGATGAACTCGCGGCCGACGGCGACGAGGTCGGCCTTCTTGTCCTGAAGGATCGCTTCGGCCTGGTCGCCGTGAATGATGAGACCGACTGCCATGGTCATGATATCGGCTTCGCGGCGGATATAGTCCGCGAACTGGACCTGATAGCCGTACTCGTTGAGGCGGAAGAAGTTGGGGACCTTGCTGTTGAGCCCGCCGGTGCTGCAGTCGATGACATCGACGCCCTTCGTCTTGAGGATGCGCACTAGCCTGGCGTTCTCCGTCGGACCCCAGCCGGCCTCGTCCTCTATCGACAGGCGGACGAACAACGGCTTCGACGCCGGCCAGTTGGCGCGCACGGACTCGGCGACCTCGATGGCAAACCTCATGCGGTTGGCTTCGCTGCCGCCATAATCGTCCGTGCGCTGGTTCGCTTCCGGCGAGAGGAACGAATGGATCAGATAACCATGGGCGGCGTGCAGCTCGACGACGTCGAAGCCGGCCCGATCGGCGCGCGCGGCCGCCTTGCCCCAGGCGTCGATCGCATCGGGAATTTCGCTGCGCTCCAGCGCGCGGGGCGTGAAATAGCCGTTGCCGAACGCAAGCGCGCTCGGACCGATCAGGTCCCAGCCGTCAACGTCATCGACGTCAGCAAGGTCCTGGGCGGAGAGGGTGCCATCTCCCTCCCAGGGCCGCCGGGCCTTTCCTTTCCGGCCGGTATGACCGAGCTGGATGCCGGCTGTGGCGCCGTTCGACTTGATGAAGCTCGCGATGTCACGGAGCGGAGCGATGAACTTGTCGTCCCAGATGCCGAGGTCTCCGACCGTTCCGCAGCCGCGGCGCTCGACCTTGGTCGACTCCACGATCACCATGCCGGCGCCGCCTGCGGCGAACTTGCCCGCGTTGGCGATATGCCAGGCGGTCGGAAAGCCGCGCTCCGCAACGTATTGCAGCATCGGCGGGACCACGATCCGGTTCTTGAATGCGACGTCCCGAATGCGTAGCGGCGAGAACAGCAGCGTTTCGTTCATCCCGGACTCCCTTGTTTGTTGCGGGGAAGATTAGGGGGCCGGTGTTCGCGTGCCAATGCGTGTCACTGACGGCGCAGCATTTCCATGGATGTGAAAAGGGACGCACGTTGACGACATCCGCGGCAGCGCCAGGCGGCAGCACTGCGTCCGCCGCCCGGCTTTCTCACAATACCTGGCGATCACGACTTCTTCATCAGCGAACACTTGCTTTGTTCGCGCGGAATGTTGGCGTCTTCGGCCGGGACGGTTGCGACGACGTCATAGAAATCCCACGGCGTCTTGGACTGCTCCACCGTCTTTGCCCGCAGCAGATAGTAGTCGTGGATGTGCATGCCGTCTTCGCGCACATAGCCCGTCTCCGAGAAGAAGTCGTTCACGGGCATTGAGCGGAATTTTGCTAGTACCGCAGCGGTGTCGAGCGTGCCGGCCGCCTGGACGGCCTTCAGGTAGTGCATGGTCGCCGAGTACATGCCGGCCTGAACCATGGTCGGCATGCGGCCGAGCTTGTCGAAGAACCGCTTCCCGAACGCGCGCGAGGCATCGTTGCGATCCCAGTAGAAGGCTTCCGACGTGTACAGACCCTGCATGTTCTTCAGGCCGACCGACTTGGCGTCGGTGATCTGAAACAGCAGCGCTGCAACTTTCATCTTGCTCTTGAGACCGAGCAAGCCGAATTCGTGAGCCTGCATCAGCGAGTTGGAGGTATCACCGCTGGCATTGGCGAGCGCCAGCACATTGGCGCCGGAGCTCTGGGCCTGCAGCAGGAAGGAGGAGAAGTCGCTGGTGTTGAAGGGGTGGCGCACCGAGCCGACGACCTTGCCGCCGTTCGCTTTGACCACAGCCGAAGCATCCGTTTCGAACGCATGACCGAAGGCATAATCGGCCGTCAGGAAGAACCATTCGTTACCGCCTTGGTTCATCAAAGCCTTCGCTGTGCTGCGCGCCAGCGTGTTGGTATTGTATGTCCACTGGAAAGTGTTGGGAGAGCATTTTTCGTTGGTGATCGTCGAAGCGCCCGCCGACGACACAATCATCATCTTGTTCTTGTCGCGGACGAGGTCCGCCAGGGCCAGCGCGACCGCGGAGTTGCCGATATCGAGAATGACGTCGACGTTTTCGGTATCGATCCATCGCCTGGCGATGCCCGAAGCAATATCCGTCTTGTTCTGGTGATCGGCGAAAGTGAGCTCGATCGGCTGTCCCAGCAGCTTGCCGCCGAAATCGGCGATCGCCATTTTGGCGACTTCGACCGCCGCAGGCCCGGCGGCATCCGCATACTGCCCCGACTGATCGTTGAGCACGCCGAGCTTGACCGGCTTCGATGCAGGCGCCTGCGCGTGAGCCGAAGCAAGGCTCAGGAAAACCATCGATGCTGCCAGCGCACTTTTCATTTCTTCACTCCCTTTGGAAATGTCTGTTTCTTGAACTTCGATTGATTTCGCGACGAGATCCGCGCGAGCGAGGTCTTATTCGGCCGCCTCGCGGTATCGCTCCACCCCGTCCAGGCTTTCGCCATTTGCTCGAAGGGCGCCGCCCCATTTCGCCAGCCACCAGCCATATTGCTCGGGCCATTTTTCGAAATTGCCGGTCAACCCGAAATGCTCTGCGGCGTGGAGAGCCCAGAACGGATCGTAGAGCATCTGGCGGGCGAGGAAGATGAGATCGGCCCGCCCGTCCTGCAGGACTTTCTCGGCGAAGTCAGGGGTCCGGATCATGCCGACGGCGCCGGTCGCAATGTCGGCGTCACAGCGAATGCGTTCGGCAAAGGGTACCTGGTAGCCGGGACCGCGGCCGAGATTGGCATTGGTCGATCCGGCGCGCAGATTGCCGCCCGTCGAACAGTCGACCAGATCGACGCCCAGCTTTTTCAATTCGCGGGAGAAGACAACGCTGTCCTCGATCTCCCAACCGCCGTCGATCCAGTCTGTCGCGGATATGCGCACGAACAACGGCGTGGATGAAGGAAGCGCAGCCCTTACGGCGCGCGTCACTTCGAGCGGAAAACGCATCCGGTTTTCGAGCTTGCCACCATATTCATCGTTGCGGAAATTGGCGAGCGGCGACAGGAACGATTGCAGCAGGTAGCCGTGCGCCATATGAAGTTCGATGACGTCGAAACCCGCGAGCACGGCGCGCCGCGCGGTCGCGACGAAGGCATCGCGCACGCCCTCGAGACCTTGCTTGCTGAGAGGAATAGGGGTCTGAAAACCATCGGAGAACGCGACATCCGACGGGCCCGTGGGCACCCAGGTTTCCTCGCCCATCTCGATATCGCGGTCGGTCAGATGGCTGTTGCCCCGGAACGCGCGCTGCTGGCTGGATTTGCGTCCGCCGTGATTGATCTGGATCGCGGCTTTTGAGCCTCCGGATTTGATGACATGAACGATCTGGCGCATGCCGTCGATCTGGCCGTCTTCCCATAATCCGGGATCGCCGTTGGTGATGCGCCCCTTCCGGGTGACCGATGTCTGCTCTACGAAGACGAGACCGGCGCCGCCTTGGGCGAACTTGCCGTAGTGAACCAGATGGAACGGCGTGACGTAACCGTTCACGGCCGAATACATCCCCATCGGCGAGACGACGATGCGGTTGCTCAGCTCGACGCCACGGAATGCGATGCTTTCAAACAGCTTGACCATTGTGATCTCCCCCTGAATTTCGCGGACCGAGACATTCGCCCCTCGATGTTCGTCATGCTTGTGCGATGGCGCCGGCGCGGCGGAGCGCATCGATCTCGCCGTCGGACAGGCCGAGATATTGCGACAGCACTTCGCCATTGTGCTGACCGAGACGCGCGGACGGGATGTAGTCCGGCGCCGCTGTATCATGCAGCACCAGCGGACTGCGATGAACGAGGATGTCGCCGTATTCGGGATGGGCGATCTCGCGCAGCATGCCGCGGGCGTGGAGATGCTTGTCTTCGGTCACCTCGCGCAGGTCGCGAACCGCGGCGCAAGGAACCCGGTTGGCGCGGCAGAGCTCGGTGATCTCGTCGCGCGTGAGCTGCGAGGACCAGTCGGACACCATCTGGTCGGTCAGGTCGATGTGCTTCAAACGGTCAAGCACCGTCTTGAAGCGCACGTCGTCGGCCAGTTCCGGCCGCCCCATCGCGCGCGTCAGTCCAGTCCAATGGGATTCGTTGACGCTGATGATGGCGACGTGGCCGTCGGATGCGGGGTAGACATTATAAGGCGCCTCGGCCAGTCCGCCGTGACGGTTGCCCGTGCGGGGAGCCGCCGCCTTGCGATTGAAGACATCGGCCAGATTCGAGGCCATTGCCGGATAGACGGTCTCGACCATCGCGATCTCGACCAGCCGGCCGCGGCCGCTCTTCTCACGGTCGTAGAGCGCGGTGAGGATGCCCGCGTAAAGATGTACGCCGCTGATGAAGTCGGTGATAGCCGGGCCGGCCTTGACCGGCGGACCATCGGAAAAGCCCGTCACGCTCATGATACCCGACACGGCCTGCACCGTCAGGTCCATCGCCAGATTGTCGCGGCTCGGACCCGACAGGCCGTAGCCGGTCGCCGAGCCGTAGATCAGCCGCGGATTGATCGCGCTGAGCTCGGCATAGCCGATGCCCAATCGATCGAGCACGCCCGGCGCGTAGTTCTCAATCAGCACATCGGCCTTCGCCGCGAGCTCCTTCAGGACCCTGACTCCATCAGGCGACTTCAGGTTCAGGCTGATGTTGCGCTTGTTGGCGTTCAGCATCGCGAAGGGGACGGCGTTGCCCTTGCTGATGCGGGCGCGATGACGCACCGGCTCGCCGTTCGGCGGCTCGACCTTGATCACGGTCGCACCGGCCTGCGCCATCAGGAAGCCGGCATACGGACCCTGATACACCTGGCCGAGATCGATGACGATCACGCCGTCGAGCGGCAATGTTTTGTTATTGTCCAAAGTGTCCCCGGTCCTGTCAGAAATTGTAGAGCCGCGCCGGATTGGCGATCAGGATCTTTCGGCGGGTGGCCTCATCAGGTACGCATTCGTGCAACAGACGAAGCAGGTCCTGGAGGTCGGGCATCGTCTCGGCGCTGTGGCCGACATGGGGCCAATCGCTGCCCCACACGACCTGGTCGGGCCCCGCCCGAACGATGGCGCGCATGAAGGGCGCCGTGTCCGCATAGGGACGGCCGATGCGCGTGTTGCGGTCGGCACCGGATATCTTGGTCCAGTAACGCCCGGTCTTCAGCCGGTCGGTGAAGGCCCGGAAATCCGGGTGCTCGTGGCCCTTGTCAGCCATCGTCCGTGACATGTGGTCGATCACGTAGTCGAGTGGCAGCTTCTCGAGTTCGGCCGCGGCGGCGGCCAGATCCGAGCTCTCGATCCAGAGCTGGGCGTGCCAGCCGCGCTCCGCGATGCGAGGGGCGAGCTTGACCAGATCGTCGTAGCTGGTGCCGAGCGTCGAGACTGGCTTGCCGTCCTGCCGGATCATGGTCACGCGCACCGCCTTGAAGCCGGCGTCGGTGAGTTCATCGAGCCGCCGATCCGAGACGTCAGGCCGCAGGATCGCGACGGCGCGAAGCCTGTCGGGGTAGCGACGCAGCGCGTCGTAAGTGACGGCGTTGTCGTCTCCCGATCCGACCGCATGGACAATGACACCACGCGTGATGCCGAGCTTGTCCCAGATGACAAAGGCGTCTTCGATGGTGAACGGCTTCGCGGCGGTAAATCGTCCCTCGTCTCCCTGCGGAAAGCGATCGAAGGGGCCGTAGATGTGAAAATGACAATCGCAGCTGCCTTCAGGCAATCTGTAGTCCATGCAAGCAAATCCCTGTTCGGTCCTAATGTTGCCGCTGCTGCGCGCCGTGGCCCGGTCAGCGTCACCGACGTGAATGCGACGGTCGACATTCGAGGAGAATCGTCGGAGGAGGTTCAACTTGGCGACGGGACGCCCGCGCAGCGGCCAGTCGACATCAGTCGATCGCAGCATTCCATTCCCGGCTCCATGACGTCTCCCTGCAGCACGCCCACCGGTGTGTGTGACGTTTGTTTTTTGAGCGGCTATGACGCCGGGCCTCGTCGACCAGGAAGAACACTAGGAGCGGCGCGGCTCAGAGTCCATAAATTACATATATGTAGTTTCATTTCCATATATATGGAAGAACTGGTTGCGAGGGAGGCCGGAGAATTGGTAATGCTCGCAACGCTCAGGGACCGCTTGACGAGGGTCGTCCCATAGTGCGGAACTCTTTCCAATGTGTAAGCGATGGATTCCAGCATCAAGTCGGCCAAGCGGATCTTCGAAGTCCTCGAGTACTTCGAGGATGTGAAGCGCCCGATTTCACTCAAGGAAGTCGCGACCAAGTGCGACTATCCGACGTCCAGTGCCGCGGCCCTGCTGAAAAGCATGGCGATGCTCGGATACCTGTTCTACGACAGCTACAATCGCACCTATATGCCGACGATGCGCATTGCGCAGATGGGCCGATGGCTGGACACCGGGCTCTTCGGCGACAGCGCCATCCTTGCCTTGGTTGATTTCGTTCATGGGAAGCTCGACGAGCTTGTAAGCATCAGCACACAATCTGATCTGCATGCTCAGTACATTCACGCCCTGCAAACCAGCAAGCGCCTGCGCTTTGAAGTTAAACCCGGTGATGTCCGGCCGCTTGCGATCAGCGGAATCGGACGCACGCTGCTCAGTGGTCATACCGACGTTGAGATTGAACGGCTCCTGCGCCGCATCAATGCCGTTTGCCCGCCGGAAGAGCACTTCGAACTGAAAGCGTTGATGAAGATAATTAACGGCATCCGGCGCGACGGCTACATGTTTTCAAAGCACATCATCGTCCAGGATGCGGGTGTGATTGCAGTCCTGCTGCCAAAGCGCGACTTTGGACGCAATCTGGTCCTCGGTGTCGGCGGGCCGGTCTCCCGTCTTGAGGAGCGGCAGGACGAAATCCTAGCCTGTATCCGCGAAGGTGTTGCGCGGTTCCTGGCGTGAACTCGGATGATGGGCGCGCTCAGAGACTTTGAATGCACACTCGCGTTCGCCGCGACCCCAAATGCGTCAGCTTTGACCCCGAACCGAATCAAGAAGACGGCGTTTTCTGATGCGGAGCTTTCCTCCACTGCTGCCGGATAGCAGCGGGACGGGCACCTTTCTGTCTTTGACGGTATCTTGAAATCTCCGTGCCTGTGAGCCTGTATCAGTCTTGGATACGCAAGCGAGGGGCGATCCTGTCGATAGACCCCAATAGGTAGCGGAATTGCTAGCGCTTCGGGTCGATGAATTTTTCCTGTGAATTCAAGAGCAAAAATTTGCAGCGGGTATACCGGCGGCATTGCTCCGTCGGAGTTGAGAATTTCTTCTTAGAAATCAATGACGAGCCGGCGTGCTAAACGACTGAGTGGGGGTAGTATGGGCGGCGGCTGTCTCGCAATTTGGCGTGGTTTGGTGGGGAGGTTCTCACTTCCTTTCGTATTCGAGCGTTGACCCCACTTAACCTCGATCGGTGCGTGAATTCCACGTGCTTCCACGAGCAGAGTACCGTGGCGCATTATAGCGTGCAGAATAGCAAGAGCCACGAGAGGCGGAGCCTCGGAGTCACATCGGCTCGATGCCGATTTTCTTGATGATCCTCGCCCATTTCGCGGCTTCCGAGGCCATAAATTCCTTCAGGCCGTGCGGGTCCATCACCAGCGGCTCCGCGCCCTGTTCGACGAAGAGGGCGCGCACTTTCGGGTCGTTCACGGCTTCGGCCATCGCTTTATACAGCCTTTCGACGACGGCTTTCTCGGTATTCGCCGGCGCAAGCAGCGCGAGCCAGGCCGCGCTCTCGTAATTTTTAAGGCCGGCCTCGGCCGCGGTCGGCACATCCGGCAGCGCCGTCATGCGCTTGTCGCTGGCAACCGCGAGCGGACGTGCATCACCGCTTTTGATCAGACCGAGGACGTTCGGCAGGAGTTGGAAGCCGAGCGGGACCTGTCCGGCAATGAAGTCCGGCGTGTAGGCGGCGATGTTGCGGTAGGGCACGTGCGTCAGTTCGGCGCCCGTGAGCTGCTCGAAGTAGGCAGCCGACAGGTGTTGCGAGGAGCCGACGCCGACGGTCCCGTAGTTTAGCTCGCGCGGATGCGTCTTGGCGTAGTCGATCAGCTCGGCCAGCGATTTTGGCGGCAGCTTCGAGTTGATCACGATGACATTCGGCAGCGTCGCAAACAGACCGATCGGGGCGAGATCTTTCAGCGGATCGTAGGGGAGGTCCTTGTAGAGAGACTTGTTCGCGGCCAGCGGACCGGAGGTGCTCATCAACAAGGTGTAACCGTCAGGCGATGCATGAGCCGCCGCGGCGGTGCCGATATTGCCGCCGGCGCCGGGGCGGTTGTCGACCACGAAGGCCTGCCCGAGCGATGTGGACATTCGGTTGAGCAGGATGCGCGTGACGACGTCGCTGGCGCTGCCGCCGGCAAAGGGCACGAGCACTTGCACCGGCCGGGCGGGATACTCCTGTGCTCGTACAGTACGAAGTCCCGTGGCGGCGAGCGCTGCGCCCGCGCCAAACGACAGCAAGGACCTACGGTTGAGGCGAAAGCCGTTGGCGCACGGCGCCGTGCTGTCCGCGATCTTGCTGCGACCGAACCGTGTCATCTCGGACTGGACCTCCCTGTGTCTTGTTCTGCAAGACCTGGAATCGTCCGGGACAGGAGTCATCGGGATGAGCGCCAGGTTCGCGAGCTTCTGCGCCTGGACTGTAGTTAGCAGGCCATTCCGGCCGTGATGTCGGCTGGTCTCAAAACTTACCAGCGCGTCTCATTTTGCAGCGGGCGTGACATCTTGTCCGCGCGGAATTCTGCATTCAGGAGATCGCCTTCCGACTCGGTTTCCTGCGCTCCTTACGTGAGGGCGAAGTTGCGTTACCCGAGGCAGGCTCCACGAACCCGCTCGCCACGGCGGCGGCCTGCGCAAGATCCTGGCTGATGACATCGAGCACGGCCTTGGCTGCGACTGAGACGGCGCGCCTTGGGTGATGCACCCATGCAATCGAGCGCACGATCCTCTGCTCGTCGAAGCGATGCGCCCGGATGCTGCCGCTGGCGAGCGATTGCCGGAGCGCGATGGTCGGCAGCACCGTCGCAAAGTCAGTGGTCGCGATCACGTCGCAAAGCGCGGGCAGGGTGTCGAGCTCCAGCCGCGGGCGCAGGTCGATGCCGATTGCGGCGGCGTGCTCGTCGAGAATCAGTCGCAGGCCGTGGCGCTTGGAGGGCAGCACGAGGTCGACATTCGCGATGTGGTCGAAACGCAGTTTTGCCGGCGGCCTGATCGGGCCGTCCTTGCGGCAGGCGAACACCATCTCCTCGTCCATCACATGATGCGCGGCCAGTGGCGTCTTGCGGCGCGGCACGTTGATGAGCGCGAGATCGAGTTGGCCGGTGTTGACCCAGTCGACCAGCGTCTCGGTGTAGCCCTCGCAGGCTGACAGCGTGATCTCGGGGTAGCGGCTCGCGACCGTCGCCGACGAGCTCGCCATGGTGCTCTGCGCCACCGAGGTGATGAGGCCGACCGAAACGCGGCCCGAGATGCGCCCGCCGAGCTGCGCCATCTCCTGCCGCGCATATTCGGCATCGCGCACGATCGGCGCCGTCAGCCGCACCAGCGCTTCGCCGGCGCTGGTCAGAGTCATGCCCTGGACGCTGCGGTCGAACAGTTTCTGGCCGAGCTCGGCCTCGAGCTTGGCGATCTGCATGCTCAGCGCCGGCTGCACGATGTTGAGCTGGCGCGCAGCCCTTGTGACGTTCTTCTCCTCGGCCAGGCACAGGAAATATTGCATTTGCCTGAGTTCCACGGGGCTGTCCTTCGTTCGCCGGTCTTGTCCTTTGTTATCATTTCAGATGATTGGTGACATAAGCAATCATTATTTGTTCTGATGGATGCGATTGCCTAGTCTGGTTATGGACCGCAGCCTCAAGGGCGCGTGCCCGAGGGAGCGAAACCAGACCTATGCAGGACTCAATGCCCAAGGGGATGATCATCGGCATTTCCGGCGCCTCCGGCGTCACCTATGGCGTGCGCCTGCTCCAGCTCCTGCGCAATGCCGGCGTCGAGACGCATCTGGTGATGTCGAAGACCGCCGAGCTGACCTTTGCCTACGAGACCGATCTGAAGATCGCGGAGGTGAGGGATCTCGCCAATGTCTGCCATGGGATCGACGACATGGCGTCCGCCATCTCCAGCGGCTCGTTCCGGACCGCCGGCATGATCGTGGCGCCGTGCTCGATGCGCTCGATGTCCGAGATCGCCTCCGGCGTGACCACGACGCTTTTGACCCGCGCCGCCGACGTCGTGCTCAAGGAGCGCCGGCGCCTGGTGCTGATGGTGCGCGAGACCCCGCTGCACACCGGGCATCTCAGAACGATGACGGCGCTCTCCGAGATGGGCGCGATCATCGCGCCGCCGGTGCCGGCCTTCTACGCCAAGCCCGAGAACCTCGAAGACATGGTGGAGCACACCGTCGGCCGCGTGCTCGACCTGTTCGACATCGATATCGGCGTCGTGCGCCGCTGGGGCGAGGACGAGGCGCTCAAGCGCCGCCCGCCGCAGCTGCGCAAGATCGCGCCCTGACCGTTAGACGCTAAGGATAAAGTTCATGCAAATGGAAAATCCGGCCAGGAAGAGCGCCACGGCGCAAGCCGATCTGCGCGGCTGGCTCGCTTACCTCGCTGAACGCGGCAAGCTCGCGATTGCCCGCGAGGGCATTGGCCTCGCCGATGAGCTCGCTGCCGTCGCCAAGCGGCTGGAGCGCGACAGCGCCGTGCTGTTTCCGCGCCCCGACGGGCACGAGATTCCCGTTGTCGCCAACCTGTTCGCCGGCCGCGACTGGGTGGCCGATTCCATCGGTGTGACCGAGGACGAGTTGTTGCCGGGGTTCCTCGCTGCCGCGAACCATCCGTTGCCGACGCATGAGGTGCCTACCGGGCCGGTGCAGGACGTCGTCCACGAAGACGTCGATCTGCTCCGCCAGCTTCCGGTGCCCAAGCACAATGAGCGCGACAGCGGTCCCTATATCACGGCCGGCCTGCTGATCGCGCGCAATCCCAAGACGGGCGTTCAGAACGTCTCGATCCATCGTTGTCAGATCAGCAGCAGGAACCGCATCGGCGTGTTGCTGCTGCCGCGGCATACTTTCTCCTATTATCGTCTCGCCGAAGAGCTGGGCCAGGCGCTGGAGATCGCGATCGTGATCGGCGCGCATCCGGCCTTGATGCTGGCCTCGCAGGCGATCGCCGCGCTGGACGAGGACGAGATGGCGATTGCCGGTGCGCTGTTAGGTGCGCCCGTCGATGTCGTGAAGTGCCGGACCAATTCGGTCCGCGTGCCCGCCCATGCGGAGATCGTGATCGAGGGGCGCATTCTCCAGGGCGTGCGTGAGCCCGAGGGCCCGTTCGGCGAATTCCCTCAATATTACGGTCCGCGCGCCAATCGCGAAGTGATCGAGGTCGATGCGATCACGCATCGCGCCAAGCCGATCTTCCACACCATCGTCGGCGGCGGTTTCGAACATCTCATCCTCGGCGGCGTGCCGCGTGAGGCGACGCTGCTGCAGCATCTGCGCCGCAGCTTTCCCAATGTGCTCGACGTCCGCCTGACGCGCGGCGGCACCTGCCGCTATCATCTCGCGATCATGATCGACAAGGCCAATGACGGTGAGCCCAAGAACATCATGATGTGCGCCTTCGGCGCGCATTACGACATCAAGCAGGTGATCGTGGTGGACAAGGATGTCGACATCTCCTCGTCCGACGAGATCGAATGGGCGGTGGCTACGCGCTTCCAGGCCGACCGCGACCTCATGGTCGTCGCCGGTGCGCTCGGCTCGAAGCTCGATCCGACCACCGACAACGGCATCAGCGCCAAGATGGGGCTCGATGCGACCGCGCCGGTCAGCGCGCCAGAGCTCGCCTTCAAGCGCATCCGCGTCAAGGGCGAGGAGGACGTCGATCTCGCCACCGCGTTGCAGGCCGACCCCAGTGCAGCGGTCGCGCGTCTGCTTGCGGAGGCGCGCGCATGAGCGGAGTACCACCCGCCTGCAACTTGCGTCTTTGTGCGCGGTTGGAATATGAAGCGGGTGCCGCTAATAGTGCCGCGCCAATGAAGCGATCATTTTGCAGCGCAATGCTGCCGGGAGGATGGAACTGATGTCGACGGCCCTGCGCATCGCTCATGGCGCTTTCGGCAGGGTCGCGCTGCTCGACATGGACCGTTCGCTGGTCCGCCACGCCCATCATCACTGTCACGTCCTGCTCAAGGTCGAGGGCGCGGACACGCAGTTCATGGTCGGCGACCAGGTGACGCCGCTGACTGATACAGCGGCCGTGCTGGTCGACGGCTGGAAACCGCATGCCTATGTGCATGACGCCAATCGTCCGCGCACGCTGATCATGGCGCTCTATATCGAGCCGGAATGGCTGAAGGAGTTCCGTCCCGGCTGGGCCGCAAGCGGCGCGCCCGGCTTCTTCGAGCGGCCCTCGGGCGAGGTGTCGCCGCGCATCCGCCAGCTCACGCTGCATCTGGCGGCTGAAATGATGGCGAATCCAGACGCCGTGCGCACCCACGTGCAGACGCTGTCCGACCTGATGATCGCGGTGATCGAGCGTTTCACGCCGTGGCGGAGCTTTCCGATTTCGATCCGCGGCATGAGCGCTGTGAGCTGCGACTGGCGCATCCGCCGCGCGATGGACGCGATGCGCGTGCAGGACTCTTACGGCAATGTCGATCAGTTCGTGAAGGGCGCAGGGCTCTCGCGCGCGCAATTCTTCCGCCTGTTCGAGACCTCACTCGGTATCTCGCCAAAGATCTATCTCAACGTCGTCCGCATGGAACGCGCGCTCGAAGCGGTCATGCGCGAGGACACGCCGCTCGGCGAACTCAGCGAGCGCTTTGGCTTTCCGGAGCCGGCGCATTTCACGCGCTTCTTTCGCGATCATGCCGGCGTCAGCCCGCGCGAGTTTCGCAACGTCTCGCGTCTTGCTGGTTGAGCCTCGCAGGCTGATATTGCGCTGCACGCTCTCGAATGAGACGATTTGGTAAGTCGTGAGAGCGGGCGGTATGGCCCGCGCCGCCGCCGTCCTGACATCTGTCACCGCCGCGTCAAAGAGCGCGTCGGGAGGTATGCCGGGACATGTTGCAGGCGGTCAAATCCGCAAATCCGGAACGAGGCGATGAGCCGTGGGTCGGGCGTTCGATCGAGCGCGTCGAGGACGCAGCGCTGCTCACGGGCCGCGGCCGCTTCATCGACGATCTCGGCGTCCCGCCCGGCACGCTGCATGCGACGATCCTGCGCTCGCCGCATGCCCATGCCGATATTCTCTCGATCGATGCTGACGCTGCAAAGCGCCTGCCGGGCGTCGCCGCGGTTTTGAACGGCAGCGACGTCAAGACCGTCACCACGAGCCTCGTCGTCGGCGTGAAGGCAGCGGTCGAGTGCTGGCCGATCGCCATGGACCGCGTGCGCTATGTCGGCGAACCCGTTGTTGTGGTGGTCGCAACCGATCGTGCGCGTGCCGAGGATGCGGCCGAGCTGATCAATATCGAATATCGTCCGCGCGTTGCGGTCGTCGATCCGCTCGGGACTCTCGCGCCCGGCGCGCCCATTCTCCATGACGGCTTTCCCGGCAATCTCGCCAGCGATCGCCACTTCCGTTATGGCGATCCCGAGAAGGCCTTCGCGGATGCGCCGCATCGCTTCTCCATCGACATCCGCTATCCCCGCAATTCCTGCACGCCGATCGAAACCTACGGCGTCGTCGCCTCGCACGATGCCGGCGAAGACGCCTATGAGGTGCTCGCCAATTTCCAGGGCCCGTTCAGCATCCACACGGTCATTGCGCGGGCACTGAAGGTCCCGGGCAACCGGTTGCGGCTGCGTACGCCGCCGGATTCCGGCGGTAGCTTTGGCGTCAAGCAGGGCGTATTTCCCTATATCGTGCTGATCGCGGCCGCAGCACGTATCACTGGTAAGCCGGTGAAGTGGATCGAGGACCGGCTCGAGCATCTCACCGCATCGGTGTCGGCGACCAACCGCGCGACGAAATTGTCGGCGGCGGTAGCCGCGGACGGGAAGATCCTCGCGCTGGACTGGGACCAGGTCGAGGATTGCGGCGCGCATCTGCGGGCGCCCGAGCCGGCGACGCTGTATCGCATGCATGGCAATTTGACCGGCGCCTACGACATTCCCCACGTCAAGATCCGCAACCGCGTCGTCGTCACCAACAAGACACCGACCGGTCTCAACCGCGGTTTTGGCGGCCCGCAAGTCTATTTCGCGCTGGAGCGATTGGTCCAGAGGATCGCAACCGGCCTTGGCCTCGATCCGCTCGATGTCATCAAGCGCAACCTGATCGACGCCGGCGCATTTCCCTATCGCACCGCGACCGGCGCGCTGCTCGATTCCGGCAATTACCAGGAAGCCGTCGCGCGCGCGGTGGAGCAGGGCATACTTGCCGAGCTGAAGGCGAAGCGCGACGCGGCGCGGGCGCAGGGCCGTCTCTATGGCATCGGCTTCACCGCGGTGGTCGAGCCCAGCGTCTCCAACATGGGTTACATCACGACCGTGCTGACAGCGGCCGAGCGCCGCAAGGCCGGTCCCAAGAACGGCGCGCAGGCGACGGCCACGGTCGGGCTCGATCCGGTCGGCAGCGTCACCGTTCATGTTGCGTCGGTGCCGCAGGGGCAGGGCCATCGCACCGTGCTGTCACAGGTCGTCGCCGATGTGTTTGGCCTCCAGCCGAAAGACATCCGCGTCAACACCGAGATCGACACCGCCAAGGACGCCTGGTCGATCGCATCGGGCAATTACGCCAGCCGCTTTGCGGCGGCGGTGGCGGGCACCACAAAGCTCGCGGCCGAGCGCGTCGCCGGCAGGCTCGCCCGCATCGCCGCCAGCCAGCTTAACGTCGAAGCCGCCGACATCGTCTTCGCAAAGGGCTTCGTCGCCTCGAAGCATAATCCGGAGAACCGCATTGCGTTCTCGCGCGTGGCCGCGCTCAGCCACTGGTCGCCTGGCTCGCTGCCTGACGATGCCGGCCAGACCATCCGCGAGACCGTGTTCTGGACGCCGCCGGAGCTGACGCCGCCCGACGAGGACGACCGCATCAACTCCTCGCTCTGTCACGGCTTCATCTTCGACTTCTGCGGCGTCGAGATCGATCCCGTCACCATGGAGACGCGGATCGACCGCTACGTCACCATGCACGATTGCGGCACCATCCTGCATCCCGGCATGGTCAACGGCCAGATCCGCGGCGGCTTTACCCAGGCGCTCGGTGCCGCGCTGCTCGAGGAATATGCCTACGCCGAAGACGGCAGTTTTCTGACGGGAACGCTCGCCGACTATTTGCTGCCGACCACGACAGAGGTGCCGGAGCCCGAGATCTTCCACCTGGAGACGCCGTCGCCGTTCACGCCGCTTGGCGCGAAGGGCGTCGGTGAAGGAAACTGCATGTCGACGCCGGTGTGCCTCGCCAATGCGGTCGCGGATGCGCTCGGCGTGGACGACCTCACTTTGCCGCTGGTGCCGGCGCGGCTTGCCGAACTGGTGCGCGGTGCCGAGCCGCCGCCGCCCGCTGGCGGTGCGACTGCTGCGCCGGTGCGCGAGGGTGACCGGCGGCTGCGCGGCGAGGGGCAGGCCTCGGTGAAGGGCGCGCCAGAGCAGGTCTGGGCGATGCTGCTCGATCCCGCCACGTTGCAATCGGTCATTCCCGGCTGCCAGAGTGTCGACAGGATCACCGACACGCATTTCCGCGCCGACGTCACGCTCGGCATCGGCCCCGTCAGCGGTCGCTATCGCGCCGATGTCGAGCTGTTTGATCTCGATCCACCACGCGCGGTCACCCTGCGCGGCGGCGCCACCGGCGCGCTCGGCTTCGGCAATGCTGAAGGACGCATCACGCTCGCGCCCGACGGCAATGGCGGAACCAGGCTGACCTACAGCTTTGACGCTGCGATCGGCGGCAAGGTCGCCAGCATCGGCGGCCGTCTGCTCGATGGCGCGACGCGCGTGATCATCGGCCAGTTCTTCACCGCGCTTGCTCGTAAAGCCGGCGGTGGTGGCGCGGAGGGCGGCGGCTTCTCGTTGTTCGCCGTGTTGGCGAAGCTCGCTAGCCTATTCGGGGGGCGCCGATGAAGCCGCCCGCATTCGACTATCTCCGCGCCGAGAGCGTTGGCGATGTCCTCGAAGGCCTCGCGCAGCAGGGCGGCGATGCCCGCGTGCTCGCCGGCGGGCAGTCGTTGATGGCGATGCTCAACATGCGCCTCGCCAAGCCAAAGCTGCTGATCGACATCATGCGGCTCAGGGAGCTGCGTCAGATGGAGCGGAAGGGCGATGCCGTCGTCATCGGCGCCGGGGTGCGCCAGGCCGATTTGCTGGCATGGCCTGATCTGGCCGAAACGCTGCCGCTGGTGTCGCTGGCGCTGCCCTGGGTCGGGCACGTGCAGACCCGCAGCCGCGGCACGATCTGCGGCTCGCTCGCACATGCCGATCCCAGCGCCGAGATGCCGCTCGCGCTGGTCGCGCTCGGCGGCGAGGTATTTTTGCGCAACGCCAAGCGACGGCGCCGGGTCGCTGCCAAAGACTTCTTTGCCGGCATGATGCTGACCGCGCGTGCCGATGACGAGTTGATCGAGGGCATCTCGCTGCCTGTGGTCAAAGGAGCGCGCGTCGCCTTCCGCGAGGTCGCGCGCCGTCACGGCGATTTTGCCATCGTCGCCTGCGCCGCGATGAAAACGTCAACGGGCGTGCGCCTCGCTGTTGGTGGTGTCGCCGACGTGCCAACCGCGCGCGACTGGCCGCGGCTGGAGGGCAGCGCGCTCGACGATGCGCTGAATGCCTTCGCCTACGAACTCGGCGCCCGCGATGACGTCCACGCCACCGCGCGTTACCGCCGCGACCTCGTGCGCAGGATCGGCCGCGACCTGATCGGCGAGGTGCTGCAATGACCCGTCTCAAGGCCGATCAGCGCCATGCGGTCCGCTTCACGCTCAACGGCAAGCCGGTCGAGGCAGAAGCCGAGCCGCGCATGCTGCTGTCTGACTTCCTGCGTCACCAGTTGGGTGCGACCGGCACCCATGTCGGCTGCGAGCACGGCGTCTGCGGCGCCTGCACAATCGTCGTCGACGGCATGCTGACGCGCTCTTGTCTTACGCTCGCGGCTCAGGTCGAGGGTTGCGAGCTGGAGACGGTGGAAGGGCTCGCACCTTCTGCCGACCGGCTCGGCGTGCTGCAGCAAGCCTTTCGCCGCAACCACGCGCTCCAGTGCGGCTTCTGCACCGCCGGCATATTGATGTCGCTCGATCATTACCTCGCGAAGAATCCGGCGCCGACGGAGGTCGAGATCCGCGATCTCCTCAGCGGGCATATCTGCCGCTGCACCGGCTACACCCCGATCATCCAGGCGGCGTTAGATGCCGCTGCTGAGCTTGCTTTATCCAAAAAAGAGACGTCGAATGCTTGATCTCGCCAGGAGCTTTATCGCCAGTGCCGCGCGCGATCCCCACGCGATTGCCCTGGTCGACGGCGACCTCCGTCTGACTTACCGGCAATGGTACGACAAGATCTCCGCGCTCGTGGCCTCGTTCGACCGTCTCGGCCTCAAGCCGGGCGACCACGTCGTCACGCTGCTGCAGAACCGCTGGGAAGCGGCGACGCTGCACTGGGCGTGCCAGTTCGCCGGCCTCGTGATCACGCCGATCAACTGGCGCGCCAAGGCGGATGAGCTCGATTACTGCATCGAGAACGCCGAAGCTTGCGCGATCGTCTATCAGGACATTTCCGCTGAGGCGGTGCAGGGCTCGGCGCTGGCGGGCAAGCTGCTGCGCGTGTCCGTCGATCCCGGCACCGGCGAGGCGACGAGCTTTGCCGATTTGATCAAAAACAGTGCGCCGGACGCCGCGCCGCGTGTCGGCACCGACGCCTGGTCGATCATGCTCTATACGTCAGGCACGACCTCGCGCCCGAAGGGCGTGCCGCGCCGGCATCGCGCCGAACGCGCCGCGGCGATCGCCCATGTCGCGCAAAATCTCTACGGCCGCGGCGAGCGCACGCTCGGCGTCATGCCGCTCTACCACACCATGGGCGTCCGCTCGCTGCTGGCGATGTCGCTGATCGGCGGCACGTTCATCTGCCTGCCGCGCTATGACAGCCGCCAGGCGCTGGCGCTGATCGAGCAGGAAGCGATCACCAACCTCTATCTTGTGCCCACGCTCTATCATGACCTCGTCCATCACGAGGCCTTTGCCAAAACCGACGTCTCCAGCGTGCGCAAGCTCGGCTTTGCCGGCGCCTCGATGACCGATGGTTTGCTGAAGAAGCTCAACGAGGCGTTCAAGCCGGAGTTGTTCGTCAATCACTACGGCAGCTCCGAGATCTACACCTTCACGATCGACCAGAACGCCGCTGCAAAACCCGGCTCGGCCGGCAAGGCCGGGCTGAACCAGCACGTCAAGGTCGTGCGTATCGGCGCGAAGTCGATCGCGGATATCGCCGCCGTCGGCGAGGAGGGCGAGATCATCGCGACCCTCGTCGGCGACGAAGCTTTCGAAGGTTACTGGCGCCGCCCCGAGGCCGACGCCAAATCGCTGCGGGAGGGCTGGTACTTTACCGGCGATACCGGCCTCATTGATCCCGACGGCGATCTCTTCGTCACCGGCCGCGTCGACGACATGATCATCACCGGCGGCGAGAACGTCTCGCCGGTCGAGATCGAGAGCTGCCTGTCGCTGCATCCCGCTGTTGACGAGGTCGCGGTGGTCGGCGTCGCCGACGAGAAATGGGGCAAGGTCGTCGCCGCCTTCGTCAAGCGCAATCGCGCGGTGTCGGAAAGAGAGCTGGAACAGTTTTGCCGCACCTCTGGCCTTGCCAATTTCAAGCGGCCGCGCCGCTACGTCTTCGTCGACGCGATCCCGAAATCGCCGGTCGGCAAGCTGCTGCGGCGACTGCTCGTCGCCGGAGAATACGAGGCCGAGCGCCTGCCGCCGCCGGACGCGGCCTGATCATCAACCATCAACAATCAACAGAAGGAAGACAACATGGCGTCACCCTATTCATTCACCGATCCCCGGCTCGCCAAGCTCGACGGGTTCAAGGTCGAGATCGACGAGGCGCGTGAGCGCGCCGACATCATCCTGGGGAGGCCGCCCTACAACGTCGTGGCGATGCCTCAGCGCGACCAGCTGCGCCTGACTTTCGAGACGCTGGACGAGGATCCGCGCGTGCGCGTCATCGTGCTGCGCGGCGAGGGCGAGCACTTCTCCAGCGGCGGCAATATCGGCGGCTTCATGGAGGCGAGCCCGGAGCACGTCTCCAAGCTCGCCTGGAACATCGCCGCGCCCGCGCGCTGCGCCAAGCCCGTCATCGTCGCGAACCGCGGCTATTGCTTCGGCGTCGGCTTCGAGCTGTCGCTGGCCTGCGATTTCCGTATCGCCTCGGAGACCACGCAATACGCGTTGCCGGAGCAGAAGCTCGGCCAGATCCCGGGCTCGGGCGGCTCGGCACGGCTCCAGAAGATGGTCGGCATCACCCGCACCAAGGACATCGTGATGCGCTCCAAGCGCATCTCGGCCAAGCAGGCCTATGACTGGGGCATCGCCACCGATTGCGTGCCGGATGCCGAGCTGGAGACGGCGACCGACAAGCTCGTCGATGAGCTCCGCACCTTCTCGCCGCTGGCGCAGCGCACCGCCAAGAAGCTCCTCAACGACACCGAGGATTCGACGCTCGCCATCGCCATCGAGCTCGAAGGCCATTGCTACAGCCGCCTGCGGCAGTCGGAAGACTTCAAGGAAGGCGTCGAGGCCTTCAACGCCAAGCGTCCGCCGAAGTTCACCGGCCGCTGAGACGCGACGAAACTGCCGCGGTTCGCAATGGTGCGAACCGCGGTGTCATTCAAAACGGGGGAGGTCAAACAACATGGCTGAGATGGATATGCCGGTCGCGGGTGCACAAGCATCGGCCGATAACAAGCAGATGGTCAACGCGATCATCGCCTCGGTGCTCGGATGGGCACTCGATCTGTTCGATTTGTTCATTCTGCTCTACGTGGCGCCGGTTGTCGGCGCGCTGTTCTTTCCGTCGAGCAATCCGGCACTGTCGCTGGCCGCGGTCTACGGCTCGTTCGCCGTCACGCTGCTGATGCGGCCGCTCGGCTCGGCGATCTTCGGCCATTATGCCGACGTGCACGGCCGCAAGCAGGCGATGCTGATCGCCATCATCGGCGTCGGCGTCAGCACGGCGGCGTTCGGCCTGCTGCCGACCATCGCGCAGGTCGGTGTGATCGCGCCGGTCATCTTCCTGATCCTGCGCCTGGTGCAGGGCATCTTCGTCGGCGGCGTCGTGGCGTCCACCCACACCATCGGCACCGAGTCCGTGCCGCCGCAATGGCGCGGTGCGATGTCCGGTCTGGTCGGCGGCGGCGGTGCCGGCATCGGCGCGCTGCTGGCGTCCTTCATCTTCCTGATCACGTCCTCGGTCTTCCCCGGCGATGCCTTCGCGGTGTGGGGCTGGCGCTTCATGTTCTTTTCGGGACTGCTGAGCTCGCTACTCGGCTGGTTCATCTTCCGCAACCTCGAGGAGTCGCCATACTTCAAGGAGCTCAAGCGCCAGCAGGGCAACAAGCAGGCGAAAGTCTCGAAAGCGCCGGTCAAGGACGTGTTCTCCGGCCAATATCGCGGCGTGCTGCTGGTCAATCTGCTCATCACCTTCGGTGGCGGCGCGGGCTACTACCTGACCTCGGGCTATCTGCCGAGCTTCCTGAAGGTCATCAACGCGGTCCCGAATCAGACCTCGTCGCTGATCCTGATGGGCGCGAGCGTGTCGGCGTTCTTCTCCGCGGTGCTGGTCGGCGCGCTCAGCGACCAGATCGGCCGCAAGAAGACGTTTTTGCTGATCGGCGTGCTGGCTGCGGTATTGCTGCCGCTGTGCTATCTCAATCTCGCAGCGACAACGGACACGACGCAGATCACGCTCTATGCGCTCGCCATCGCCTTCATCGGCAATGCCGGTTACGCCCCGGTGCTGATCTTCCTCAACGAACGTTTTCCAACGGCGCTGCGCGCGAGCGGCACCGGCCTGTCCTGGAATATCGGCTTTGCGCTGGGCGGCATGATGCCGACCTTCGTCTCGCTGGTAAGCGGCAGCCCCGCGGAGATTCCGATGTCGCTGGCCTACTTCGCGGTCGGTGTGTTCGTGATCTATCTGATCGGTGCGATCGTGATCCCCGAGACCAAAGGCGACTTCCGCTGAAGCAAACCGGCGCGGCCACGACGGCCGCGCCGACCATTGCACGACGAGACAGGAATGGATGAGCTGCATTTCGACGATGTGATCGTCGGCGGCGGGTCGGCGGGCTGCGTGCTCGCCAATCGGCTTTCCGCGGATGGGGGGCGTCGCGTGCTTCTGATCGAAGCCGGGATGGATACGCCGCCGGAGGCGACGCCGCCCGAAATCCTCGACAGCTATCCGATGACGCTGTTCTTCGGCGACACGTACATCTGGCCCGGCCTGTCGGCGGCGGCCGGCCGTAATGCCGAAGGCAAGCCTGTTATCCGCGCCTATGAGCAGGGACGGGTGATGGGCGGCGGCTCCAGCATCAACGTGCAGTCGGCCAATCGCGGCCTGCCGCGCGACTATGATGAATGGCGCGATCTGGGTGCGCGGGGCTGGGGCTGGGCGGATGTGCTGCCATATTTCCTCAAGCTAGAATCCGATCTCGATTTCGACGGACCGCTGCACGGCAAGCACGGTCCAATCCCGATCCGACGCATCGCGCGCGAAGCGATGCCGCCGTTCGGCCACGCCGTCGGCGAGGCGTTGTCCGCAACTGGCCTGCCATTCCGAAAGGACCAGAACGGCGAGTTCGAGGACGGCATTTTTCCGCCGGCGTTTTCGAACCGCAATGACCAGCGTGTCTCCACGGCCGCCGGCTACCTCGATGCGGCGACGCGGGCGCGGCCGAATCTGACCATCTGGGCCGACAGCGAGGTCGAGCAACTTCGGCTTGACGGCCGCCGCGCAACGGGTGTGATGGTCGCTCGCGGCGGCGAGCGGCTCACCGTCGGTGCCCGCCGCGTAATCCTCACGGCAGGCGCGCTGCAATCGCCGGCGATCCTGATGCGGGCGGGCATCGGCCCCGGTGCGGCGCTGCAAGCTCTGGGCATTCCCGTGGCGATCGATTTGCCCGCGGTCGGCAGCAATCTGCGCGACCATCCCGCGCTGACGTTCTGCCAATATCTGCCGAGGCAGCTACGGCTGCCGCTGACCCGGCGGCGCCCAAACTTTGCCGCGATGCGCTTCTCCTCCAAACATCGAGGCTGCGATGCTTCCGACATGTACATCACGGCCTCGGCGCGCGGAGGCTGGCACGCGCTGGGCACGCGGCTCGGTCTCTATTTCCTCTGGTGCAACCGGCCGTATTCGAGCGGATCGCTGAAGTTGGCGACGCCCGATCCCGAGACTTTTCCGGTTGTCGATTTCAACCTGTTGTCCGATCCGCGTGATCTCGAACGGATGATTGCGTCCGTCCGCCTGCTTGCGAGCCTGGTCGTCCATCCCGCGGTCAATCCTGAGGCCGGTGATTTCTTCCCGGCCTCGTATTCCCCGCGCATCAAGCGGCTCAGCCGGTATGGCACGGTCAATCGCATCGTCGCATCCATCCTCGGGCCGATGCTCGACGTGCCTGCGGTCCTCCGGCAACTCCTGATCCGGCTGGTCCTGCTCAACGGCACCGCCTTCCGGGCGACGCTGGCGGACGACCGTGCCCTTGAAGCCTTTGTGCGGCAGAGCGTGTTCGGCGTCTGGCACCCCGTGGGGACATGCCGCATGGGCGATTCCGCCGACCCCACGGCGGTAGTCGATCCCGAGGGCAGGGTGATCGGCAGCGACAATATTTTCGTGGCGGATGCCTCGATTATGCCGCGGTTGCCGACGGCCAATACCAACATCCCCGTGATCATGGCGGCCGAGAAGATCAGCGATGCGCTTTTGCCCCGAAGTTAGAGTGGGATGCCCCGACCGCAGGCGCGCGCAAGGATGGCCGAAATCGCCCGACACGTCACCGAACTTCCGGATCAGCTAGACTGGACACCGACCGAAGCTGACTATCAATGGGGTTGTGCGCCAATGACCGCTGACGGTATCGGCTGACAGTCGGCCAAAGCCCAAGAGGAGTCCGTTTCGGCTTAGTGTACGTCTATGTTCGTCGACTGATACCGATAGTTGCTGAAAGTGCCGCCCCTCAGAGCCTCGGAAATTTTCCTGTGAATTCAAGACCAAAAATTTGGGTCGGGTATACCGTCGGCATTAGACCGTCAGCTTTGAGGATTTATGCTTGTTAATCAACGCGAAAACGGCTTCCTGAATCATTGAGTGGGAGTAGTGCGGGTGGCGAGGATAGCGCAGTTTAGCGTATTTGGTCGAACTGTTCTCCGCCCGTCGCGCTGAGAGGCGGGCCGGCCAGCGAGCTCGGCTTATCCCGGCGGAGATCTGAAAGCCATTGTCTTTTCATTGATGGAGAAATTCCGCGCGCTTGGTCGTACATAAAGGTCGGGCGCTCAGAGTCTTCGACACCGATAGGTCCGGGCCACAGGGGTTGATTAGCACCGATCCTTTCGGCCAAGGTAGCCTCAAGCAGCTCGGGCATGGATTGAAGAATTCAGAAAGTTCAATTTCTGAGGTGGGCTGCGTGTGGATGACGTGTGCACCGACGGACCAACAAGGATTCGGTTACAGCCATCATGCGCTTTTGACAGCAGGGCCTCCGGTTGCGGCACGAGGATTCGGCGGCTTGATAGCTCTAATTGCCCGATCTGATTGATCCGTCTGCGCAATCCCAGCCGCGACATGCCCGCGGGCGCCGCAATGCATGTCAAAAAAGTATCAGTCGCACATTGAAATCGTGGTGGCGGGTCCAGATACCGCTCGCTACGATCTCGGGCGAGAGGAAGCGCTGAAGCAAATTCAGCCAATAAGGGAACAGGTGCGGCTCATTGCAAACCGCACCGGCCTGAAGGGAGCGGATATGGAACCGGACCTGGAAGTTGTCCAGATACGGCGCGGCGAGTCGTTCAAGGCGTGGTCGCACGGCTACCCATTCCACACCGTCCGCTGGCATTTCCATCCCGAATACGAGCTCCACCAGGTTGTGACGACCAGCGGTCGCTATTTCGTCGGCGACTTCATCGGCGAGTTCGAGCCGGGCAATCTCGTGCTCACCGGCCCCAATCTGCCGCACAATTGGGTGAGTGATGTGCCGGCCGGAAACACCATCCCGCTACGCGGGCGCGTCCTCCAGTTCAGCGAAGAGTTCATCGGCGACCTGATGAAGGTCATGCCGGAGCTGTCGGGCCTCGCCGCGCTGCTGGATTTCTCCCGGCGCGGCGCGCTCTTTACGCGCAGCACCAGCGACAAGATCTCTCCGCTGATGGAGGAGATCGTGACTGCGAACGGTGTGCGCCGGATCGAACTGTTCCTGATGATCTTGGGGACACTCTGCCGCGCCCGCAATGCGCGTCCGCTCTCCAGTCCGAATTATCTGCCCGACCCGTCCGGGTATATGTCGGCGGGCATGAATAAGGCGCTTGCCTTCATCCGACAGAATTTGACTCAGCCTTTCGGTGAAGCCGAGCTTGCGGCGATCGCCGGCCAGTCGCAAAGCGCGTTTTCGCGCTCCTTCCGCCGGCACACGGGCATGTCGCTGGTGCAATACGTCAAGCGCCTGCGCGTCAATCTCGCCTGTCAGATCCTGATGAGCGACGAGCAGGCTTCCATCACCGACATCTGCTTCGAGGTCGGCTTCAACAATCTCTCCAACTTCAATCGGCAGTTTTTGGCCGAGAAAGGTATGCCGCCTTCGCGCTTCAGGCGATTGCTCGCGCAGAACATCGATACGGCACGCGCGGCCTAGCCGGCGAAAAAGCAAAGGAGGAGACCAAAACGGGAAGAATGACGCGGGCATGCCGATGGCAGCCCGCGACAGGAATCGCTTGTCCAGGAATTCCGTGCGGCTTCAGAGCCCCGGCACTCATCGCCGCCGGGACGGGAGCCGCGAAGGCCCATCTTCAAGGATCAACCACAGCACTCCAGTTCTGGAAAGGAAAGTCCGAATGAAAAAGTTCTCCCCGAAACATGCAGGCACGCTTGCTCTGGCGGTGTCGCTGCTCGGCACAACGGCCATGATCTCGCAGGCCGCAGAGGTGAAGGATGCGACTGTTGCCTTCCTGATGCCGGACCAGGCCTCCACCCGCTACGAACAGCACGATTATCCGGGCTTTGCCGCGGAGATGAAGAAGCTCTGCGAGAGCTGCAAGGTGATCTATCAGAACGCCAGCGCCGATGCAGCGCGGCAGCAACAGCAGTTCAACTCGGTCATCTCGCAGGGCGCCAAGGTGATCGTGCTCGACCCCGTCGATTCCACCGCCGCAGCCTCCCTCGTCAAGATGGCGCAGTCGCAGGGCATCAAGGTCATTGCCTATGACCGGCCGGTGCCCGACGCCAAAGTCGATTTCTACGTCTCCTTCGACAACGAAGCCATCGGCAAAGCCATCTCCGACTCGCTCATCAAGCATCTGAAGGCCACCAACGTCGCGGCGAAGGAAGGTGAGGGCGTGCTCGAAATCAACGGGTCGCCGACCGATGCCGCTGCGGGCCTCATCAAGAAGGGCATCCACGCGGGCCTTGATAAGAGCGGCTATCCGCTTCTCGCCGAATACGACACGCCGGACTGGGCGCCGCCGAAGGCGCAGCAATGGGCGAGCGGCCAGGTCACCCGCTTCGGTAAGAAGATCCTCGGTGTGGTGGCCGCCAACGACGGCACCGGCGGTGGCGCAATTGCCGCTTTCAAGGCCGCGGGCGTCGATCCGGTGCCGCCGGTGACGGGCAACGATGCGACGATCGCCGCGCTTCAGCTCATCATCGCCGGCGATCAGTACAACACGATCTCCAAGCCCAGCGAGATCGTGGCCGCTGCGGCGGCCGAGGCGGCGGTGAAGTTCCTTTCCGGCGAGACGCCCAAGGCGGAAACCACGCTTTTCAACGCGCCATCGAAGCTGTTCGTGCCGGCGGTCGTCACGCAGGAGAACCTGAAGGCGGAGATCATCGACAAGAAGATCCAGACGGCCGATCAGCTCTGCACCGGCCGATATGCCGTCGGCTGCAAGAAGCTCGGCATCACGCAATGAATGCCTGGGTCCCGGCCGCTCGCCGCGGCCGGGACCGACGTCGAGAGGACGGACTGGATATGACCACGACCCCGGATGTCGATCGCGCGCAGGGCGGACCGCGTCAGCCGGTCCTGAGTCTTCGCGGAATTTCCAAGCATTTCGGCGCCGTGTCCGCCCTGACCAACGTTGATCTCGACGTGCATGCCGGCGAGGTCGTGGCGCTCGTGGGCGACAATGGCGCTGGGAAATCCACCCTGGTAAAGATCCTTGCCGGCGTGCACCAGCCCAGCTCCGGAACGATCGCCTTCGGCGGCGAACATGTCGTCCTGTCCGATCCGGCCACCGCGCTCGGCCTCGGCATCGCCACCGTTTTCCAGGATCTGGCGCTCTGCGAGAATCTCGATGTGGTCGCGAATATCTTCCTCGGCCGCGAGCTCAATCCGCTGCGGCTCGACGAGGTCTCCATGGAGCTTCGCGCCTGGACCTTGCTCAACGAATTGTCGGCGCGGATTCCGAGCGTGCGCGAGCCCGTGGCATCGCTCTCCGGCGGACAGCGCCAGACGGTTGCGATCGCGCGTTCACTGCTCACTGAACCGAAGCTCATCCTGCTCGACGAGCCCACCGCCGCACTCGGCGTCGCCCAGACCGCCGAGGTGCTCGACCTCGTCGAGCGCGTTCGCGCCCGCGGCCTCGGCGTCATCATGATCAGCCACAACATGGAGGACGTTCGCGCCGTCGCCGACCGGATCGTGGTGCTGCGGCTCGGCCGCAACAACGGTGAATTCGAGCCCGACGTCTCCAACCAGGATCTCGTCACGGCGATTACCGGTGCGGACGAAAACTCGGTCTCGCGCCGCGCCAGCCGGCGCCGCGCCCATCAGCCGCCGGAGCTTGGGCGATGACGGGCGAGACGCACCCGGTTTCGACGGCGCGGCTGCTCGACCGCAGCGACGAACGGGTCAAGCACGCGGATACGCTCGGCAACACGATCCGCGCCTTTGTCGACCGGGTGCGGTCGGGCGACCTCGGCTCGCTGCCGGTGGTCGTCGGGCTCATTGTCATCTGCACGGCATTCGAGAGCCTCAACCCGGTCTCTCTCGCGCCGGACAATCTGGTCAATTTGCTGTTCGATTGCTCGACGGTGGGCGTGATCTCGCTGGGCATCGTCTGCATCCTGATGGTCGGCGAGATCGATCTCTCGGTCGGCTCGGTGAGCGGGTTTGCATCGGCACTCGTCGGCGTGCTCTGGGTCGGTCAGGATTGGCCGGTCGCCGTTGCGATCGTGACGGCGCTGGTGCTGGGCGCGGCCATCGGCGCGCTCTATGCGTTTCTGTTCAATCGCCTGGGGATGCCGAGCTTCGTGTCGACGCTGGCCGGCCTGCTGGCGTGGCTCGGCCTGCAGCTCTATCTGCTCGGCTCCTCCGGTTCGATCAATCTTCCGTACGGATCGCCATTGGTCAATTTCGGTCAGATGCTCGTCATGCCGCCGATCGTGTCTTATGTGCTGGCGGCGGTCGCGATCCTGGTCATGTTCGTGACCGACTACCGGACGGCCGCGCGTCGGCGGGCGGCGGGCCTCTCGGCCAGTTCGCTCGGCCGCATGGTGCTGAAGGCGCTGCTGGTCACCATCGTGCTCGAATTCGTCGTGTATTATCTCAATCTCGGGCGCGGCATTCCCTGGATGTTCGGCCTGTTCGTCGGCTTGTGCGTGGTCATGAACTACGCGTTGACGCGGACCAAATGGGGCCGCTCGATGTCCGCCGTCGGCGGTAATCGCGAGGCGGCGCGCCGCGCCGGCATCAACGTTCGCCGCGTCCATTTGTCCGCGTTCGTGCTGTGCTCCACACTGGCGGCCGCCGGTGGCATATTGGCCGCGGCGCGGCTGGCATCGTCCAGCCAGCAGGCCGGGACCGGGGATGTGAACCTCAACGCAATCGCCGCCGCGGTCATCGGCGGCACGAGCCTGTTCGGCGGCCGCGGCAGCGCCTATTCCGCATTGCTCGGCGTCATCGTCATCCAGTCCATCGCGAGCGGCTTGACGCTGCTCGATCTCTCCTCGTCGCTACGGTACATGATTACGGGCGCGGTCCTTGCCATTGCGGTCATCGTCGATTCGCTGGCACGGCGCTCGCGTCTCTCCCATGGCCGAGCTTGAATAACCCGAACAAGAAAAGGACAAGCCTTGGCCCAAGAACTTGCAGGAAAAGTTGCCGCGATCACCGGCGCCGCGTCGGGCATCGGTCTGGAATGTGCCAGAACATTGATCGGCGCGGGTGCGCGGGTGGTGCTGATCGATCGTGCGGAGGAGGCGCTGAGCAGCGTCTGCGCCGGGCTGGGCGACCGGGCGATTCCATTGCGTGTCGACCTCACCGATCTTGTGAGCGTGCAAACCATGATGCCGCAGGTGCTGGAGAAGGCGGGCCAGCTGGACATCTTTCATGCGAATGCCGGCGCCTATGTCGGCGGCGAGGTGCTTGGCGGCGATCCCGACGCCTGGGACCGCATGCTCAATTTGAACGTCAATGCGCTGTTCCGCTCCATCCATGCGGTACTGCCGCATATGGTCGAACGAAAAAGCGGCGACATCATCGTCACCAGTTCGATCGCAGGGCTCGTCCCCGTCGTCTGGGAACCGATCTACACCGCCTCAAAGCACGCCGTGCAGGCTTTCGTGCACACGCTGCGCCGGCAGGTCGCCAAGCATGGTTTGCGCGTCGGCGCGGTTGCACCAGGTCCGGTCGTGACCGCGCTCATCAAGGACTGGCCCAAGGCGAAGGTGGAGGAGGAAATGGCGGCCGGCGGGTTGATGCAGCCGGTGGAGGTCGCAGAGGCGGTGCTCTTCATGCTGACGCGTCCGAGAAACGTCACCATCCGCGACCTCGTCATCCTGCCGCAGAGCAACGATCTGTAGCGTCTCATGACCAAGCAATCCGATAACCGCCATTTCCTTGGCATCGATGTCGGCACCAGCAGCGCACGGGCCGGCGTGTTCGACCGCGCCGGCAAGCTCCTTGCGAGTGACAGCGCCCCTGTCGCGCTCTGGCGGGAGGCCGGCGATGTCGTCGAGCAGTCCAGCCAGGATATCTGGCATGCCGTCTGTCGCAGCGTGCGGGGCGCGGTGGCGCAGGCCGGCGTCGCGCCCGACAGCATCGCCGGCATCGGCTTCGACGCGACCTGCTCGCTGGTGGTGCTAGGCGAGGGCGGCGCGCCGCTGCCCGTCGGACCGTCCGGCGATCCCGCCCGCAACGTCATCGTATGGATGGATCACCGCGCCGCCGATCAGGCGCGCCGCATCAACCAGACGGGCGAAAAAGTTCTCGACTATGTCGGCGGAACGATCTCACCCGAGATGGAGACGCCGAAACTGTTGTGGCTCGCCGAGAACATGCCAGACACGTTCTGCCATGCGTGGCAGTTCATGGACTTGACCGACTTTCTCTCCTGGCGGGCGACAGGGAGCCTGTCTCGCTCCACATGTACCGTGACATGCAAGTGGACCTATCTGGGTCACGAAAACCGTTGGGACGATCAATTCTTCCGCAAGGTCGGCCTCGGCGTGCTCGCGGACGAGCAGTTTCGCAGGATGGGCACCGAGATCGTGCCCGGGGGAACGAGATTGGCGGCGGGCCTGACGGCGAAGGCCGCGGCCGATCTCGGCCTCATTGCGGGTACGGCGGTCGCCGCCGGCCTTATCGACGCCCATGCTGGCGGCGTCGGAACGGTGGGCGCGCGCGGTACGGCGGGCACGGTGCTGACGCGCATGGCCTATGTGTTCGGAACCTCCGCCTGTACCATGACGACCACGTCGGCTCCGTCCTTCGTCCCCGGCGTGTGGGGACCCTATTTCTCGGCCATGGTGCCCGGGCTCTGGCTCATATGTGGAACGGCCCGGGCTGCAAGCTCTTTCTCTGGTTGAACAAGGGATGACGGTGCGGTCATATGTTCGGCCTGTGAAGCGGCGCCTGGCCGC
>NZ_JADPKH010000064.1:0-1073 GCF_023073835.1 Bradyrhizobium sp. 153 | reverse complement strand
GCCTGCGCCTTGTAATTGGCGAGATCGCCCTGCTCCGGTGCGTCGAACAGCTGCACCAGCGGCGTGCCGGCTTCGACACGCGTACCGGGCTCGAACTTGATCTCGGTGACGCGGCCATTGACATCGGCGCTGACGTCGACCTGATGCACGGCGACAAGGCTGCCGACCGCGGTGAGCAGGTTCGGCACCACCTCCGACTTCGCCTCGGCCGCGCTTACCGCGGTCGGCGGCGGCTTGTTGTTGGCGAAGAACTGCTTGATCATCTGGCCGCGGAAATAATTGAACCAGACGAGGCCACCGACGAGCGCGGCGAGAAGCGCGCCGACGATGATGAACCACAGCACCGGCCGGACCGGACGCTTGGGAGCCTTGTTGTCGATCGGTTGGCCCGAAATCTTGTGTTCGGCTACGATGTTCATGTCATGCACTTTCTGCAATCGCCGTCTTGCCGGCATTCGCGGCCTGATTGTGGCCTAGATGCGCAGCAATTGCGGCGTCGTTAAGTCCGATACCTCTCAGGAGAAATTCACAGAGCTGCCGCTCCAGATCGTTTGCCTTGCCGTAAGCGAGACAGGGCGTGGCCGGCAGCCTGGTCAGCGCCGCCGTCATCACCGAATGATGCGCGAACCAGAACAGGTTGAGTGGATCGCCAGTGCACGGCCGTGCGTCCCCCGCGGCAACCGCGCGCTCGAGTGAGGCGACGAAGACAGCCCCGATCAGCGTCTCGATCTTGGCATATAGCAAACGGGCGAATTCGCCATCATCCAAATGGCTCGTGGCCATCAGTCGCAGGCGCTGCGCCTCCTCCTGGTCGGGCCCGTCGGCGATGTGAAGGAAATGCTCGACCATGCCGCGGATCACCTCGACCAGGGTGGCAGTCGAGGGCTCCCGTTCGAGCAGCTCCATCAGGGCCGGATCCGCCTCGCATTCGTCGCTCAGGATCTCGGCGTAGAGCGCCGCCTTGGACGGGAAATGCTTGAACAGCAGCGCCTCGGAAATAGCAGCGGCGGCCGCCACGCTCTTGGTCGTGGTGCCGTTATAGCCGTGTCGGGCAAAGCAACGTTTCGCGGCAC
>NZ_JADPKH010000054.1:0-65783 GCF_023073835.1 Bradyrhizobium sp. 153 | reverse complement strand
CAAATCGCCACCCGCGCCTCCAGCGCAACGGCTCCTCATCGCCTTCGCTAGACCTTCTATCCTCTGTCGCACAGCTATCGGCCGTGTGAGAAATGCGGGTTAGGATGAGTGGAGCGAACGCGGAGCCGCGCGCGAACGGCTTTACCGCCGGAATCCATCGATGTGCGCAGGCAGCGGTGAGCACGAACGAACTGGGCATCCTGGTCACTAGCGCTCCTCAGGTAATGTAGCCCGATCGAAGTTGTCATCGGTGCGTGCCGAATGGGATACCTGTCACATTCCGACGCGGCTAAGAACGGCTCAAGCCTCATTCCAATTTCAAGACGAACTTCGCGCCGTCCCGCAGTTCGCAGACCAATTCCCCCTGGTTCATGATCTTGGCCGGCCCGGCCACCAGCTTTGAGGCCCGCACCGTGAGTTTGCCTTCGCGGCTGAGGCTGTGGCGGATGTATTCCGTCACTGGGTACCCGGAACTGTCCACGGTTTGATGAGCGTTGGAGAAGTTGATGCCGTTCTGGGCAGTCACCCTGAAGGCATTGATAAGTGGCCCGCCCGGTGTGGCCGAGCCGGGTTTTGTTGCCCGCCGGTAAGACCAACCTCTCCCTGGCACGCCCCATCGATCTCGGAGGTCGGTGAGTAGCGGATCACCATTGGTGGCCGCTCTTAATGAACAATCAAGAGACGCTGCCCCGACGATTTTGACGAAAGTCGAGAGCCTGTGCTTGATTCGGTGGAGCCAGTTCTTGTTGTTACCCGACGGAACCTGCGCAGGTGATTGGGTATGTGGGCCTAAGGGTGCGTAGCGCTTGCAAATGATTATGATCGATCCCGCGGAGTGCGAGTCACTTCGTGCAATGCCTGCGAATTGCGAGAACGACTGGCGTCTCGGCGGGCTTTTCACTGGATCCTCCGCATTATGACGCGCCGTGCTGACATGTGCTCGCGCTCGCTGCACCAACCAGCGGCAAATTCTCCGCGCGAGGGCCTTTCTTGAGCACGTGCCGTTGCAAGTTAGGCGCGCCATAAATGTTTCTAGCGCGATTACGGACCGGTCTGTGAAATGCCAGAGCAGGGCACCTCTGCTCCATCGGTGAGTAGTGTAAAGCTCATCACAATACTTTCGAAGCTAACACTGCATTGTCAGGTTTGAGCCAAGGGGCGCGACCGAGCGGCTGGAGAACCGCCAATTTTCAGGCGGCACGCTGCTTGCTTCGTTCGGACCGGCGGGCACAGTCCCGCCCATGACCGCTGTCGAAACCGAATGTACGTCTTCTGTCCGCTTTCGGCCAGCTCGCAAGTCGCGCGAGCCGGGCGGCCCACCCAGCCCAGGATTACTCCCATGAAACACTCGCTCCTCGCCGCCGTGTTGCTCTCGCTGACGTGTTTGTCCTTCACGGCGGTGCCCCAGGAGTGGGCCGCTGCGGCCCGGGTGGACGATTCCTTCCTTTGCCTCGAGGAAATCGAAGAGCCACGCGCACTGGATTTGGCCCGCGCCGAGAATGACAAGACGCTCGGCGCGCTCCAATCAGATCCCCGCAATCGCCGCTTCTATGAGGAGGCCATCAGCATCCTTCAGGCCAAAGACCGGATTTCCTATGTTTCGTTGGAACGGCGGGGTCTCAGCAATTTCTCGCGGGACGAGAACCACGTGCGCGGCATCTGGCGGCGTACTACGCTTGACAGCTATCGCGGCCAGGACCCGCACTGGGAGACCATCCTCGATATTGACGCGCTGGCGGTCGCGGGTAAGAAAAGCTGGGTCTTTAAAGGCACTACCTGCCTGCCGCCCCAAGTGCGCCTGTGCCTCGTGCAATTTTCTGATGGCGGTAAGGACGCTGTGCTCGTCCGAGAGTTCGACCCGGACACCAACGCCTTCGTCACGACCGGTTTCGCTCTTCTGGAGGGAAAGCAGGCCGTCAGCTGGGTCGACCGCCACACGGTCCTCACTGCACGGGATTGGGGAGAACGGACCCTGACGCAGGTTGGCTGCCCTTTCCTCTTGAGGGAGCTCAAGCGCGCTCAGCCGCTCGTTCGAGCGCGCGAGGTCTTCCGTGGGGAGCCGACCGATGCCGTGGCGGCGCCCTTCGTGCTGCGGGATAATGAAGGCAAAGTTCATGCGGCTGGCGCCATGCGCGCCATAAGCTTCTTCGAGCAGGAGTATGTACTCTTTGCGCCCAACGGACCGATCAAGCTAAACCTGCCAAAGAAAGCGAACATCAGCGGCATCGTCACTGGCCGCCTGCTCGTGACGCTCAATGAAGACTGGATACTGTCCGGCAGCACCCGCTTTGCGGCCGGCTCGATGATCTCATATGGCTTGGACAAATGGAAGCAAGATCCGCTGCGCGCGATGCCATCGCTCGTCTTCGAGCCCGAGCCTCGGCAAGCGCTCAGCGGGTTCGCGGTCACCAAGAACTTGTTGATCCTGGCGATCCCTGACAATGTTCAGAGCAAGGCATTCACCTACAGGTACGACCAGGGCACTTGGCGGGCCACGCCGATCCCGCTCCCTACGAACGAGAACGTCAGCCTCTCTGCCGCTAGCGAAGAAACGGACGTGGTGCTGTTCACCGTCTCCAACTATCCGGGGCCGACCTCCCTCTGGTACTTCGACGCGGCGAGCGAATGGCTTGAAATACTGAGGACGACACCTCCGAAGTTCAACGCGTCCAGGTATGTTGCGGAGCAGTTCGAGGCCACTTCGCTGGAGGGGACCCGGATTCCCTACTTTCTGGTGCGTCCCAAGAACGCGAGGTTCGGAGCGGAGATCGCAGCCCTTCTCAATGGTTATGGCGGATTCCAGGCTTCGCTCCTGCCATCCTATGCGGGAGCGGTGGGGCGGCGCTGGCCCGAGCAGGGCAATGCATATGTCGTCGCGGACCTGCGCGGCAGCGAGTTTGGACCGCGATGGCACGAGCAGTCGGCCCAAGCGGCAACGAAGCAGCGGACATGGGATCATTTCATCGCCTTTGCGGAGGACCTAATCCGCCGGAGGTCACCTCTCCGCGCCGACTGGGCGTGGTCGGCGCCAGCCAGGAAGGTCTGCTGGTGGGCACCGCGATTACTCAGCGCCGGGACCTCTTCAACGCAGCGATCGTGCAGGTGGCGCTGTTCGACATGCTTCGATTCACCAAGTCGGGATGGCGATCCCGCCATCGCGAGCAGCGCGGATGGATCGAGGCCTACTCGCCCTATCAGAAGCTTGTCCCGGGCAAGACCTGCCCAGTCCCCTTCATTCTCACCTCCACCAAGGACAGCGGCGTGCATCCGCCCACGGCCGTCAAGAGGCAGCGTGCGGCATGAGGTTTTGGACCTGTAAAGCGCTCACGGTCAACGCGATCTGTTCCCGGCTACATCAACGTAGAGTCGGTTCACGCTGATCACTTGAGCCATGATTGGCATCGTCAGCCGCAGGAAATTTGCGTGCGGGCTTGCGCTCCGACGGACAGGTGAATCACGAAATACAATGGAATCCATTCATGAGCGACATGACAACTCAGATTCATTCGCACGCGGTCGTGTGGATCGACCACCTCATTGCTAAGATATTCTCCATAGGTTTAACGGGCGTCAGCGCGACGGCCGTACGCGCGCATTTGGCGCCCCAGCGTCTTGATTGCAAAGCGCATACTGGCTCTGCCGTGAATGACGATCCGACGTTTGTCGTCAGGGTAGGTCGGGCGCTGAGTAGCTGCACTGATCTGCTGATCATCGGACCGGGAACCGAGAAGACCGAGCTGATGAACTTCCTGAGAGTGAACAGGCCGGATCTCACCCTGCACGTCGAGACAAGTAATCCTCCGACCGACCGGGAAATTGTAGCGGTTGGGCGAAAGATCTTCCGTCTCGATTGAGTTGGCGATGTTCTTCTTCTGATTGTGGACGGTGCAACAGATCGGACCAAATTACGAGAGATGAGGATCGCTCTTCCCGGGGACCACCACCTAGCTCGCGCATCCGTTTACAGCGATTGATAGGCGCGGGGACCGATGCTATTTAAGTCAGTAGCGCCAATGGGTGGCTACCGCGACCGGGCGTTCTCAGGTGTTCGCCTTGACCAGCCGCCGACGTTGAGGCCGCAGGGAAAGACCGTGCAGAACCGCGATCACCCGCTCGTCCTCCCGATGACATGCCTACCAGCAGACTCGCAAAGCCCCAAGCGGAACGACTAGCAACTGCTGATCGTCATTTCCGCAGAGCGCATAGCGCTAGATCAGAACAACGAACTGAAAAAGTCGCGAGCAAAAAAATCCCCCCGGCATTTTTCTGCCGGGGGTCGCATTTTAGAGAGAGTTGGATCAGAAGTCCATGCCGCCCATGCCGCCGCCCGGGGGCATCGCGGGCGCGCCGGTGTTCTTCTTCGGCAGCTCGGCGACCATCGCTTCCGTGGTGATCAGCAGCGCCGCCACCGAGGCAGCGTTCTGGATCGCGGCGCGGACCACCTTGGTCGGGTCGATGATGCCCTTGCTGACGAGGTTGCCATACTCGCCCGTCTGCGAGTCGAAGCCGTAGGCGTATTGCTCCTTCTCCAGGATCTTGCCGACGATCACCGAGCCGTCTTCACCGGCGTTGATCGCGATCTGGCGAGCGGGCGCGGAGAGCGCCTTGCGCACGATCTCGACGCCGGTCTTCTGGTCGTCGTTCTTGGTGCGCAGACCCTTGAGCTGCTCGGAGGCACGGAGCAGGGCGACGCCGCCGCCCGGGACGATGCCTTCCTCGACCGCGGCGCGGGTCGCATGCATCGCGTCATCAACGCGATCCTTGCGCTCCTTCACCTCGACCTCGGTCGCGCCGCCGACGCGGATCACCGCGACGCCGCCGGCGAGCTTGGCCAGACGCTCCTGGAGCTTCTCACGGTCGTAATCCGAGGTGGTTTCCTCGATCTGCGCCTTGATCTGAGCCACGCGCGCCTCGATGTCGGCCTTCTTGCCGGCGCCGCTCACGATCGTGGTGTTCTCCTTGTCGATCATCACCTTCTTGGCGCGACCGAGCATGTTGAGCGTGACGTTCTCGAGCTTGATGCCGAGGTCTTCCGAGATCGCCTGGCCGCCGGTCAGGATCGCGATGTCCTGGAGCATGGCCTTGCGGCGATCGCCGAAGCCCGGAGCCTTGACGGCCGCGACCTTCAGGCCGCCGCGGAGGCGGTTCACGACCAGGGTCGCGAGGGCTTCACCCTCGACGTCCTCGGCGACGATGACCAGCGGCTTGCCGGTCTGCACCACGGCCTCGAGCAGCGGCAGCAGCTCGTTCAGCGAGGAGAGCTTCTTCTCGTTGATGAGGATATAGGCGTCGTCCATCTCAACGCGCATCTTGTCGGCGTTGGTGACGAAGTAGGGCGAGATGTAGCCGCGGTCGAACTGCATGCCCTCGACGACGTCGAGCTCGGTTTCCAGCGACTTGGCTTCCTCGACGGTGATCACCCCCTCGTTGCCGACCTTCTTCATGGCGTCGGAGAGGAACTTGCCGATCTCGGCGTCGCCGTTGGCGGAAATGGTGCCGACCTGGGCGATTTCGTCGTTGGAGGTGACCTTCTTGGAGTTCTTGACGAGGTCGGCGACCACGGCTTCCACGGCCAGGTCGATACCACGCTTCAGGTCCATCGGGTTCATGCCGGCGGCAACCGACTTGGCGCCTTCACGAACGATCGCAGCGGCAAGCACCGTTGCGGTGGTGGTGCCGTCGCCGGCCGCATCGGCGGACTTGGAGGCGACTTCGCGCACCATCTGCGCACCCATGTTCTCGAACTTGTCGTCGAGCTCGATCTCCTTGGCGACGGTGACGCCGTCCTTGGTGATGCGGGGAGCGCCGAACGACTTGTCGAGCACGACGTTGCGTCCCTTGGGGCCGAGCGTGACCTTTACCGCGTTGTTGAGAATTTCGACGCCGCGCAACATGCGGTCGCGGGCGTCTACGCCGAACTTGACTTCTTTGGCTGACATGTGGGTTTTCCTGAATGTTTTACTTGGTCTCACCCTTGGCGACGCCCAGCAGGCGCTCCTCAGGATGAGCGGTGCGAGCGATGGTTTAGGCGGCCTTCTTCTTGGCGGACGCGTCCGTGAGAACGCCCAGGATGTCGCTCTCCTTCATGATCAACAGCTCCTGGCCGTCGATCTTGACCTCGGTGCCTGACCACTTGCCGAACAGGACGCGGTCGCCGACCAGGACGTCGATCGGGATCAGCTTGCCACTCTCGTCGCGGCCTCCGGGGCCGACGGCGATGACTTCACCTTGCGAAGGCTTTTCCTTGGCAGTGTCCGGAATGATGATGCCGCCAGCGGTCTTTTCTTCTGCGTCGATGCGCTTGACCACGACCCGGTCGTGAAGCGGACGGAATTCCATACAGATCTCCTAAGCATTTACACCCGTTGAAAATTTCACGATTGCTAGCAATCGCTGCCTGCGAGTGCCAATGCAGGCGCAGCTGAAATAGGACCGATTTTTTGGGGAACAAGTGTTTGTAGCAGGAAAATCGGCTGGGCCCGCGGGATCTCTGTGGGGCTGCCCCAAATCACCTCTTCGAGTTTGCCGCCGAGCGTCGTTCTTCTTCTGAGTGAGTCGTATGGCTCTGTCTCTCGACCTAATGTCATCTACAGTTCAATTCCTCTGCCCTAAATTCGAGATGGTAAAGGCCCGCCGATCTGGTGCCGGTTCAAATGAGAATCGTCGGCTGATTTCGTTCTAAGATTGCGATGCGTTTAGAACCTAACGCGGAGGTCGGGAATTGGAGGTATCGCTCCGCTTGATCGATGATCCGATACTCAGCAACTCGAGGCCAGGCAACGCTGGCTGCGAGAGCTAGCGCAGATCGTTCGGCACCTCGTCCAGTATCAGATCACCTTTGCGCGCCGAAGTCGCTGCTGGGCGGATCGCCCGTGCTCCAGACAGCGTGCGCGCCGATGCCCCGGTTTGCGCGAAAGGGCATGCCGGCATCGCGATAGGTCTATATGCGCAAACAGCTCGCCAAACTGTCCGACGGCCATGACCTGGCCAAGGCGTTCAACTAAATCCTGAAGCGATGGGCGAGCTGTGAAGACGCCGGTGGCGGCGTGCTGATCAATACCGGAGTCAGCGTAGTTGTGATCTCGACAGGAACAAGAGCTGCACGGAATCTCCGCCCGGTCGCCCCTGGTGCACTTGTCGAAGCCTGGTGAACAGCAGGCTGTGAGCCACCCCGTACCGGCGCGCGACGCCGCAGACCGTCTCGCCAGCCTGCAAGGTCCATCCGACATGACGAACCTTCTCGTCGCAACTCCATCGCCGCCGACCTTCGGCGCCGAACACATCGACTTGCATTCGCCACGTGACCTTAAAGCTAGACTTAAGATGCTGCCTTGTGCTTTGGGCGCGTCTTTAGCTTTGGAGCTTGATAGGATTCATGTTGGACATCGTACACATACTGTGCGCCTCGGATTACCTGCGACACAACCGAGTCGTCCGAAAAGTCTCACACGACAAGCTATCTAAGGCGCTTGAATCGCACCTTACGTCAAAATGTGACGTATCGAAATAGGCGGCGACAGGCTTCGGTACCCGAAGCCCGTCCGAACGAGTGACATAGAGTGCAAATGTCCCAAATCCTAGGCTCATGCAAGATGAGCCCGGTCATCAGCGACTGTCGTGAAGCTCGCTGTGGCTGGTTCATAGAAACGCGCGTCCGACAGATGCGCTTGGCTCACCGCCGGATGGTAAGACGCCGCTCACATTTGGGCACAGGCGCGGATATGACGCGGGTTGTCCCCCGGAAGAGCGGGGCTGCGGGAAAGCCGGCTGCCCGGATCTGTCAGCGGAAAGTCAAATGGTCGCGCTACTCGAGCACGATCATAAGACTAGGGCACGTTGACTGGCGGCATGGACGCGGTCAGCCGCGGCACAAAGCCATCTTGGTGTCGGCCGCGTGCCGCCAACACTATTGTAAGCGCCACAAAAACGATCAGAAGTCCACGCATTCCAAAGAATTACCCACCAATTCCATCGCAATTATGAAACGGCTGACAGCTGATGCGCTTGCTCTAAGCTCGCCGCGAAAATGCCGCCGCGTTCAATGCAGGCTGTTAGGCTTGCAAAGTCGAAAAGATAGGCCCACTCAGTCGCCAAAATCAATATTCCTTGTATTTCCGAGTAAGTCTGCGAACCGGGTGGTCACGCTTGAAAAATGCACCGCGTGCGTATGATGTCCTTGTGGCGGTAAGACGTGGTCCGCTACGATGCCGATCTCGCGATGCCAGCCCATGCACCGGTAAATTCCGGCATAGGGAGCCGTGGCTCCTCGCTCATGATTCTGGTCAAATGGCTCGCTGTTAGACTCGCGCAGATAACGCCCGTTCTTATAGACCGCGATTCGTCATCTCTCGATCGGCTAGCTTAACTTTGCCTAGAGCGTTTCATTGCTTAATTGAATCGGAGGGGATTCCGGTTTTTGGCGGTTTGTGATTCAAGATGCTGACTGGATTGGAGGCCAGCATCGCATGACCCGACCTCTTTCCCTGGATCTTCGCGAGCGTGTGGTGGCGTCTGTTTTGGCGGGCGAGAGCTGCCGGTCTGTGGCGGGACGGTTTGGTGTTGCGGTCTCGTCGGTTGTGAAGTGGTCCCAGCGCCAGCGGGCGACGGGCTCGGTTGTGCCCGGCAAGATGGGCGGGCATCGCAAACCTGTGCTTGATTCGCACCGCGCCTTCATCGTCGAGCGGATCACTCAGACGCCGCACCTGACGCTACATGGTCCGAAGGCGGAACTGGCAGCCCGCGGGGTCAAGGTCTCGCACAACGCGGTCTGGCTGTTCCTGCGCCGGGAAGGGCTTCGGTTCAAAAAAAACACTGTTCGCCCTCGAACAGGCTCGCGCCGACGTCTCTCGTAGGCGCCAGCGCTGGCGATCCTGGCAGGCCGGGCTCGATCCGGGCCGGCTCGTCTTCATCGATGAGACCTGGATCAAGACCAACATGGCCCCTTTGCGGGGCTGGGGCCCCAAAGGGGCTCGCCTGCGCGGCTTCGCGCCGCACGGTCACTGGCGCACCCTCACATTCCTCGGCGCGCTCCGCCATGACCAACTCACGGCGCCCTGCGTCTTCGACGGCCCGATCAACGGCGAATGCTTCCGCGCTTATATAGAGCACCTGCTCCTGCCAACTCTGCGCGAAGGCGACATCGTCATTCTCGACAATCTCGGAAGCCACAAGTCGAAAGCTGTCAGGCAGATGATCCAGACTGCTGGCGCCAGGCTCTGGTACCTGCCGCCATACTCGCCCGACCTCAACCCGATCGAACAGGCTTTCTCCAAGATCAAACACTGGATGCGGCAGGCTCAGAAGCGCACCATCGAGGATACTTGGCGCCACATCGGTCACCTCGTCCAGGACATCCAGCCTCGCGAATGCGCCAACTACTTCGCTAACGCTGGTTATGCTTCAGTCAAAATGTGAAACGCTCTAAAGGCAAAACGGGTGTGAGGTACCCATACACCCAGCGCAAAATGTCGCGATGGGCCCAGGAGCGGTCGTCTCAACTCACCCGCATAGCGAGCTAGCCTCACTCGCGGGAGCGTTCTGGCGGTTGAGGATTGTTGGCAGGATTGCTGTCGAACTTAGATATTTGACTGATGATCCCGCTACGGGCGACCGGCTGCAAGTCCGCTTCTAGCGCGTCAGCAATCTCCCTTTCATAGACCTCTTGATCATCCACGTAGAGCGTAAAGGATTTCAGATATTTTTCCTTCTTCTTCGGATCTTCGATCGTTGCCTTCGTCCACCGATAGAGCGGATAACTTTGACGCCGTTTTCCTCTGCCGCGGCGACATACTCCGCAAAGGCGTCGAACTGACATTTCGGTGCCACACCATGCGCCGTGAGTATATCGAATAGAGGCCTCAGTGCCGGATCGCGAAAATTTCGACGTATTGATTCCGCTACCGCAGTATCGCGGACATCAAACCTAACTTGATATTGCCACTGCGAGGTCACGAGGCCCTACCGCTTCGCCATGCACTGGCTCATTCTATGCCAGTTCGCTCTGGTTACAAAACGAGACATCGCCAACTTCTGCCATCACAAAGCCCACCAGACTTTATGTGGCGAACTTTAGAATTCACCTGACTAGTATGTTCATGAGCAACTACGCGGCGGGCAACACGGTAAGTTCATCCTGCCCTACAGCCACGATCTTATCGACCGAGAACCCGTTGAATCTCGCCATTTGCGTATAGGCGCCCACATTCTGGAATTCAATCCAATCGCCTTCGTGCAAATCGCGTGGCAGTGAATACGAGAATCCAAGCCTGTCCGTGCCGTCGCAAGTTGGGCCGAAGATGATGAAGTCCTGCCACTCCTCAGTCTGGATCGGCCGTCCCCCACGCCAAGCACGGGCGGGGAGCAGAAAATATTGCCGGGCAGGTGAGAGCCCGCTGTAGATGCCCGCGCCGCAGTAGAGCGCCCCGTCTTTTCTTAAGATCACCCGGCAAAACAAAGAGATGCTATCATGAACCAGTGCTCGTCCGGGCTCACACAAGAGTTCAACACGCTTCAGTGCATCCGTTTCGCGCACAAGTTTCGTGATGTCGGAGAGCATGCTCAAGGGAGAGTTATAGGGGACGTTCAGATAATGGCCGGGAAAGCCGCCACCAATATCGAGCGCTGTGGGAGCCGGAGAAACAGCTTCAATAATGTCGACGGCCGCCCGAATGCCATGCAGGTACGGATCGACAACGATCGTTTGGGAACCTGGGTGAAAGGCCAAGCCCGTGGTCCAGCGCGATTGCGCGTTGACGAGACCCAGCAGACGGCTCGCTTCGGCGGGCGAGACACCAAACTTGCCGTTTAAGTCTAAGATGGCGCACGTCCCGCTACACTTGAACCGGACGTAGATTCGTATTTCCGGATCATGCGACGGCAGCACCTCAAGGAGCTTCCGCAGCTCGGCTTCGCAATCGATGACATAGTCGCGAACCCCCAGATCTCGGAACGTCCGTTCGATATCGCGAAGAGATTTCACGGGATTCATGAACCATGAACAGGCCCGGGGAACAGTCGAATGGACAAGGCGGGCTTCGGCCAGCGACGCCACGTCGAATCCGGCCACTCCAGCGCGAGAGACCGCGTGAAGAATTTTGGGCAACGGATTCGCCTTCACCGCATACAGCACGCGTCCTGAGAAATGCTCGGTGAATTCGCGCGTGACGGATGCAAGACGCCCCTCATCGAACGTATAGAAGGCATCAACTTCCGCACTTTCCAATGATCTTACCAAGCTCATATTGCACCATTCCTCGCGCGCCAGAAGGGGAGTAGCCAGCGCCGTTGTTGCCGGCTGCGAGAGCAACGACCATGCCAGCGCTCCCCACGCGTTGAACCGCCTGATTACGCTTTGAAACAGCTCGCCATGCGCCACGGCGCGCGATGTCTTCTTTCGTACACGGCTGTGAAAAGCCAGACAAAGATCGAGGGGCCGCGCTGGGTCCCCGCAAACTTCAACGGGTTACCTCGCTCAGCGTCGATCCTCCGCAGCTTCTCGTCAACATCAACAGGCAAGCCTCCTCGTTTTCTCTAATTGCGCGCCACAGGACCTTTGGAGCGAATATCCTTGGCGCGGATCAACGCGACATTGCCGAACGCTTCAGTAATGGCCGATTCAAAGGCAAAGAGCGTTTCGACGGTTTCTCCTGGACGAGAGGTGCCAGTGGCGTGCCCTTGCTTGGCGAGGCATTGGCTGCACTCGAATGCGAAGTCGACGAGATCATCGAACGGTATTCGCACGGGATCGTCGTCGGACGCCTCGTCGACGTCGGACTGTCCCAGCGGCTGTCTGGCCTCGCATATTAAAACTCCGAGTATGTCGAGATCGGCTCTCGCCCGATTTCAACCTGATCGCTGCCGCAGGCTCTCCTGTTTGCTCCATGGCGGACCAGCAGGATTTAGATGGTGAAGCGCGCTAAAGCCATCCATTCAGGCGCAGAGTTGATCTGAGAAGCTGAGCCCGCCTTCTGCGAGCGTGCTTGTTTATCTTTCGATAGAGCGCCCGCAGATTGCGGCCTGTGCGGAGGAGCCCGCGCCACCGCGAGTGTACTTAGAGCTATGGCCGCGATCGTATCGTGCGTTTTTTCATTGCCTGTGCAGCGTTAATGCGCCGAGTGCCTGTTGGCGCGGTTAAACATCGATTTGTTGAACGAGATGGACGCTGAAGCGGCATGATCTTTCCCGATATCTTTGTGCGCATGCCAATTACTTTCACATGGACGCTCTTGACCGTCATCTATTATCTCGGCAACGAGAGCTATTATAGATCGAGAGAAAGAATGATGAATGTGATTGATCAAGCGAACGGTTCGGAGTTGCCGCCCGTCTTGCAGAAGTCATCAAGACGCCTTCCGTGGGTTTTTGGATTTATCGCCGTCTTCATCGGGCTATGCGTTGGGGGTGCATTTTACTGGCCCCATATCGACCGAATGATCGAGGCGTTAACGGCACGTGAAGTCGTCCCAATGCCGGCGTTGTCACCTGAAGACAAGGCAGCGCTTTCGGAGATCCGGTCGGGGCAACAGGAGGTGAGCGAGGAGATTTCAGCGCTTAACCGCAACATCGATGCGCAGCAAGCCGATTTGAAACGGATGTTAGATCAAATCGCAGCCCTGACCTCAAGAATTGAGTCTCTGCAGAACATTGCTGCGCCTCTTCCTGCAGATATTCGTCCGCCGGCAGCCCAGGCCGCATCAAAGCCGACTACAAGAGCCACTCGCCCGCCTAAACCAGAAGGGCCGGTTTCCGTCGGGGGCGCGCCGCTGGTTCCGGAGCCGGAGACGGACCGCCGATGATCTAATCATGAAGCCTCGAGCCTGCCAGACATGGCCTCACTGAGAGGATGCAAGTCGAACTAGGAGCGAAGATCGCGGTGCTCACGTTCGGTCCTCCCAGGCGCATTCGGTGAGGAGGACGAGAATGCGGCTCGACCGGTCGAGTCCGAGATCGCTTGTATGGCTCGGGTCTGCGAGGGCAGCCATAGCACCCGCCAGGCCCGCTGCACCGGACGGCGTGGTGGCGAGGCCATCATGGGCGGAGAGTACGCGAACAGCATCCACCAATTCCGCCTCGGGCACGGTGATGGCCCGAGCGCCGTGACGCCTGAGCACCGCAACGGCGGGCGCACTCGCCTGGCCGCAGGAGAGCATCTCCGCGGATGTTCGGAGATCGCCCATCACCCGAATCGGGTGACCGGCCGCGAGCGCGGGCGCAAGACACGCGGCGGTTTCCGGCTCGACCGTCACGATGCATCCCGGAGGTGCCAGCCAGCCCGAGAGGCCCTCGGCGATGGCAGCGGCGAGTCCGCCGACACCAGCTTGTATAAAGACGTGTGTCGGACGCCCATGGCCGGCGAAGTCTACTTGATCGCGGATTTCCGCCGCCGTAACGCCGTATCCCGCCATGACGTCGCAAACGATGGGATCGTTCGGATCGTCGGTCGTGTCGGCGACAAGAATGCCGGCGCCCTGGCAGGCCGCGGCTGCGGCCGCATCAACTGCATTGTCGTAGGTGCCCGGCACCCAGACGATCTCGGCACCCTGATTCTCGATGCGGCGCGCGCGCGCGTTCGGCACGCCCTCGTGCAGGAACACGCGGGCGGGCGCCCCGGCAAAGCGCGCGGCGGCAGCTACCGCGAGCCCGTGATTACCGTCACTGGCGCAGACCAGGGTCGGCTGCCCCTTAGGTCGGGCCGCGAGAAGGTCGGCCAACTGCATGCGCGAGGCCCGGGCGAGCGCGCGCAACCCGGCATAGGTGCCACCAAGCGACTTGAAGCTGCCGAGCATGCGGCGGCCCTCGTCTTTCGCTAGCACCTGCGCCACTCCGAGCCGCTCCGCAAGCGTCGGAAGGTTCAGGAGTGGCGTCGGCGCGTATGCGGGATCGAGGCGGCCAAGCTCGGCTGCGATCGCATTGACTGGTGAAGAGGTGCTGTTCATGCGTTGATCTTGCCCGCTACAGGTGACGGCTGCTGCTGGAGCGTTGCACAGCAACTCTTTCCGCCGATCATAACCAGCTGTACCTGCGAGCACCATCCTCGAGGACTTCGATCGCGCGCTTCTCCCAGGGGCCTTTTCGCGCTCGCGTCCGCCTACGCAAGTTTAAATTGCGGTTGGAGCGATCCCAGCGAAGCTCGACTAAAGGATTGCGGCGATGGCCCTCGCGGGTCCATCTCTGCGACGGAGCCCATCTACACCGACGCGAGCGCCATTGTGTGGGATGCTGCGGATCTTCGCGGATATCACGTCGCAAAACCAGCCGACGTTTCGAGCGAACAGTACTTAGGCTCTTGGGTAGTATTCGCCTGCGTGATCAACGCGACCGTTTCCGTCATCAAAGTCTGGTCCTCCCTGCATGTGCACTCCGGTATTCGGCAAATGTGTGTTGTGTTCGATTCCGACGCGGTCGTGTTTCAATGCACGCTCATGTGTCGCGAAAACGACATTCCCGAAGCGAGGCAGTGGCGCTTTACAGATCGAAGGAAGTTCTGTCATATTTTATATGCGTTAAGTTTGGCCTCGGCGTGGGTGGCCGCTACTGGGTCACGCGGACGCTATGACATAGTGAACGAGTCTCCCATCACGTCAGCGAAAAGCGTATCGCCAACCGCGCTGCTGTGACGCCAGAAAGCCCGGCCTTCCAGTTCAAATTAATCAATTCGCGCCTCGCGGGCTCCCCCGTGCGACTACCACCTTTCACATCCGTAACAGCCATGGCAGGATTTCTGCACTGTCAGCACGGCGAGACGAGTTAGGATCGTTGGATTGCTCTCGCCCCGCGCGGCCAGAGTTAGAACCTTCTCGGCGAGGCAAGCCTTCAATGAAGACGTCCGCTTTGCTTCAGGCACCATCCGGACAGCATCCTCCAGAGCACCTTTCAGCACAGCATGCAGCTTGGTTTGAGGGGGTGGATATGACATGGCGCAAAATCCTGAAAACTTAGAATCAAACGATGAGGGCCCAGCATGTCCCAGCCTCCTGATGGTCCATCAAGACGGTAACGATGTTTAGTTTTGAGGTGGCGGTCAGTGGCTCAGCTGTGCCCAAAACGAATACAATGACTAGGACCCGTTGAATGTGACAGTGGAGCTTCACCGACAGCTAAATTTTTGTTCTGGTCATTGCTGCGATCTCGACACTAACGCGACCGGAAAGTCGTGCGGCTTCGGCATTGCCGAAGGCATTCTGACGTGGTGACGTCCAGATCAAGCTGAAATGACGCTTGTGCTACGCGGCTTCGTCTTCGAGCCGGACGTGCAGTTGGTGTGTCCCGCGATTGAAGAGGAGTTCGGATCAGCCGAGGCCCGAACGGTCTCTACAGGCAAGCATTGATGGGGCAAGCCACGTCTCTGCATACTATACTCTGGGCTAAGCCGCGGCGATATGTGCCGGCGAGGGGCGCGTTGAGGGTGCGCTAGACACTGCCCCGCGGCGACATAGTGCGTCGGTTCGCGAGGACCTTGCCGATAAAGCGGCTGCCGCAGATCACAAGATCTAGGCATTGACCCCGCTGAGGCCCAGGGCCGCGTTCCAACTTCTTAAGAGCATAAGGTGTCGCCCCTTTGGCCTAGTTATTCGTTAGCGCCCGCTCGAAAGCCGATCACCGCCTCTCGTATGTTGAGTATAGCCGCTGCGCTCTGTTTGCTCACTGAGGCGTCAGGACAGGGCTTGCGGACGGCAGCACGGGCGTGGAGTGCGAACCGGAGTCGCGCCGGCCCTCGCCCTGCTTGAAATTCATCCAAGTGGGCGATGAGCCATTCCAACGTTTGTCCACGTGTCTGTTCGGAGGCGCCTTCGCTTTGCGCTGTTGGAATTCAGGCGTACTCGCCAGCGAAGCGAAAACTGCACATATCGGGCCGATAAGCCAGCTCGGGCACGTGGTTCCGTTGAAGAAGATCTGTCGCGTCAAAAAGCAAGTCGAAGATTGATTGTCTTTCCAACATCGCGCGTACGCACCAGATGTACCGAGGGAGGTCCGCCGGAGCAAGTCGCTTCGCGTTTCACTGTGGAGAGAGACATCCGCAAAGCTTGCCGGCATTCCGGTCGGACTTCCGACCGACATGCCCAAGACCTCGTTCGTGGCGCTCGCGGCCCTGTCGAAGTCGGCGACGCCGCGGCGGGTGCGGCTGAATGCGACCGCTGTCGTGCTGCCCGGCCGCCCGATGGCCAAGCGCACGCCATGACGCGCTTCACGATGGTCCCCTCAACGCGTCGAGGGCGATCTCGAAGTTGGCCTCGATGTCGAGAGTGGGCGGGCCATGCCCGCGTAGGTGACGGCGCCGCCGTGGCGGCTTCGAGCAGATCCTGGAGGCGCGTCCGCCCATCGAAGCGCGGGCGCTGGCGCCGCGGATCTGCGGCATCTGCTCGGTCTCGCAGTCGGTCGCCGCGGCTGTCGCTCTTCGCGATGCGATGGCGGCCGAGGTCGCGCCGAACGGGATTCTCGCCACCAATCTCGCGCATGAGGCGGAGAAGGCCGGCGATCATCTCACGCACTTCTACATCTTCTTCATGCCGGACTTCGCTCGCGAGGCCTGTGCCGCGCACTCCTGGCATGAGGAGACACGGGACCGTTTCGCAGCGACGCGCGGCCTGCGGCACGCGATGTGTTGCCGGCGGGCGCGGCTGCTCGAACCTATGGGTATCTTCGCCGGGAAATGGCCGCATAGTCTGGCCTTCCAGCCGGCCGATGTCGGCGGCCCGCTGGAGCAGGCGCTGATCGGCACTGATGTCGGCGGCGCCGGCGCACGCTCGGTCGCCATCCAGCACGTCGTGCGCTCGTTCGATCCCTGGATGGCGTACACCGCGCATTGAGTGGTCTCTCGCGCGGGGACGGAAACTTCGTTGTCGCCTGAAATCGAATTGTTTCCGTTTTCTCGGTCGGGGCATGCGCGCGCACCGCAATTCGAGCAATTCAAATCTGCAACAATTTGCTATCACTCTACTTTCCTTACGCTCCCGGTGCTTGGCCTGCTTCTTGCTGTCCTTGGCGTCATAGACAAGTCAAAGCCGAGGCGGGACGATTCATGGGCGCGGCGACGGAAACGTTTTACAGCGTGATCAGGCGACAAGGTATCACGCGTCGGAGCTTTCACAAATTTTGCAGCCTGACTGCGACGAGTCTCGGCCTCGGGCCCCTGGAGGCGAGCCGCATCGCGAACGCGCTCGAGACCAAGCCGCGCGTGCCGGTGATCTGGATGCACGGGCTCGAATGCACCTGCTGTTCCGAGAGCTTCATTCGTTCCGCGCACCCGCTGGTGAAGGATGCCGTGCTCTCGATGATCTCGCTCGACTATGACGGCACCATCATGGCGGCCGCAGGCCACCAGGCGGAGGCGATCCTCGAAGAGACCCGCGCCAAGCACAAAGGGCAATACATTCTCGCGGTGGAAGGCAATCCGCCGCTGAACGAAGGCGGCATGTTCTGCATCGAGGGCGGCAAGCCGTTCGTCGAGAAGCTGAAGATGGTGGCGGAGGATGCGATGGCGATCATCGCCTGGGGCGCTTGCGCCTCGTGGGGCTGCGTGCAGGCGGCCAAGCCCAATCCGACGCAGGCGACGCCCATCGACAAGGTCATCGCCAACAAGCCGATCATCAAGGTGCCGGGATGCCCCCCGATCGCTGAAGTGATGACCGGTGCCATCACCTTCATCACCACTTTCGGCAAATTGCCCGAGCTCGATCGTCAGGGCCGGCCGAAGATGTTTTACTCGCAGCGTATCCACGACAAGTGCTACCGGCGGTCGCATTTCGACGCCGGCCAGTTCGTCGAGGAGTGGGACGACGAGGCGGCGCGCAAGGGCTATTGTCTCTACAAGATGGGCTGCAAGGGCCCGACCACCTACAACGCCTGCTCGACCGTGCGCTGGAATGGCGGCGTCTCTTTCCCGATCCAGTCGGGCCATGGCTGCATCGGCTGCTCGGAAGACGGATTCTGGGACAAGGGTTCGTTCTACGACCGTCTCACCAACATCAAGCAGTTCGGCATCGAGAAGAACGCCGACCAGATCGGCATGGTGGCGGCCGGAGCCGTCGGTGCGGCAGTCGCCGCGCATGCAGCGGTGACCGCGGTGAAGCGGCTCGCCGGCAAGCGCGAAGACGCGCACCACACCAGCTAAGCGCCAAAGAGATCCAAGAGTAACAAAATCATGGGTATCCAGACTCCCAACGGCTTCAATCGCGACAATTCCGGCAAGCGCATCGTCGTCGATCCGGTGACCCGTATCGAAGGTCACATGCGCGTCGAGGTCAATGTCGACGCCGATAACGTCATCCGAAACGCAGTCTCCAGCGGCACGATGTGGCGTGGGATCGAGGTGATCCTGAAGGATCGCGATCCCCGCGACGCCTGGGCGTTCACGGAACGGATCTGCGGCGTCTGCACCGGCACGCACGCGCTGACGTCGGTGCGCGCGGTCGAGAACGCGCTCGGGATCACCATTCCGGAGAACGCCAATTCGATCCGCAATCTGATGCAGCTTGCCTTGCAGGTGCACGACCACGTCGTTCACTTCTATCACCTGCACGCGCTGGATTGGGTCGATTTGGTCTGCGCGCTTTCGGCCGACCCGCGGGCAACCTCGACGCTCGCGCAGTCGATCTCGAGCTGGCCGCTGTCGTCGCCAGGTTACTTCAAGGACCTGCAAACCCGTCTCAAGAAGTTCTTCGAGTCGGGGCAGTTGGGGCCCTTCAAGAACGGCTATTGGGGCAGCAAGGCCTACAAGCTGCCGCCTGAGGCCAATCTGATGGCGGTCGCGCACTATCTGGAGGCGCTCGATTTCCAGAAGGAGATCGTCAAGATCCAAACCATCTTCGGCGGCAAGAATCCGCATCCGAACTGGCTCGTGGGCGGCGTGCCCTCTCCGATCAACGTCGACGGCACGGGCGCGGTCGGTGCCATCAACATCGAGCGCCTGAACCTGATCTCGTCGATCATCGATCGCCTGATCGAGTTCAACGAGCAGGTCTACCTGCCCGACGTGGCGGCGATCGGTTCGTTCTACAAGGACTGGCTCTACGGCGGCGGTCTTTCCGGCAAGAGCGTACTCTCTTATGGCGACGTGCCGGAACACGCCAACGACTACTCCTCCAAGAGCCTGAAGCTGCCGCGGGGCGCCATCATAAACGGCAATCTCTCGGAGGTGCTTCCCGTCGATCATGCCAACCCCGATGAGATCCAGGAGTTCGTGGTTCACTCCTGGTACAAATATCCCGACGAAACCAAGGGACTGCATCCCTGGGACGGCGTAACCGAGCCGAACTACGTGCTGGGGCCCAATGCGAAAGGCACCAAGACCGCGATCGAGCAGCTCGATGAGGGCGGAAAATATTCATGGATCAAGGCGCCGCGCTGGCGGGGTCACGCCATGGAGGTCGGCCCGCTGGCGCGTTGGGTGGTGGGCTATGCGCAGAACAAGGCCGAGTTCAAGGATCCTGTCGACAAGTTCCTGAAGGATATGGACCTTCCGCTATCGGCGCTGTTCTCGACGCTCGGTCGGACGGCGGCGCGCGCGCTGGAGTCGGTCTGGGCCGGACGACAAATGCGTTACTTCCAGGACAAGCTCGTCGCCAACATCAAGGCCGGCGACAGCTCGACCGCGAACGTCGACAAGTGGAAGCCGGAGAGCTGGCCGAAGGAGGCCAAGGGTTTTGGCTTCACCGAGGCGCCGCGCGGCGCACTCGCGCACTGGATCAAGATCAAGGAAACCAAGATCGACAATTACCAGTGCGTGGTGCCGACCACCTGGAACGGCTCACCGCGCGATCCGCAAGGGAACATCGGTGCATTCGAGGCCTCGCTGATGAACACCCCGATGGTCAATCCCGAGCAGCCTTTGGAGATTCTGCGCACGATCCATTCCTTCGATCCGTGCCTGGCCTGCTCCACGCATGTCATAAGTCCGGACGGCCAGGAAATGGCCAGCGTCAAGGTCAGGTGAAGCAGGGGGAAACGCCATGATGGATGTAGCTGCACGTCCGGCGGAAGCCGAGCCGGACCTCTCCGCGATAGCGGCCGATGCGGCCGGCGAACATGGGGTCTGCCGTCCCGCCGTCTATGTCTACGAAGCGCCGGTGCGGATCTGCCATTGGGTGAACGCGTTCTCGATCATCGTGCTGATGGTGACCGGTTATCTGATCGGAACGCCATTGCCGTCGGTCGAGGGGGAGGCCTCGGCGAACTTCGTGATGGGCTATATCCGCTTTGCCCATTTCGCGGCGGGGCAGGTGCTGGCGGTGTTCTTCCTTGCCCGCATTCTGTGGGCCTTCGTCGGAAATCACTATTCCCGGCAGATTTTCTATCTGCCGGTGCATCGCAAGCACTTCTGGAAGGAAGTGCTGCATGAAATCCGCTGGTATGCGTTCCTGGACCGCGAGCCGAAGATGTATGTCGGCCACAACCCGCTGGCGCGGACCGCGATGTTCACGGGCTTCACGCTGTTCGTGGCGTTCATGATCGTTACCGGCTTTGCGCTCTATTCGGAAGGTGCGGGTATCGACAGTTGGCAGCACAAGCTGTTCGGCTGGGTGTTCGCGATTTGGCCGAACAGCCAGGACGTTCACACCTGGCATCATCTCGGCATGTGGGCGCTGGTCGTGTTCGTGATGGTGCACATCTACGCCGCGGTCCGTGAGGACATCATGTCGCGCCAGAGCATCGTCTCCTCGATGATCTCCGGCGAGCGGCAATTCCGCGACTGAGAAACTGGAATGATACCGATGCCGACATCTTCGCAAGCAAACCGCATCCTGGTGCTCGGCATCGGCAACATCCTGTGGGCCGACGAAGGCTTTGGCGTGCGCGCGGTGGAGAAATTCCACCGCCGCTACGCCGCGCCCGACAACGTCACCATTCTCGACGGCGGCACGCAGGGGCTCTACCTCGTGAACTACCTGGAGGATGCGGATCGTTTGATCGTGTTCGACGCGATCGACTATGGGCTCGAGCCCGGGCAGTTGAAGCTCGTTCGCGACGACGAGGTGCCGCGTTTCACCGGCGCCAAGAAGATGAGCTTGCACCAGACCGGCTTCCAGGAGGTCATCAGCGCGGCCGACCTGCTTGGCCGTTGTCCGCGACATCTCGTATTGATCGGCTGCCAGCCGCTCGACCTCGAGGATTGGGGTGGCCCGCTGACACAGCCGGTGCGCGATCAGATCGCGCCGGCGCTCGAGCTTGGTTGCGAGATCCTGGCCGAATGGGGCGTCGAGGTGATGCCGCGCACCGCGCCGTTGGCAGAATCGGAGCGGCTGCTCGCCAACGACATCGATCATCAGCATTACGAGATGAGGGGGCGGCCGGCCTGACCGGCTGCACCATCGGAGATCCGCCATGTGCCTCGGCTTGCCGATGACGATCGTTGAGACTGACGGGATATCGGCGCTGTGCGAGTTCCGAGGCGAGCAGCGGCGCGTTTCGATGCTGCTGCTCTCGGACCCGCCGGCCGGTGCCAGGGTGCTGGTCCTTATCGACACCGCGGTTCGGCTTCTGCATGAGGCCGAGGCGCGCCTGATCGGCGCCGCGATCGACGGTCTGTGCGCGGCGATCAATGGCGAGGATTGCGATCGCTTCTTCGCCGACCTCATTGACCGCGAGCCGCAACTGCCCGAGCATCTCCGGCTTGATTAGGGCGGCAGCCCGCTCCGCGAGAGCCCGCGTCCTCGCTGGAAGATAAATTTCTATCTGCTAGGTTCATTCATCCGATATGGAAATTAGCTTTCCGTCCTGGGATTGATGCATCTTCTGTCGTGGAAATATATGATTCAAATCAACTAGATAAATCAGGAAAGGTGATAACCGTCCTTGGCACGTACCTTGCTGATCCCTATTCCCAGCAGAATCATAAGCTTGTCAGGGGAGGTCTGATGAAATTGCAGGAGGGAAGGCAGGAACTGGCGCGGCGTGGCTTGCCGGAGGTGGATGCTGCGACGGTCGATCGTTTTCTGAATACGACCGACGAGGCCCGCGCCATCGCCGTGTTGCTGTCGGCAGGAGACCCCGCGCGTTTTCCGGAGGCGACCGACGTCGCGGTCGTGCTGCCGGAGCTGATCGAGGCATTCAAGGGGCGGTTGCGTGCCGCGGTGATCGCCTGCGGTGCCGAGAGCGAACTCGGCCAGCGTTTTGGCGTACGCGTGCAGCCGACGCTGATCTTCGTCGCCAAGGGCGAGACACTCGGGCTGATCGCGAAGATCCAGGACTGGTCGATCTATGTCGACCGCATCACCAAGCTGATCGACCGTCCGCGCGGCACGAGCGCGTTGTCATGACAACCGTCGTTCCCCAACACCGCCAAGGTGTCGAACTATGAAAGCGGGCTTCTGGACTGCGCCCGAGGGGGCGGAGCAGCCGATCAACGTGTTTCCGATCGGCGATGAGAACCTGAACGCGACGAGCGGCAGCCTGACCGCCCCCGGAGCCTTGGCCAAGCTTGCCACGCTCGACAGCGCGGAACTCGCCAGGATCTGCCCGAACGCCGTCGAGCTGTTGTCGAAGGTGGCCGCAGGGATCGCGAGCCAGAAGGCCGACATGCCGACGCAACTGTTCCGGCTTGCCAATCTCAACGATCTCGAGCGCAAGCTGATTGTCGACGTGATGGGCGAGGGCGAAGTGGCCGCCGTCGTTGCGCTGCCCGATGGATCATTGGCGCAGATCCAGGAATCTGTGCTGGCCGGGATCTGGCGCGTGCGGCTCGACGCCAATCACGAATATCTCGAGGTCGGGCCGATCCCGGAGATCGTGAAGCGCGCCGCTGCCGATCTCACGGCTGCGGATTTTGAGATCGGGCAGGCCACCGAAGGTGCCATGAACGTGCTGCCGGTGCTTGCGGAAATCCGCGAGCGGGCGCTCGCATGGCGGCCGGGCATCCGCTCGCAGATCATCAATTTCACGCTGCTGCCGATGAGCCCGGTCGACATGAGTTTTCTCCAGGACACGATCAAGAACGGGCCGATCCAACTGGTTTCTCGCGGCTATGGTAGCTGCCGGGTGCTCTCCACGGGCATCCGCAATGTCTGGTCGGTGCAGTTCTTCAACGCCATGGACGCCATCATCCTCGATACGCTGGAGGTCGGCGGCGTGCCGACGGTGGCGATTGCGGCTGACGAGGACTTCGAGGACTCGGCTGAGCGGCTTCAGGAGATCATCGAGACCTATTTCAAATGAGCGGGTTCGAGAAGCGCCAGGATGTCGCCGATGTCACGCGGCTGGAATGCGGCATCTGCTGGACGATCTATGACCCCACTGATGGCGACGGGGTGGCACAGATCGAACCCCGCACTCCGTTCGCGGCGTTGCCGGAAGACTGGCGCTGCCCGAACTGCGACTCTCCAAAATCCAAGTTCATGGCGATCGAGTCATGACGGCTGATGCGCAAATTCCTGCCAGCGCCGCCGACGCCGACGCGTGGGGCGAGCTCTTGGCAGGAAGCTATCGGGAGATCGGCGAGCGCGCGATGCGCGATCTGCCGATCTACAACGACGCGCTCGGCGTCGAAGCGGTCGGTTTCCGCTGGTTCAACGGCACGACCACCGGCATCATGGTCACGCCCTGGTTCATGAACGTGGTGATGCCGGCGAGCGCGATCCGGCGGGATACGTCGGGCCCGAGCCTGCGAATCCGCTTCCCTGCGGGCGATATCGAATTCACTCTCAGCGAGGTCGGACAAATGGGCCTGATCGCGAGCTGCTCGCTGTTCTCGCCGATGTTCCAGTTCGCGGACATGGTCGCCGCGCGGGCGACGGCCGAAGCGACCCTCGCCGAGCTGATGCTGCCGGCCGACAGCGAGGAGGCGGTCCGTCGTCGCGAGCCCGCAACAAGCCCGATCGATCGGCGTAACTTCCTGCGCGGTGTTCTGACGGAGCGGTGCGGATGAGTCTGGCCTTCCGCAACGAGATCGACATCACGGTGTGGCTCGCCGGCGGCACGATTGCCGACGTCGCGATCCGGCCGCGCAGCCGGCCGCCGTTGACGCGCTTGTTCGCGGGAAAGCCGGCCTCGTCACTGCCGTCGGTGCTGTCGCGTCTGTTCTCCCTGTGCTCAATGGCGCATCAGGTAGCTTTCCTGTCCGCGGTCGAGGCGGCGCGGGGCGAGCATGCCAGTCTCGAGATCGAGCACGGTCGCGTCGTCGCTGTCGTCGCCGAACGCCTGACCGAATTGTTGCGCGGCCTGTTCGTTGGCCGTCTCACGCTTGACGGCGCCGGCGCCGCAGCCGTTCGTGCCATGATGGAGGCCACGGCCGTTCTGGGTGGCAGCATCGCCGAGCGCGGGGAGGCGGTCTCGCGCCGTGAGGCGGTGGCGAAGATCAGGGCATCGCTCGCCGCGCTCGGGATCGCGAGCGAGGAGCAAACCCCCGGGGCCGGCAGCGCGCTGGCGGTACATCTTGCGAATTTCGATGGGCATGCCTTGCTGCCGCCGGTGGTCGAAGAGTCATTCCTGTCGGCAGCCGACGATCTCGAAATCGTTATGCGGCTGCTTGCCGATGGCGCGATATTCTCCGATGCGCCTGATCTCCATGGCCGGATTCCGGAGACCGGCGTCTGGGCACGGCGGGTTGGGCGTGAGCCGATCCTGCCGCCGGGCGCGGGGCCCGCCGAGCGTCTGAAGGCGCGGATCGCGGAAGTGGCGCGGCTCTGCGCCTTCCTAGAGGCGGACGATGGGACAGTCGAGGACGCCGTCCTCCAGAGCTACCGGCTGGGGACCGGCAGAGGCGCGGGTGCCGTCGAATGCGCGCGGGGCCGGCTGTATCATGCCGTCGAGCTCGACGATGAAGACCACATCGTCCGCTTCGAATTCTTGGCCCCGACGGAGTGGAATTTCCATGCCCGCGGGCCGTTGGTTCGCAGCCTCCAGGGATCCGTTCTCGCCGGGGGCCGGCAGGGGCTGCATGCGGTCCGCACGCTCGTCAGCTCGTTCGATCCGTGCGTCGGCTTCAGCCTCAGCTTCCGCGAGATCGGCCATGCATGAGATAGCGCTGTGCGAAGGAATCATCGAAATTATCCAGGAGGAGTCGCGCAAGCGCGCCTTCGCTAGGGTGAACGTCGTGTGCCTGGAGATCGGTGCGCTCAGCCATGTTGCGCCTGAGGCGATGAAGTTCTGCTTCGAGGCCGTCGCCGCGCCCACCATTGCGCAAGGGGCAAGGCTCGAGATCGTCGAGACGCCGGGGGCGGCCTGGTGCATGGCCTGCTCCAAAGGCGTCGAGATCAAGCAGCGCTATGAGCCATGTCCGTCCTGCGGCAGCTATCAATTGCAGGCGACCGGCGGCGAAGAGATGCGCGTGAGGGAGCTGGAGGTCGATTGATGTGCACGGTATGCGGTTGCAGTGATGCCAAAGCGTCCATCGAACACACCCATGATCATTCCCATGAGCACGATCATTCGCATCATCATGGGCACAGCCACGACCATCACCATCATCATGATCACGCGCCCGGTGATAGCGGGCTGGTCGATTGCAGCGCCAATCCGGCAGGCCAGCAGATCGCCGGCATGAGCAGCGACCGCATCATCCAGGTCGATCGCGACATTCTCTGCAAGAACAATCGGCTTGCCGCCGACAACCGCGCGCGCTTCCGAACCGACGACGTGCTCGTCTTCAACCTGGTCTCGAGCCCCGGCGCCGGAAAAACCTCGCTTCTAGTTCGTGCCGTGTCCGAGCTGAAGGACAGCTTTCCGATTGGCGTGATCGAAGGCGATCAACAGACCTCCAACGATGCCGAACGGATCCGCTCGACCGGCGTGCCGGCGATCCAAATCAATACCGGCAAGGGCTGCCATCTCGATGCCGCCATGGTCGGCGAAGCCTATAACCGCTTGCCCTGGCTTAACGGCGGCATCCTCTTCATCGAGAACGTCGGTAATCTCGTCTGTCCCGCGGCGTTCGATCTCGGCGAGGCCTGCAAGATCGTGGTGTTCTCGACCACGGAAGGCGAGGACAAGCCGCTGAAATATCCGGACATGTTCGCAGCCTCCTCTCTGATGCTGATCAACAAGATCGATCTTGCGCCCGTACTCGACTTCGATCTTGCAAGGACGATCGAATATGCGCGCCGGGTCAGTCCGAAGATTGAGGTTTCGACGGTGTCGGCGCGCTCCGGTGAGGGTTTTGCGGCATTCTATGCCTGGATTCGCAAGCGGATTGCACAGATGAAGCCGACCGAGATGGCCGTGTCGGGATCAGCATGAGCGGCGAGGCCATGGCGCGAGACCGAACACGGCTGCGCCTGCAGGTGCGCGGCGCCGTGCAGGGCGTGGGCTTTCGTCCCTACATCTACGGCCTCGCCGCGCGCTATCGGCTGGGCGGCTTCGTTGCCAATGATCCCGGTGGCGTGGTGATCGAGGTCGAGGGCGACCGCGCCGCCGATTTTGTCGATGCGCTGCCGCTGGAAAAACCGCCACTGGCTCGGATAGACGAGATTTCCGTGCAACCGGTCGGCATCACCGAAAGCGACGAGTTCCACATCCGCGTCAGTGAGCAGGGCAAGGTCTCGACCCGGATCGCCGCCGATGCCGCGACCTGTCCGCAGTGTCTGAGCGAGCTGTTTGATCCGGCGAGCCGCTTCCATCTCTATCCTTTCGTCAATTGCACCCATTGCGGCCCGCGCTACACCATCGCCGAGCGGCTGCCCTATGACCGCCGTACCACCGCGATGAGACGCTTCGCGATGTGCACGGCCTGCGCAGCAGACTATGCCGATCCGGCGAGCCGTCGCTTCCACGCCGAAGCAATTGCCTGCCCGCGCTGTGGGCCAAGGATCAGTCATGATACCAAGCAGATCGCCACTGCGATCGCTGATGGAAGGATCGTCGCGATCAAGGGGCTCGGCGGATATCAATTGCTGTGCAATGCCCGTGAAGATGCGGCTGTGTGGCGTCTGCGGCGCCGGAAGCATCGCAATCAGAAGCCGTTCGCCGTGATGGTCGGTTCGACGGATGTGGTCGGCGAGATCGCTGAAATCGATGGGGTCGGGCTCGCGCTGCTGGAATCCTCGCCGCGGCCCATCGTGCTGATGAGATCCCGCGATATGCTCCCGCCCGCGATTGCGCCGGAGCTGTCGCGGATCGGCGTCATGCTGCCCGTCGCGCCGCTGCATCATCTTGTGCTGAAGGCGCTCAATTCGGCGCATCCGCGAGCGGACGGCGCAAGTTGGGCGATCGTGGCAACCAGCGCCAATCCTGGCGGCGAGCCGCTGGTGGTCGTCAATGACGAGGCCAAACGGCGGCTTGCCGGCATCGCCGACCTGATCGTCACGCATGACCGCGACATCGTCACCCGCGCGGACGACTCTGTCGTGTCGGTGGTCGCGGGCCGAGCGCAGTTCATCCGCCGCGCCCGCGGCTATATTCCCGAGCCGATTAGACTCGCGAAGTCCGTCCCGTCGGTGCTTGCGGTCGGCGGCGCGCTGAAGTCGACGGTCACCGTCATCCGCGGCAACGAAGCCTTCGTCTCCCAGCACATCGGCGATCTCGACACCGCGGAAGGCATTCGCTTTTTCGAGGAGACGGTGGATCACCTGCTCTCGACGCTGGACATCGAGCCGGTCGTCATCGCCCATGACCTGCATCCGAACATGGCCTCGACCCGTTTCGCCGAAGCCAGCGGGAGGCGGCTGATCGCGGTCCAGCATCACCATGCCCATGCGGCATCCGTGATGGCGGAACATGGCGTCGCAGGGCCAGCGTTGGCGCTGGTGCTCGACGGCTTCGGCTATGGCAGCGACGGTGGCAATTGGGGCGGCGAGTTGCTCTCGTGCGATGGTGCACGCTTCCGGCGGCTCGGACATCTGGCGCCGATGAAGATGCCCGGTGGCGATCGCGCGACGCGCGAGCCGTGGCGCATGGCCGCGAGCGTGCTGCACGCCTTGCGGCGCGGCGACGCGATTGCGAAGCGCTTTGCGATGCAGCCGCAGGCTGCGCGTCTCTGCGCTATGCTCGACCAGCCCGGCGTGGCGACGACGACCAGCGCCGGCCGGCTGTTTGACGCGGCGGCGGCGCTGCTTGGTCTCTGTCCGGTGCAGAGTTACGAGGGCGAAGCCGCAATGAAGCTGGAAGCGCGTGTCCGCACACCGCGCCTCGCGGAGGACGGCTGGACGATCGAGAATGGCGTGCTGTCTCTTTTCCCCTTGCTCGAGCGCCTTGCGGTCGATCCGGTCGATGGGGCCGACCTCTTCCATGGCACCTTCGCCGCCGCCTGCATCGACTGGATCGCGCGCGCGGCACTGGAGACCAGCGTAACGACCGTCATCCTGAGCGGTGGCTGCTTCCTCAACGCGATCCTCGCAAGCGAGATCGGGCGCGGCTGCGTCGCCGCCGGGCTCTCGCCGTTGCTGCCTCGCCAGGTGCCGTCCAATGACGGCGGCCTTAGCCTCGGGCAGGCCTGGGTCGCCGCGCTCCAACTCCTCGAACAGCAAGGCCCGGAAGGAAACGCCTGATGTGTCTCGCGATACCTGCTGAGGTCACAAAGCTCCTGCCCGACGACATGGCCGTCGTCTCGATCGATGGCGTCAGCAAGGAGATCTCGGTGGCGCTGATCGAAAACCTCGCCGTCGGCGACTACGTGATCATCCATGTGGGCTACGCCCTGACCAAGATCGATCCGGAGGAGGCGCAGCGGACGCTGGGGCTGTTGCGTGAAATCGGCGCCGAAAGCCGGGAGGCCGCGCAATGAAATATGCCGACGAGTTTCGCGACAAGGAGATCGCGCTGGGATTGGCGAAGGCGATTCGCTCGGAGGCCGATCCGGAAAAATCCTATCGTTTCATGGAATTTTGCGGCGGCCACACGCATGCAATCTCCCGCTACGGGCTCGAGGACATGCTGCCGAAGAACGTGCGGATGATCCACGGCCCCGGCTGCCCTGTCTGCGTCTTGCCAGCGGGACGCATCGACATGGCGATCCGGCTCGCCGAGCGGCCGGACGTGATCCTTTGCGTCTACGGCGACCTGATGCGGGTGCCGGGCTCGCAGGGTGGCTCGCTGCTGAAGGCGAAGGCGCGCGGCGGCGACGTCCGTATGGTTTATTCCACGATTGATGCAATCCGTGTTGCGGAAGAAATTCCCGGCCGCGCGGTCGTGTTCTTCGCCATCGGCTTCGAGACCACGACGCCGCCGACCGCCGTGATGATCCGGCTCGCTGAGAAGAAGCAGCTCAAGAACTTCAGCGTGTTCTGCAATCATGTGCTGACGCCGCCGGCGATGCAGAACATCCTGGAAAGCCCCGATATCCGCAATATCGGCCGCGTCGAGATCGACGGCTTCGTCGGGCCGGGCCATGTCTCGACCATCATCGGCACCGAGCCTTACGAGTTCTTTGCCGAAGAATTCAGCAAGCCGGTGGTGATCGCGGGCTTCGAGCCGCTCGACATGATGCAGGCGATCCTGATGCTGGTGCGGCAGGTCAACGAGCACCGGCATGAGGTGGAGAACCAGTATAGCCGCGCAGTGACCCGTGACGGCAATCTGCGCGCCAAGGAGGAGGTCTCCGACATCTTCGAGCTGCGCGACCAGTTCGAGTGGCGCGGTCTCGGCCTAGTGCCTTATAGCGGGCTCAAGCTGAAGCGGGCCCACGCCAAATACGACGCCGAGGTCCGCTTCGACATGAACGAGCTTCGCGTTGCCGACAGTCCGGCCTGTGAATGCGGCGCCATCCTGCGCGGCGTGAAGAAGCCGGTCGACTGCAAGCTGTTCGGCACGGTGTGCACGCCGGAGACGCCGATGGGGTCCTGCATGGTCTCGTCCGAGGGTGCATGTGCGGCACACTGGACTTACGGCCGCTTCCGCGATCATCAGCAACGGCGCGCGTCATGAAAGCCCATCAGCGCAAGCTCGACATAAGGAACGGCTGCGTCGACCTGTCCCACGGATCCGGTGGCCGCGCGATGTCGCAACTGATCTCGGGCCTGTTCCACGAGGCCTTCGGCAATGAATGGCTGGCGTGCGGCAACGACCAGTCTGCGTTCGATGTCGGCGCCGGGCGCATGGTGATGACGACCGACGGCTATGTGGTCTCGCCGCTGTTCTTTCCGGGCGGCAATATCGGCTCGCTCGCCGTGCATGGCACGGTCAACGACATCGCCATGGCCGGCGCGCGGCCCCTCTATCTCTCAGCGAGCTTTATCATCGAGGAAGGTTTTCGTTTCTCCGACCTGAAGATGATTGCGGATTCCATGGGCGAGGCTGCGCGAGCCGCGGGCGTCTACATCATCACCGGTGACACGAAGGTCGTCGAGCGCGGCAAGGCCGACGGCCTGTTCATCTCGACAGCCGGGGTCGGTGTCGTGCCTGCCGGGCTCGACCTCTCTGCTGGGAATGCCCGCGTCGGCGATCGTGTCCTGATCTCTGGAACGCTCGGGGACCATGGCGTCGCCATCATGTCCAAACGCCAGAACCTCGCTTTTGAGACCGAGATCGTCTCTGATTCCGCGTCGTTGCATGATTTCGTGGCGAGCATGCTGGCGGCCGGCGGCAAGGGCATCCGTTTGATGCGCGATCCCACCCGCGGTGGGCTCGCCGCGACGCTGAACGAGATCGCCCAGCAGTCCGGCCTCGGCTTCCGACTTCAGGAGGCGGCGATCCCGGTGAAGCCAGGTGTTGCTGCGGCCTGCGAACTGCTCGGGCTCGATCCGCTCTACGTCGCCAACGAAGGCAAGCTCGCAGCGATCGTGGCGCCCGAGGTTGCAGCAGCCGTGCTTGCGGCGATGCGGGTGCATCCGTTCGGCCGTGATGCCGCCGAGATCGGCGAGGCCGTGGCAGACGACCACCATTTCGTGCAGATGGCGACGAGCTTTGGCGGCGGAAGGATCGTCGACTGGCTGTCGGGCGAACAATTACCTCGGATCTGTTGAGGCTCAGGATGCGCATTCTGCTTTTGTCGCATTCCTTGAACAACCTGACGCAGCGGCTGCATGTCGAACTCTGCGAGCGTAACCATGAGATCTCGGTCGAGCTCGATATCCATCCCGACGTGACCCGCGAAGTGTCTCGCTGTATCCGCCGACCTCGTTATCGCGCCGTTCTTGAAAAGGCCGATCCCGGACGATGTCTGGCTGGCGTGCGTTGCCTCATCGTGCACCCCGGCCCGCCAGGTGACCGCGGTCCTGCGGCTCTCGACCGGGCCATTCTCGAGGGCGTCGCGGAGTGGGGTGTCACGGTGCTGCAGGCGGATGGCGAGTTCGACGCCGGTCCGATCTGGGTCTTGTCGGCTCGAGCGATTGCGCTGGCTTTCTTCCCTAACCACGGACACGCTGCAGACCGCGTTCAAAGCGTCATTCCGCTGCGATGATTTCAAACAATAATCGCCGTTGGCAATCTCGCCCATCTTGCCTCTGTCTCATCGAATGCAGGCGGGGGCTCCCAAGGCGGGATTCGATCTGCTCCGCATGCTTTTCTGACCAAGGCAGGCGCTTCGGCTTCGCCAAAGCAGCCTTCAAGTTTACATCTCACCGACCTCATAGCCAGGGGATATCGGATCTCGCCAGTTAAAAAGACTGGCGCACCCTGCGCCAGGCGATGCAGCTATACGCGCCCTACTGGCTCGATCTGTTGATTTGCGCCGAGAATGCGGGTCAGAGCGCAGGATTTCACAGTTAAGACCCTGTTTGTTGCATCAATTAAGATTCAGGTATCGTTAGGTTCAGCAGTCACGGCGAAGCACTCAAATTGAATGTTCCGGTCGCCAAGGAGGGCGCACTCAGACTCTTGCGCCAATCGTGCGCCGAGAGGCTTGGCATTGTCGTCCCGTAGGTCAGTGCTGCGGTGAAGAAGATGCAGGAGGCACCCACGTAACGCCGACAGGAGGCGAGAATGCACGATAGCTCTTATCGTTCCCAGCACGGTTCAGTAAAGTTCTGCGCAATGTGCGGTCGAAGGTTTGGGCTCGTACGCTACTACAGCTGGCGAACGGCACTTTGCTCCAAGAAATGCGTCGACCGGTTCAGGGAGCGGCGGGAAGCCGACCATAAATGGCTTCGTCGGTTGCGGACGGCTTGAGACTGGCGAGATCAGTCCACAAATCGATGATATGCAGTCGGCCGTAGGTTCCCTCGCAATCCAGAAGATCGGCGGGATCATAAGCCGGGTCTCGGAAATCTCATGGCGATCCCGTCTGCAGTTGAGAGCAGGGGGTAGCCAGCCACGCAAAGGCATTTCCCGAAACGTGCAGCAGGAGCGTAAGGCGGCAATGGGATGCATTGCCGACGTCAAACGCGGCGCAACGGACGCCTGTTCGGCTTTAATCCAGCTGCTTGTCTTGGCACAGAGGCGGTCCAACGACAGCGGCGACTGAAGACCCGAGTCGAGAAGTTCCTGATGATGGTTCGCGTACCCTAAAGCTGCCTAGTAGGCGCTTCCACCGTCCTGAAGGAAGATCAACGGGCAGCACAATCCGAAATGAAGGAATCAAATGGATACAGCTGAGACTTCGTCCGAAGTTGCGGGCGCAAACATCATCACTGTTCCGTTCGAGGAGAGAAACCAGATCTCAGAGACCAGGAGACATTGTCAAACATTGCGACGGAGCATCGAGAGTTTGCGCGAATGTCTCAGGAGCATTGAGAGCATGACTGGGAGCGTTGATGACCGGCGCGTGCGCGAGAACCTTCAATGCCAAATAAACTCGTTGAATGAACTGCTGCTGCTGAGGCTTAGTCAATTATCGACGATTGATCACGCGTTGCAGCAAACGCTTCGCTCTATCGGGTTGCGGAGCCCGTAGATCGAAACGGGTCCTCGCGTTCAATGCGAGGCCTGTTTAGGGCCAGGACCTCCGCGAAGGCTGCTTGAGCGCAACTCGAGGAATTGATTTGCACGATCAACCCAACCCCTGAGCATGATCTGGGTCTATCAGGTCGTCACACTGCCGATGATGGTTTGGCTGAGCCGCTCCTACATTGAAGACATCCCAAAGGATATCGAGGAGGCAGCCGCGATGGATGGCGCGAGACCTTTCCGGGTCATGTTGCATATCGTGCTGCCGCTCTTGAAGCCCGGCCTGATCGGTGCCTCGTTGCTCATCTTTCTGCTTGCCTGGCACAACTTCGCGCTCGGTCTCATCCTCAGCTCGACCAAGGCGCCGGTGACGGTGGCTCTTCTCAAGCTGCTCAACCCCGGCGTGCAGTTCTACCCTGTCATGGCCGCAGGGTTGGTCCTGACAATGATCATTCCCGTCATTTTGATCGTTATCGGCCAGCGTCACCTCGAACGTGGCCTCACCTTCGGTGCCGTAAAATGAGTGTCAGGCCATTGATGTTCTTTGGAACGACAAATATCGATCTCTGCTTCAGTGTCGAGCGACTGCCAACGCCGGGTGAAAGCCTGATGGGCACATTGACCCGCAACCCTGGAGGGAAGGCCGCCAATCAGGCCGTTGCCGCTGCCCGGCTCGGGCTCAAGCCACACTTCTACACGCGTCTTGGCGATGACGAAGCCGGGCACTCCCTGTTGCAGTCGCTGCGCGAGGCCGGTGTTCGCGCGGATGCCATCAAGATCTGTGCGGGCGAGATCTCTGGTTCGGCCATGGTTATGGTCGGTGACGACGGCTCCAATATGATTGTCATCGACCCTGGCGCCAATCTGAACGTGACGCCAGATATGATCGAGGGCGCGGCGCAATTCATAGAGCCCGATGCGATCGTGGTCGCCGAAATGGGCATGCCGATCGGAGCGCTCAATCGGCTCTTCGAAATGAAATGCGAGAAGGAATTTAAGCTCATCTTCAACCCGGCGCCGGTGCGGCCGGGGCTTTCATCGGCGGCCTGGCGAAGTGTTGATTTCGTGACGCCGAACCAGGCCGAAGCTTTTGAGCTGACGGGGATCGAGGTGTACGACTTCAACAGCGCCGCGCACGCAGCCATGAGGCTTGTTGATCTCGGGCCGAGTGCCGCGCTGATCACCCTGGGTGCACAAGGCGTATACTATGCCGATGCGGAAACGTCTTTTGCGCTTCGGGCCTTTCCCGTCAAGGTGATTGATACCACGGCCGCGGGAGATGCTTTCAACGGAGCGTTCGCCGCATCACTCGCCCAGCGGCTGCCGTTAAGGGAAGCAGTGAGGAAGGCGCTGGCCGTGGCCTCGCTTTGTGTGACACGGCGCGGCGCTCAAAGCTCCATGCCGAGCGCGGAGGCGGTTGACGAGTTTCTGAAGTCACAAACGATCTTGGAGTTGGAATGACTGAACAGTTCTCAGTTTTAGGTAGAACGGTGCTCGTGACCGGAGCCGGCGGCGGCATCGGGTCTGCCATTGTGAATGCATTTAGGGCAGGAGGGGCGAACGTCCTTGCCACTGACACCAACCTTGCAAACCTCAGAGACACTTTGGCAAGCTTGCGCTATGGCAACGGCGTCCTGCCCATGGCAATGGATGTCACTCGCGAGGAGGACGTCGCCCGGGTCCTCGATGAGATTGCCAAGAACTTTGGCCGGCTCGATGTGCTGGTCAACAACGCCGGCATCAAGTCTGCCCAGCCGCTCCTAAAAGGCAGTGCCGCGACGATCGAGCGCACCATCCAGATCAATTCGGTTGCTGTTCTGCGATGCTCGAAATTAGCGATCGAGCGCTTCATGCAAGCCAGGGGAGGCCGCATCGTCAACGTCGGTTCCTCACTGTCCTCACAGGGGGCAGTCTTCAACTACCAGGCCGGTGGCGCCGACTATTGCTTGTCGAAGGCAATCGTTCACGACGTTACCAAACTGCTTGCCTATGAATGCGCGCCCCTCAACATCAATGTGAACGCAATCGCGCCCGGAATCATCGATACGCCGATGCATGGACGTCCGCGTGAGGAGACCGAAGCTCGCCACAGCGGCCGGATTCCCTTGGGGCGGGTCGGGGTGCCGGAGGATATCGCAGGTCTTGCCGTCTTTCTGGCAAGTCCTGCAGCTTCCTATATGACCGGGCAGATCGTTCACGTGAATGGCGGGATGCTGATGAATGGCTAACACGGGCTTTCGCATCAACTGGCCGCCAATAGAAGGCATCATTTCGGATCTGGATGGCGTGGTCTATCGCGGGAGTGCTGCGATTGCCGATGCTATCCAGGTATTTGGACGATGGCAGGCGGCGGGACTGCCGTTCTGCTTCGTGACAAACAATTCAACGCACACGCCAGAGGACGTCGTCCGCAAACTGGAGGCGTTTGGCCTTGCCATCGCGCCGACAAACGTTGTTACGAGTGCTGTCACCGCCGCCGAACTCCTCCGCGCGAAATACCAGGACCTTGCGCGTGTATTTGTCATCGGCGCGCCATCCCTCGTGAAGGCTATCGCCGACATCGGGCTCGAGGTCACCGATCGGAAACCTGATGCCGTCGTCATGGGGCTGGACCGTCAGATCACGCATGAAAAGATGCGGATTGCGGTGGAAGCGATTTTGGACGGAGCGGTGTTCATCGGTACCAACCCCGATCTCCTCTTGCCGACGGCAGGAGGTTTCGAGCCCGGAGCTGGCGCGACGATCATGGCCGTGGCTGCTGCCACGAAAGTTGAGCCCCTGATCGTTGGTAAGCCCGAGCCGCACATGATTGAGACGGCACTTGCGCGCCTGGGCACCGCTCGCAGTGCCACATTGCTGATTGGCGACCAGATTCCGACGGATATTCAGGCCGGGAGCCGTGCAGGGTTGCTGACCGTGCTGGTGACCACCGGCGTTCCGCCCCGAGAGGATTCATCACTGATGCCGCCCGATTTCGTCGTATCCAGTCTGGCGGAGATCGAGGTGGCGCCGGCGCTGGTTGGAAGCTCGCGACAGAGGAGAGCGTGATGGCCGATGTTCGTTTGGAAGGCGTGAGTAAAGCGTTCGGGACCATCCAGATCCTGCGGAACATCGACCTGACCATCGATCATGGCGAATTCGCCGTCTTCGTTGGACCATCGGGCTCGGGCAAGTCGACGCTGCTACGAATGATCGGAGGGTTGGAGCGCATCAGCGGTGGTCGGCTCTTGATCGACAATGAGGTCGTCAACAATGTTGACGCGGCCGACCGTAACCTCGGCATGGTATTTCAGAGCTACGCTCTCTATCCGCACATGACGGTGCGAGAGAACCTCGCCTTTCCCCTAAGGATGGCCAAGGCTGCGAGGGCCGAGATTGATACCAAAGTCGTTGAGACGGCATCGCTGTTGCAGATCAATCATCTGTTAGATCGTAAACCTCGACAACTTTCAGGGGGACAGCGCCAGCGGGTGGCCATTGGGCGCGCGATTGTACGCGAACCCAAGGTGTTCCTGTTCGATGAGCCGCTGTCGAACCTTGACACGGAATTGCGGGTGCAGATGCGGGTCCAGATTGCCAAGCTGCACAGGCAGCTTGGAAACACCATGATCTATGTGACGCACGACCAGGTCGAGGCCATGACGATGGCCGACAAGATTGTCGTGCTCAAGGACGGCAATATTGAGCAAGTCGGAAGCCCGCATGATCTTTATCACAATCCTGCGTCCCGATTTGTGGCGGGATTCATTGGCTCGCCCAAGATGAATTTTCTCAACGGCCACATCGAGGCTGCACACGAGGCGGGCCTGGACGTCAAACTGGACGCGGGGACGACGGTCTCCGTGCCCGTCCAGCCGGATCAATTGCTCGTCGGCAAGCCGATCACGCTCGGAATTCGGCCTGATGATTTCTCTCCGTCTTCGGCGGTGAGGAAGGAGATCGCAATCGAACTCGACGTCGATTTTGTCGAGCATCTTGGCAGCGTCACATACATCTACGGCAACGCTGGAAATGAAACAGTGGTTGCAAAGGCGCCAAAGGCCGAGCCCCCCAGGGGGCTTGGCAAGGTTCGTCTTGCAGCCTCGCCTGTGGACTGCCATCTCTTCATGACGAACGGAAAGGCGCTGCGACGGTTGCACGCGCCCGCAAATTGGGGCTAATTATTGGACCTGCCGTGCAAAAAGCGGGGCCGGTATGCACACGCGGGCGGACCAGGTAAGGGGCGGCGGGATCAGGCAGTTCTTCCGGAACTCCCGTTCGTTTGTGCTGGGAGCGGGAATCGGATCGGGCATGACCGCAAGAGCGGCCGAACGCGCGGGCGCAGATTTCGTGCTCGCGCTTAATGCTGGTCGTTTTCGGGCGATGGGCGGATCGTCACCAGCCTCGATTCTTCCAATACGCAATTGCAATGAATTCGTGGCCGGCTTCGGCCGGACCGAGATCCTGCCTAGCACGAAATTGCCGGTGTTTTTTGGAGCCTGTACCTTCGATCCGCAGCTCGATATCGACCGGTGGCTTGAGCGCATCATCAGATGGGGCTTTTCAGGGGTCACCAACTTCCCATCTGTCATCCACATCGATGACTACAGGAGGTCACTGCTTGAGAAATGCGGCCTTGGCTACGAGCGGGAAATCGAGCTCCTGGTGAAGGCGGCAAAACGCGGCCTGATGACGATCGCCTATACGCGCACCCAATCCGAGGCAAGGCGCATGGTTGAAGCGGGCACTGAGGCCATCTGCATCAACTTCAATCTCAACCGGAGCATCGAAACCGGATCTGCCCCATCGATCAGCCTCGCGGAGCTTGCCGCGCGTGCCAGCGCCGTTGCGCGTGTGGCTCAATCGATTGACAGAAACGCTATCTGCCTGCTTGGCGGCGGGCCAATAACCAAGCCTGACGAACTCTTGGAGATCTGTCGCGAAACGGGTGTCCAGGGCTTTATCGGCGGCTCTTCGCTCGACCGTGTCCCACTGGAAATGTCAGTCCTCGAGGTGACGTCGGGGTTCAAGACCATTCACTTGTTGCGGGAGAAGGTCGATCTCCTGGAGCGCCAGCTTCAGTTAAGTGGGTTCAGACATGGGGTGATCGCACAGTCCTCAGTCATGAAGCGCACCCTGGAGACCGCAAGACGCCTTGGTGCTAGTCCCAACCCTGTGCTCGTTTGGGGCGAGGCGGGATCAGGGAAGCGGAGAATAGCAAGTCTCGTTCATTCCTTTAGCGACCGGAAGCACGTGAACGCGGCGCTGTTTCATTGTCGTCGGGGCCTCGCGATCGATATGATCGGTGCGCTGTTCGGCGCCGAGGCCGATGAGAACAGGAGACGCCAACTGTCGCTCCTGGAAGGCGCAAGCGATTCTGCGCTCTTGCTGACGCATGTCGATCAGCTGTCGCGAGATGGGCAAGAACGTCTTGCCGACTATCTTGAGACAGGTACTTTCACGCCGCTGAACGGCGCATCCCTTGTAAGGTCAAACGCCCGGATCATCGCAACCGTAACGGTGGCTCGCGGAGCAAGCTTGGAAAGTGTTCTATGTCCCCGCCTTCTTGCCTTCTTTGCTGGGCTCGACATAGAACTACCCGCTTTGCCAAACCGGCTGGAGGACCTTCCGCAGCTCATTCAACATTTCACGGTGGAGGCGAAGGGAGTTTCGAACGCGCAAACGCTCGGGATAGAAAATTCTGCATTCCTGGCGCTCGCCGGCCATTATTGGCCTGGTAACTTGAGAGAATTACGCCAGATCGTCAACCAGCTGGTAATGCTGCCAGGTACCCACATTACAGCTGATGTCCTAAAGCCCCTTTTGAACGCGTCGTCACCCGCTAAGCCCATAAGTGCACTTTCCGAACGCGAGTGGATCATCGACGGTTTGAAACGCAACAGGCTTCACCGCGGAAAGACCGCCCGCTCGCTGGGGCTTTCAAGAAAAACCCTCTACAACAAGATCAAGAAGCTGCGGATATTGGAATAGGCTACTGCTCCTCACGTCCTTTCGGTCCTCACGTCTTTCGTCCCTGAGGCTTCGAACCGGTGCCCTCCAGGAGCGTGTACTTCGGCAACGACGATGCCTGGTCCTTAAAGCTTACCAGCTCCATCTCATCGCCAATTGCGTGGTTGAGAGCTTCTTCCGGCAAATGGATGATACCGAAAAGATGCGAGCCAAGTCGCCGCTCTGCCGCTGTGATCTGGGAATCATCACCGGCGGTGAACAATGTCTTGAATCCGAGGCTCGCAAACCATTCCATCCGTCGAAGTTCGAGCTCCTGTCCGGTATCAACCGGCCTGCCTGCCGTCGACCGGTCAATGAGGGACGCAGGTGGGAAGTTTATGACCCCCGTGATCCCGGCAGCTTTCAACAAATCGGCAAGATCCTCCCAGCACGAGAAGGGATCGATCATGACGAGCCCCGCATAGACATCAGCGGATGCTTCTTTGTGGAGACTGCGCAGGTCTCGCGAAAGGCAGTCGTTCCAGTCAATGACAGGCAAGGTTGCCATGACGAGTTTGGAGCCTTCTGGAAGGCTGCGCAAAGAGGGCGCATAGATTTCCATGCAGGCGCCCTTGGCTGTACCCGAAAGGTGCGAAACAAGCTTGCCGATCGCTGTCGCCTTCACCGTTTCTACTCAATCTTACCCGTTTGAACGTTTCACTGATCTTATACGTGATTTCAGCCCCTCTACACTACTGTTGTTGGCAATTCGGGAAGGGTGAAGTCCTTTTCAACGAACACGTGTCAATGCCGAAATATTTGGCAGGCTAGTTCCGAAGAGAACCGAAGCCCGACGGGACAACGTGGCGCCGAACGTTTAGCCGACTTCTTACCGAATGCGACGGGATCCGCTGGCAGACCGGTCGTCTGCTTTCTCCCTAGAACTTGAGCCGCTGTTGGAGAGATCCAGCAGCGGCATTTTTTAGCCGTTCGGCAGTGTCATCGGATCGGCGCGGTCACAATGTACCAGGATCTTTTCGCCTTCAAGGCCGTCAAGGACGTCGAAGCCATCGCAAGCCGCGCGGCGAATCATCCCGCCGGATCGCGACGTGATGCGGCAACTGATCGAACTTGCGGACGAGTGGTTTCGTGTGATCCTCATGTTTGCGGCGTCATCCGCGTGTAGGCAGGTGAGCGTTACGTCGCGGTTCCCTTGCGTTGGCGGCATATCATGTCGAGCGCCGGGAAGTCCTCGCGCCGAAACTCGCGTTGCTACGTTCTGCATAAAGAAGACATCCCCAAGTCCCCGCCGGGGCTCGCGGACCATCTCGCGGCGATGCGTGCTGCGGGGCCTTGCAAGGCTGGCGGCAGAGCGCGCGCTTTCCTCAGGAGTCATGCCACGGTCGACAACGCGCGCGTTCGCGCCATGATCGACATCGCGAGTGGCGACGCGGTCGAGCCCGGCGTGAAGGAGCCGATCTGCCGTTGCTCCTAGATTTTCCCGCACCCAAGCTGCGCTCCTACCTGAGAGACTGTTATAGCGAAAAAAAGCCCTCAACGCGCTAGGCTTCGCCAACAGCCCCTTGAAATACGTCTATGTCGTCCGGATCTTGATCCGCTTACATAAATTCGAGGAGGACTGCTGGCGCGCCAATCAAGGCGACTTTCGAACGGCGCAAGTCCGAGTGCCTCGATGCGCCCCGATGTGCCGGACCCCGGCTTCCACCGAGGACGCCGGCAAAGGATCAATGGGCAGCATTCACCACGGTCGCGGTCGATCCCGGACCGCTGGAGGATGTGGCCAATACCTTCGCCGAATTCTTGACGCCGCAGACAAAAGCCCATGCGCTGAAGGATGGGGCAGCGGTGTAGTCGGATCGATCATGGTTCTTCTCGATCATCACCATCGGCGGCAGTACATCGTCATCAACATGTCGGTCATGGTCATCACCGACGGGACTGGCTGCCCCGCGCGATCTTGAGCAGAAGCGCAGGCTGACAAGTGGGTGGCAAGCGCTTTCACCGCCTCTACCCAATCTTACCCAATTGCCCCTTTTACTCATCTTATGAGCGGTTTCAGCCCGGTCTAGACCACCTGTTGTTAAGAATGGTCCGGGAGGAAGATCGTGTCTCACCATTGCACGGACGACCAGGGGTCGATCCGGGACGGTAACCCGTCCGAGCTGGCGGGCGCGGTCGCGATCGTGGCGACCCTGGATACTAAGGGCGCCGAAGCGTCTTACCTTGCAGGTACCATCAAAGCGTGCGGCCGCAAGATCCTCCTGATCGACATCGGTACATCCAACTTGATTGCCGGGGACAAACAGGATGCTGACAGTGCTCGCGTCTCTTCGCCTGCCGAACTCTTGAAAGAGATAGCCGCAAGCACGCGCAAGAAGGTTGCTGGCCTCCTGCAATCAGGCGCGATCAGTGCGATCGTTGGCGTTGCAGGTGGAAAAGGTAGCGCGGCTTTCGGGGAGATCGTATCCGATTTGCCTTATGGCTTTCCCAAGTTGCTGGTCAGCAGCGCAAGGCCAGCCCTGCTCGCAGAATTGGCGATCCACAACGACATCATCCTCTATCCGACGCTCGTCGATCTTTTCGGAATCAATGCCTTTACCGATCGGGTGCTGCAGAATGCAGGGCGAGCCATTGCAGCCATGCACTATGCGCCCGCTCAAGGTGCGCACAAAAGAAAGATTGTCGCGATCACAGCCTTCGGCGTAACGACGCCCGCGGCAAATCAGTGCATGGCGCGCCTTGCCGAGGCCGGGGTAGACGCGATTGTCTTTCCTGCCAACGGGGCCGGCGGGCGCAAAATGGAGCAGCTGATCGCGGCCGGTGAATTCGACGCAGTCATTGATCTGACCACAACAGAGCTCGCTGACGAACTCTTTGGGGGGGCCGCCAGCGCTGGACCCGATCGGCTCAAAGCAGCGTCGCAGCAATTGATCCCGCAAGTGATCGCACCTGGCGCGGTCGATATGGTCAATTTTGGTCCGCGCTCGAGCATTCCTGATCAATTTCGCGGCCGCCAGTTCTACTCCCATACGGCCTACACAACGCTCATGCGCACAACGCCTTCCGAGAACGCGAGCATCGGCCGGCTCACGGCCGAGCGGCTGTCGCGGGCAGAGGGGCCTACCATCGTCCTTTGGCCCGCGAATGGCGTTTCCGATTACGACCGCGAAGGCGGCATTTTTTCCAATCCCGAGGCCGACAGGGCTTGGCTCGACGCGCTGAAGGACAATCTTGCCCCGAAGATCGCGGTCCGCGAACTGAACTGCCACATCAACGATCCCGAATTTGCCGAGGCCGCCGCGAGCTGGATCCTCAAACAATTGGGCACGGAGGCTGATTGTAATGCGAATGTTTGAGCGCAATGAAATCCTGTCCAGGATCGCAAGCCAGATCGAAGAACGAAAAGCGGTCCTTGCGGCCGGAAGCAGCTGCGGCCTGGTCGCGAAATGTGCCGTCCTCGGAGGGGCCGACATGCTGGTGGTCTACAGCACCGGGCTGTCGCGCCTTATGGGGCTTCCCACGAGCCGAATCGGCGATTCCAACGCGCGCACGCTCGAGCTTGCGGCCGAAATCCGCAATGTCGTCTCTTCCGTGCCTGTCGTGGGCGGCGTCGAGGCGTGGGATCCTCTCCGGCTCGACCTTGACGCGCTTCTCGACAAGTTCTGGGCGGCCGGCTTCTCCGGCGTCATCAACTATCCGACCATCTCCACCATGGGTGAAAAATGGCGTGAGCGCCGAGGCCGCGTTGGGCTCGGCTTCGACCGAGAGGTCGAGATGATTGCGACTGCCCGCAAGAAGAACATCTTCTCGCTGGCCTATGTCGCACGCGCCGAAGACGCCAAAGCCATGACGAGTGCAGGTGCCGACTGCATCGTCCCCCATGTCGGGGCAACCCGTGGCGGGCTCATGGGCCATGAGGATGGGCAGTCAATTCAAGAGGCGATCAGGCGCATTAACGACATCAACACGGCGGCACGAACCGTTCGCTCCGATGTCATCCTGCTTTGTCATGGCGGGGCGATCGCCGAGCCGCAGGACACGATCGAGGTCTACCGGTCGACTCAGTGTATCGGCTTCGTTGGCGCCTCCTCCATCGAAAGAATTCCCATCGAACGGGCGGTGAAGGCCGCGGCAGGGGAATTCAAAGCTGTCCCGCTCCCGCGACATCACTGACGTTCATCGGAAATCTTGCAGCGAGGCTGGAATGGATAAGCCGATCGGCCGATCAGGCAACGATAAGACAATCACATTCCCCCGAGGGAACAGGCTGGATCATGATTGGGAGACCGATGTACTCGTGGTCGGTAGCGGTGCGGCCGGGCTATCAGCGGCGCTCTATGCGGCAAAGGCCGGATTGCGAGTTACGGTATGTGAAAAATCTCCGCGAATCGGCGGCACCACGGCGCTGTCGAACGGCATGATCTGGGTTCCTTGTTCGCCCCACGCGCGGTCTGCTGAAATCGATGACTCGCTTGCGAAAGCAAAGACCTACCTGCAGCATGAACTTGGCATCCATTATCGGGCAGGCTTTGTTGAGGCCTATCTTGAGGACGGTCCAACTGCGCTCACAGCACTTGAGAACGGGACAGAGGTCAAGTTCACGCTGGCGTCTGTGCCCGATTATCACTCGAGCCAGGTCGGCGGGCTTGACAAGGGCCGGGCGCTCAGCCCTGCACCCTATGATGGAAGGCTTCTAGGCAGCGATTTTGATCTGATAGGCGACCCTATTCGTGTTGTGCTCGGCGGGATGATGATCTCGTCCGGCGAGGTGAGAAGCTTTCTGAACCCGTTCCAATCGTTTGCTTCGCTCAAGCATGTCTTGCGTCGCCTCAGCCGCTACGTAAGGGACCGCCTAAGTTACAGGCGTGGCACCGAGCTCAGCGGAGGCAATGCCTTGATCGCGCGGTTGCTCGCGAGCCTGCGCAAATACGAGGTAGAGATTTGGCCGGCCTCGCCTGTTATAGACCTCATCTTGGAAGAGGGGCGCGTCACGGGGGCAGTCGTCAAGCTGATCGATTCTGAGGTTCGCGTGTGCGCCTCGCATGCGGTGATCCTGGCAACGGGCGGTTTTGCTCATAACGCGCAATTGAGAGCCGAGCTAAGTGGCACTCACCAGCATGACGACACGCTGGCCCATCCCGATGCCACGGGAGATGGCATTAGGCTTGCGACCAGGCGCGGAGCTGCAATTGACAATGATGTGGCCTCTGCCGGCTTCTGGACGCCCGTGTCGATCCTGAAGAGCGGCAGCTGCTCGCAAATTGTCCCGTACGGCTGGCTCGACCGTGGCCGCCCGGGCGTCATTGCTGTGGGGCCAAATGGCAAGCGCTTCGTCAATGAATCCAATTCGTACCACGACATCTGCCTGGCAATTTTCAAAGGTGGATATCCGGCAGACAAGCGATTCTACTTCATCTGCGATCACGACTTCGTCCGCTTAAGAGGCATGGGACATTTGCTCCCCTGGCCCTGGACCTTGAGCATCGACAAATATGCACGCCTCGGATACATCAAGGTGGGGAAAACGATTGAAGAGCTTGCGAACCGGTTGGGGCTAGACCCTGCTGAGCTTCAAAAGACGATCGAGGAACATAACGCCCACGCCGCCGAGGGGCGCGATCCGCTTTTCAAACGTGGCGAATCGGTTTTCAACCGCACGCAGGGCGATCCTGCCGTGGGAATGAAAAATCCAAATCTTGGAGCAATCAGAAACGCGCCATTTGTCGCGCTGCCGATCGTGCCGGCAACGCTCGGAACAGCGACTGGATTGGCAACTGATACTGACGGCAAGGTCCTGGACGAAAATGGCAGGCCGATCATGGGTCTCTATGCTTGCGGCAATGACATGACCTCGCCAATGCGTGGGATCTATCCGGGAGCAGGCATCACGATCGGTCCGGCCATCGTCTTCGCATACCGCGCCGTGAACAGCATCCTGCTGTCGGCTCATCAGGGGCAAAAGGCTGCGGCTTCTAGAGCTTGACGGTGAAGTTCAGGTGCGTGGCGGCATGTATTCGCTGGGGTCGCGAAAGATATGATCCGGACATCAGTGGCAAGCAGAGATCGCTCTGAACGACGCTTTCAGACGCCCGTCATACAGAACTCATCTCTGAGCGAGGTGGCACTCTCGGCGTTAGAACAGACGCAACTCTTTGGGATATCCAAAGCTCGTCTGGGCTGCATATCATCTCGCGCTTTGTTATTCCGCAGTGAGCCACGATCTCTAACAACACCAAACTAAAACGCTTCATTCGCCGCAGCAGTTGAGTAAGAACGTGGACGCGGCTACGAAAGCGGTGACGGCTGCCTAGGCTTCTGGTTCTTGCCGACGTTCACATCCTGGCCAGGGAGTCCGATCAGGATGTCGCTGTCTTCCGAAAGAGGGGCGATGATCTTGTGACCCTTCGAAAGCGAGTCCCGCCTTTGAGCTGAAATGTGAAGCCAAGTTCGTCAAGCCATAAAGGCAGTGCATGATCCAGTAGTCCTTTTCAACCAGGGCCGGAGCAATGCCCTCCGTCCGCCACAATCCGAATCAGATCCGCCAACTGCGGATGTTTGTGGAGGAAATCACGCGGCATGTAGTTCGTTGCCCCTCAGCGAACCTTCAAAGAACTTCTTGGCGCGTTCACTTCCGTATGCGCTCACCGCACGACGCAAACGCTTCTGGTCGGACTCGGCGGCTCGCTCCGCCGCGGCGCTTGAGCACTTCATCCTAGGCCTCGGCAAGCTGATCGACGTTGTTGACGAGATCTACGAGCAGGAACTCCTTCGTCAGTGACTTCGGGAAGCGTTGCCTCATGCGAAAAGCAAACTCGCGGTTGCTGAGCTCAAACTCCCTGTGGCGCTTATGATTGTAGCTCTCGGTTTTGTCGTAGAGCTGCGTCGTGCCCACACCGAGACTGTTGTAGGCGGTTCGGCGAGGCCAGCACAAACGTGTTGTCTTCAGAAACGTCCTTGCGACTTTCTTGTCGTAGGCTGAGCCTGGGAGGCCATTTTCCGCTGTCTTTCAATCATTTTGGGGCAAGGACGGGCGCGCCTGCAACCCGAAGGTCACATGCTTGCGCTTGAGCTCGGCACCAAACAATGAAGCAGTCAGGCTCGGCGACCTTGCGGCGACCAGGCGTCGCGCCAGGCACCCCGCGCAAAATTGCTCCAGCATCGGCACGTTGTCGACCACCTCAATGACTGAGCCATCTTGCAGCACGCACACTACGTAGGTGATATGGCGACAGTTGCTTGCTCGTCGAGAGCTCCGCTACCGCAAGCACAATGCCGCTTACCAATGCCGCATTACCCCACATTACTCAGATTGCGTTGCGTTCCTGCTAGGCGAACTCGCCCTGCATATCGTGAATAAAACGTCGATCGGCGAGCCATCTTAAGAAACGCACCATCGGCCGCACCTCCAGGTGCCGGGATGAAACCTTTCAGGAGCGCCTCGTGTCACCAGCCCTTTGCATGCCAACCGCAGCTCACGCCATCGATCAATCTGGACCGGAGGATGCGCTCGCAAGTCCGAGGAATGTGACGTAGCGACATGGATACGCTGTTTATCGCCGCGTTCGAAGTCTTGAGCTTCGGCGCCATCGTGGTGCTGGTCGTGCTCGGTCTCGGAATCATTGCCAGCATGATGGGCATCTTCAACTTCGCACAGGGCGAGTTCGTCCTGCTCGGTGCCTACATCACCTATCTCGTGCACAGCATCGGTTTGCCGGTCGCGCTAGGCATGCTCGCCGCGCCTATTGCGGTCGGCGCGCTCGGGCTCGCATTGGAAAGACTCGTGGTGCGACGGTTCTACGCGGCGCCGATCGTCGCCATGCTCGGCACCTACGCGCTCGGGTTAATTATTCGCGAGATCGTGCGCGGCCTGACTGGCGGCCTATATCTCTCGGTGCCGGAGCCGGTCGGTGGGTCCATCACCATCGGCACGCTGCATTTCGCCACTTGGCGCTGCGTGATCGTTGTCATGACCGTGCTCGTGATGGCCGCCAGCTATGCGCTGATCGCCTACACCTCCTTAGGCCTGCGGGTCCGCGCCTCGCTGGAGAACCCGTCGCTGGCGCGGGCCTCAGGCATCTCCACCGGCATGATTTACAGCGTGACCTTTGCGTTTGGTGCGGCACTCGCGGGTCTGGCCGGCGCGCTGATCGTACCGGTCTTTTCGCTGTTCGCCGATCTAGGCATCCGCTTCCTTATTCAAGGGTTCGTCGCCGTGATGGTAGGCGGGGTCGGGTCCTTTGCCGGCCCTGTCGCCGGCGCCAGCGTAATCGGCACGTTCAGTGCCGCGCTGCCCTGGCTGGTGTCGCCGGTGATCGCCGACGTTCTGGTTTTCGTGCTCGCCATCATTTTCATTAAGGTCCGGCCGCAAGGCCTGGTCTCGGGAAGAGGGGTTTAACTGATGATCAACGCCAGCCAACAACTCAGCCGCCGCCGTTTTCTTCGCAATTTCGCCTTCGCCTCTGCCGCTATTGCAATCAGCCCGGGCAGCTGGGTGATCCGCCCGGCCTGGGCCAACGCCGCGGAAGGCCCGATCAGAGTCGGTATCGCCACTGATCTTACGGGTTCACTCGGCTTTGCCGGCAATACCGACGCTAATGTCGCTCGCATGATCGTCAAGGAGATCAATGACAAAGGCGGTCTACTGGGGCGTCCGATCGAGCTCCTTATCGAGGACACGGCCTCCAACGAGTCGGTCGCAGTCGGCAACGTCCGCAAGTTGATCCAGCGAGACAAGGTCGACCTGGTGCTCGGAGGCATTTCAAGCTCGATGCGCAATGCCATAAAGGACGTCATCATCTCTCGTGGCAAGACGCTCTACATCTATCCGGAGGGCTACGAGGGCAAAGAGTGCATGCCCAATCTGTTCTGCACCGGGCCGGTACCGGCTCAGAATTGCGACCAGTTCATTCCCTGGTTGATCAAGAATGGCGGCAAACGTTTCGCGATGCCGAGCTCCAACTATATCTGGCCGCAAACGATCAATGCCTATGCGCGCAAGGTGATCGAGAGCAATGGCGGCGAGGTGATCTTCGAGGAGTACTATCCGCTCGACCAGATCGATTTCTCCTCCACGGTGAGCCGCATCATCTCCAACAAGGTGGACGTGGTGTTCAACACCATCGTCCCTCCCGGCGTCAGCCCTTTCTTCAAGCAGCTCTATGGAGCGGGCTTCTCCAAGAACGGCGGGCGGCTGGGCTGCGTCTACTATGACGAGAACACACTTGTAATGAACCAGGCCAATGAGATTGAAGGTCTCGCAAGCAGCCTTGACTACTACAAGGCTTTGACATCCGAGGACCCGGTGAGCGCCAAGATTCAGGCGGCGTACGACGAACAGTTTCCTGCCAAGTTCCGGTTCTCGGCAGGCAGCGCCGCCACTGGCACTTATCGAGGACTGAAGCTGTGGGAAGCTGCGGTAAAGGAAGCTGGCACGATTGACCGGGGCGCGGTAGCTGCTGCCCTGGATCACGCCAAGATCGAGGAAGGTCCGGGCGGGCCGGCGGAGATGGTGCCCGGCAAGCGCCACTGCAAGATGAACATGTACATCGGTGTGGCGAAGGGCGGCCAATACGAGATCGTAGCCCGTAGCGCCGGCCTGGTCGACCCGAAGGAGTGCTGAATGTCTCAGGTATCGTCGACCAGCACCGGAACCCGTGCAGCGTCCTGCGTGATCGAAGCGTCGCAGACCCTCACTATCAGTGCGTCTGCAAACGCCGGCCGCCAAGGGGTGCTTCCAGTTATTGAAGTGGCGGTGCTGATCATCGCCGCGGTCGCGCCGTTGCTGCTGCAGGACTACATCACGGTCTATGCGACGCGGGTGCTTATTCTGTGCCTCTTCGCATTGTCGTTCGACTTGGTGTGGGGCTATGCCGGGATCTTGAGCTTAGGGCAATCGTTGTTCTTCGGCATGGCCGGCTATGGCGTGGCACTGCTTTCACGGGATTTCAACGTGGCGTCGATCTTTGCCGTAATTCCGCTCGGTACTCTGATCGGCTTCGTTGCTGCGTTGCTGCTGGCCGGTTTCCTGCTGCTCGGCCGCCACGCCTCCAGCATCGTCTTCGTCTCGCTCGGCACCATGACCGGAGCTTACGCAGCCGACCGGCTGGCGGGCGGTTCTTATTACCTTGGTGGTCAGAACGGAATCCCTTCGATCCAATCGATGAGCATCGGATCGTATGCACTGAGCGAGGGACCGGCTTTCTATTACTTGGCGCTGGTCATTCTGATACTGGTTTACCTATCGTCGCGCTTTCTGTTGCGCTCGCAGTTCGGGCTTGCGCTGGCGGGATTGCGGGAGAACGAACAGCGCATCGCATTCTTCGGCTACAAAGTTCAACACCTGAAAGCAATCATTTTCGCAATAGGTGGCGCGATCGCAGGCATTGCCGGAAGCCTTTATGCGTTCCATGAGGGCTTCGTCTGGACCACCATGCTGGGGGTCGTGATGTCGACCCAGGTCGTGCTCTACGTCCTGTTCGGCGGCTCTGGGACATTGATTGGTGCCGTGATCGGCACCGCAATCGTCGAGGGCCTCAGTTTCTGGCTCTCCGACAACTATCGCGACATCTGGCCGATCATTCTCGGCGGCTTGCTACTGCTCGTCATCCTGTTCCGGCCGCTCGGCCTGATCAGCCTGGTGCTCGGTGAGCGGGAGCGTGTCGGTACCTTCGGCCCGAGCCCGAAAGAGATACGTAATGCCGCTTCTTGAAGCCGCCGGAATATCCAAGGTCTTCGGCAAGCTCACCGCGCTGGACGGTGCCGCGCTCACAGTTGACGAAAACGAGTTTCATGGCCTCATCGGCCCGAACGGCTCCGGCAAAAGCACGTTGATGAAGTGCCTGGCCGGGGCGGAAGTACCGACACAAGGAAAGGTGAGTTTCGCCAACACCGACATCACCGCGTTCACACCGACAGAGCGTGCAAGGGCGGGTATGAGTCTGAAATTCCAGATCACCTCCGTACTACCGGCGCTGACGTTGTACGACAACATCCTGCTCGCGCTGCAGGCCCAATCCTCGCTGCTCGATCTGGTGTTCTCGCGTACTCGAGGACGACTGCACGATAAGGTCATGATGATGCTTGGCCAATTCCGCCTTGCCGATCGAGCCTTTGATGCTGCGGCTGCGTTATCGCACGGCCAGCAGCAATGGCTGGAGATCGCGATGGCGCTCGCAGGCCATCCGCGCCTTCTGCTCTTGGACGAGCCGACCGGCGGCATGAGTCTTGAGGAGCGTCGCGTCACCGGCGAATTGCTGCAGCCGATTAAACAGCATTGCTCGCTTATCATCGTCGAACACGACCTGGATTTCATCCGCGACATTTGCGACCGCCTGACGGTGCTCGATCAGGGCAAGGTCCTGGCGTCAGGTACGGTTGCGCAAATCCAGACCAACAAAAACGTCCAGGAGATTTATCTGCGCCGTGCCTGAATTCCTCGATATCAAGTATCTCGACGCTGGCTATAGACGCAGCCAGGTCCTGTTTGGCGTCAATATCGCCATTCCCTTGCGCGGTGGTGTGGCTATCCTCGGTCGCAACGGCGCTGGAAAAAGCACGCTCATGAAGGCCATCGTCGGCGAGCTGCCGATCTGGAAGGGCGAGGTGCAATTCGATGGCCGCGACATCAAGCGTTGCCGGACCGACGAGCGGGTGCGCGCCGGCATTGGCTACGTGCCGCAGGAGCATTCAGTGTTTGCGCGCCTCTCGGTGCGCGACAATCTCGCGGTCGGATCGGTTTTCCACCGCGATGCATCGGCCGTAGATCGGGTAATGGGAATGTTTCCGAAACTCGGCCAGCGCCTGGATCAGCCGGCCGGAACGCTGTCCGGCGGCGAGCGCAAGATGCTGGCGATCGCGCGCGCGATGCTGGGAAACCCAAAGCTGCTGTTGCTAGATGAGCCGACCGAGGGTGTCTGGATCGGCGTTATCGAGGAGATCACCGAGCGCTTGAGCGAGCTTGCCAGGGACATCGCCGTCATCATCGTCGAGCAACACCTCGATCTCGCAATGCGCGTAGCGGATCATACGTATGTGCTCGATCGCGGCCGCGTCGCGCTGTCGGGGCCATCGCAGCAGTTGCGCGGCGCCCCCCGTCTTTTGGTGTATCTGGCGCCATAGGAGCATCGCCCCGGCTCTCATCGCGTGGGCGGAGAAGCGGCTTCATCGACTCCATACAACGACTGTGCGGGACGGACAATGTCTGATGGAATTAACCAATTTGTTAATGCTTGCGAAGTCGTCGACGTGCATGAACATCACATGCCCGAGGTCGCCCTCAGCCGCGACGTAAACCTGCTGAAACTGTTTCAACAGAGCTATGCGGCTTGGACAAACTATGTCCTGCCATCCGAACCTAAGGCGACTAGCAGTATGATATCTGCTGCAACTGAGCCGACCACTTGGGAGGCCCTTGGGCCATTCTTGGAGAAGAGCGGCTCAAACGCATTCGTCCGTAACCTCGTGGGTGGAATTGCTGACCTTTATGGCGTTGGTGACAACGGAATTACGCGTGAAAACTGGGAGGCGGTAGACGCTTCAGTACGCTTACGCCACAAGGATCCGAAATGGCCAATCGAAGTCATTGGGCGCGCCGCCATCAAGAGGATCGTAACGGACCCTTTTCTCGACCCATTGCTCGACCCGCGCCCGGCCCTTGGCGAAAGATACGACGCCGTCCTGCGCATCAACGCATTTGCCTTAGGCTGGCATGCTGAATCTCGCGATCACAATGGAAATTCCGGACATACGTTGCTTGGACGTCTCGGCATGGAGGTGAAAACCTTCGACGATTATTGCGCCGCGATCCGCGAACTCGTAGCCGGATGCGCCGGGCGCAATCAAATTGCGCTCAAGAACGCACTCGCCTATGACCGGGATCTAAGCTTTGATGAACCGAACGAAGAGCTGGCTCGGCAGGCGTGGGGGCAAATGTCGCCGTCCCCTGGAGCGCGCAAGGCTTTCAGCGACTTTGTTGTCGACTTGTTCTGTCAACTCGCAGCCGCGGCGGATCTACCCGTTCAAACTCACCTCGGGACCGCGATCATAAGCGGTTCACATCCCTTGCGGATTGCGCCCTTGATTGAGCGTCATCCTCGGACCCGCTTTCTGCTGATGCATTTGGCCTATCCCTGGAGCCGGGATTTATTGGGAATGGCGTTTGTGTACCGAAATGTTTGGTTAGATTTGTGTTGGTCTTTTCTGTTGAGCCCATCCCATTTCAAGCTCGCGCTGCACGAGGCCATTGAAGTCTTGCCGGATGAATCGCGATTGATGCTCGGGGGAGATTGCCTCCACGTTGAGGAGACGTTCGCGGCGATTCAAAGCGCGCGCCAATTGGTTGGCGAAGTTCTGGACGAGAAAATTGCGAGCGGTTACTTTCGATCCCGCAACGCCGAACGATTGGCGGTCAGGATCCTTTGCGAGAACGCGACCGAGTTTTTTGCCATGTCTTGATTATGGGGACGAGTAACAGGTTTTGACGCTGTTTGTCTTGGTTCGAATCCAGGTTCCCCAGCCAATCTCCCCTAACGTAGGCAACTGCGTGAAATCGTTGAAGAGTTTTGCACTGGGTAGCTGACGTACCCCAACGCCGACCCCAACGCCTGCCCCCAACGGCAAACTTCGGTGCCCGCCATGTCGAGCGCCACCGCTAAGCCGACCCAGAGTTGACATGCGACCAATCAAGTTGCTCACCCTCTCATTGTCTCTGCTGGCTGTCCAAGGGGCTTCTGGGAAGGATTGGGAGGTCTTTGGGCTCAGACCAAACATGTCGATAAAGGATGCTGCTCCCGTCATGGCTGCTGCTTGCGCCAGCAAAATTGACAGGCTTCAGCCTCCAAATCCCGTCGAGAATCTCGACATTCGAATCTGTAGGCGGCCCGATGGGGCATCGCTTGAAGTTTGGTATCGATGCGGAAAGCTCCTCTCGACGTTCGTCAGCAAGCAGGTCGAGAGTGGCGGTGAAGCAATGCGAGCGTTAACCGGCGCATGTCTCCCACCTCTCTCAATCGACAATGTTGGTGTACGGCGGATCAGTTTACGTTGTGCCGAGGGTGGGACGGCGGCGATTGAGTTTCCCGAGGTCGGAGAACGACTCGCTTTAACTCTGAGCTACGTATCCGGAAACGCGACTTGCCCCTGAAATTTTCTGGCCCATCCAACACCCAGCAGAGCGTTGGGCGCCCTATGACAAAAGGATCGTCCATCAAGCCGCTCGCCGAACCGATCGCATCAGCTCGCAATGGGTGGCACTACTAGAGGCCGAGATCACATAGTTTGAGAAACTGCGGAGAGAAGCAGACATCTACCTTTTCGCCGTCCCTCTGGAAGCTGTAGCAATGAAGCTCAACCCCGCATTCTCGGACGGCTGCAACGAGCGGGATGCTAGGTGAGCCGGGAAGGAGCAGAATTCGGCGGTGCCCGGAAAGCCTCGGCAACAACCTCGGATAGAGGGTTAGCTGACCTATGCCCTCATAAACGTCTGCTGCCGCGACACCGGTCTTAATCTCAAGCAGCAGCTTCCCAGCTTGGGCTTCGACTACACCATCGACTTCGTAGCCGTATGCGTGCAGGGGTTTGACCAGTTCACGCCCATCCGCGTCGAAGAGGCCCTTCAGCTTCTGCCAGACCTCGCCATGGATGCGCCATCGCTCCTCGCGACTAACCGTAGGTTGCCCCGCGATCTTGCCGCCTTTCTCCGGCGGACCGAATAATTCGACAAGGCGCTTATCGTCCTGCTTTGCCGTCGCCGCCGCGTCGGGGCTCCTTGCGATGCCACACCGAAGTACAAATGCCGCCGTGTTCTGACAGATTTCCGCTGCTGGGCGGTCAAGCGCCGTCACTATGAACCACGCCCGTTTTGCTGGTTTGCCTTCTATCGTTACTGTAGCGGGCCTAAGGCCAGTTCGTTCTTCGAAATCAGGGCTCTCAATGCGAGCAGATTGGGCATTCTTGTGCAGCGTGCCTTGCCTAAGTAGATAACGTTGCCCGGCTGAATCTCGCGCCACGCCAGACAAAGGATTTTCTGTTCCTTGCTCGGGCTCGTTCAGCTCGACAGTCCAATGATCACCAGTAGGATCCAAGCCGAGTTTGTTATCATTGCCATTTCTGCGGAAGTAGATCTTCCCAATCGAAAGCCGCCAAACGCTAGCAAGCCTCTCGCCGTGCTGCTCCATAGCATTTCGCCAAACCGAGAAAGCATCACGGATGTCATACAGGTCAGTCAACAATTGAAGCGGTTCTTGGACCATTCATCCTCTTGGATTCTACTTTGGCCGCGCGTGCCGATTTCCGGGGAAAGCTGCTGACGCCACCATCCACCACCTCACAAAATCTTCAGACCGTAAGCGAGGTGCCAAGCCCAATTCGCACGGGTTTCCGCACTATCAAGGCACGCCTCACGGTCGATTCGCTCCCGAGCATCCTTGATATTGAACTGCGAACAGGCGCCAATAAAGTTGGCGTAGCGATAATTTTCGAGCCGGACCACTGCCGCCCCGAGCCACACAACCGAGATCACGAGTGCCGCAATCGCAAGAAACAGTGAAGCCTTTACTGACGTTCCCATGTCGTTCAAATCCTAGACGGAGGGCTGAGCATCGGCTTGGCCGACCTCGATCTCCTGGGCCAGGTTCAGATTTCTTACTCGGGGGCCGAAGGCTTTCCTAAACTTGTCGACCTCATTAACTAGCCAGTCGATGTACTCCGGCCACTTCTCCCGTTCATAAAGGTCTGCCTCGCGAGAAAGCGAGATGATCTTGTCATCATTCTCGGGATTTGGATTCCACTGCAATTTATGGCCGATCTCGGCTTCGACGGCGGAACGATGAACAAGCAGCTGGGGCAGAGCAGCTTCAGCAACTTTCTTTCCGAGGTAAACTCGCACGCCGATGCGGCCGTCGGCTGTGTTCGCAATGTTCGACAGATATATGTTGGCTTTGCCAAGCGGTACATTGAACCAGTACTGTGCTTGTGGCGTCTGGGTAGACTGGAGCACCTTTCTTTCCAACAGCTTCTTGCTAAACTCGGTCCAAAATTCCAGTTGCAATTTCCGAGCGTCGCTGAATGGCGCAGTGGACTTTGCGACGTTTGCCTGGCGTGCAATATTTGTCGGCTTGCTGAGTACATTGAAGCGCACCGCAGGTTTCGACGCATCGATTTGCCAAAGCTCAACCTCTACAGCGTAGAGATTAAGATCGACGCTTGTATGCTCGTTGAGCCACTCGATCGCCTTCCGATGCTCATCCGTAAATCGCTCTGCAATCCAAACGACCGCGCTCGCCCCGAGAGTCGCTGCATATGTAAGAACTTTTCCTAGATGATCGTGATCGGTTTTGCCGAACTGGTTTTCGATGACGACATAGCCGCCTTGAAGTTCTCGGGCGAGTATGTCTGCCCAATAAGGACCTACCGGGACCTCAACTCTTTCGACTTGCAACTCCAGTCCAATCTCCTTGCCTAGCTTCGCAATGTTCTCTTCTCGCGCCAACCAGGGGGTGAAGTCGATCTCCTCATGCGCCCAAACGCTCTTGGCGACAATTTTCTTTATCTCGCCCAAATCGGTCAATTCTAACCTCCCCAAACCGCGATCCGACTCGATGAAAAGCTTGCAATCTGAAGAGTTGTATCGCAAGTCCCACTCGCCTTGCCAAGCCTACTTTAGGCTCTTGCTTCTAAGGCGTTACAATATTGCATCCCGCGGCCGCAGATGCTTATTCGGCTCGCTCAGAGCAACTATCCGACTTACGACCTTCATTAATGCAAGCGCGATATCGCCAAGGCGCCACGTAGCTGCCCGCCCATACTCCCCGCCGGGCGCGTTCGGCCTCGCGTTGTGCGCCATCGTATTTGCCTTTGGAATAATGAGGCCAATCGAATGCGAGCCCGCCCCGGACGAGCCAGTCTCCCAAGTCCAACGCGCCAACTGAACACGTTGCAACTGTACGACCATACACATCATGGCTTACGGGTTTGCAGCTAATCGGCCTGCCCGCAATAAACCTATCGAGCTCGTTAGCTGACTTCGCTCCGCAGCGATAGGGCAAGCTGTTCTCGCCACGGCAGAGCTGCGAACTTTCAGGGGCATCGATGCCCCAAAGGCGAATGCGCATGCCGCGGACTTCGAGTGTATCTCCATCTATGATGCTTGCTTGTCCAATGATCAGTGCGTTGGCGCTAACGTCGTGAGAGAACACGGTAAGCGCCAGCAATACCGTCAGGCTTGCTGCTCTCAACGGATCGGCTTCCATTCCCGGGCAAGCTTCTGCGCTTCGGCGATCTGAGCTGTCGTCATTCTTGTAGCCAGCTCATCCCGTCGTTTTATGATGTCGTTGCGTATGTCGGCATATTTCACTCTAGGAGCCGCGACGTTCAGCAGCTTGTGCGCTTCGACGTAATCTTGCGCAACGCCAATTCCCTCTGCATACGCAGTCGCTAACGTTACTAATGAGTCGGAATCACCTTGATCCGCGGCCCTCTGGAACCAGGTAATAGCTTCAGCCAAATTCCCCGTGACACCTGGTGTAGGTCTTGTCGCGTCGAAGCCTGCATCGCCAATAGGGTAGTTCATGACGCCGAGACTATATTGAGCAACAGCGCTTCCCCTCTTTGCAGCCTTCTCAATCTCGGCATACACCTCGGAGGGCAGGGGCTGCCCCCGATTCATAAACCGCTAGTTGCGCCCGATATGGCTCAGCGAAGCGACAGCCTCCTGATCCCCGGCGTCGGCGGCTTTGCTGTACCAATTCGCAGCCTCGCGCCAATCCCGCTTTGCACAATATCCAATACTACTGAAGTAACCTAATCGCGAGAACGCGCGTGCAACGCCCTGCGTCGCAAGCTCCTGATATAGTTTAACTGCAGTTTGACAATCGTCGCGGCGCTCTGCTGCTGTCGCTTCCTCGAGAGGGCCTGCACCGGCAGCTGAAGCAAAGCCCAACTGTAATCCTATAAGGATGACTGCCAAAACGCGCATTTTCGCTCTCTTGTTACCTTGACTCGATTAGAACAAAATGAGAACTCTTGCAAAGAGTATTGCGGGAGATAGAGGAATGCCTGCCACCACCGCCCCAACACTCCAATCGGATGCACAAATACTAGAAGCCGCTGCCGATCAGGCCATTGCGGCCTGCGGCGGTGACGCACGCGAGGCTGTCAAGGCGCTGTTGATAGCGAACGAGTTCTTAGAACGCGAGATGGAAGAGCAGGTTTCGCGCGGATACACTCGCGGCTTGAAGCACGGTAGGTTCAGTACGTATTCGGGGTGATCGCAGGTCTCACTCCCTCCCGATCCGTAGTCGTGTCCGGGCCGTTCTCATATGTCCGCGCTGATCATCGGCTTCTATGCCATCGTCTATAGTCAGTGTCATCCATCAGACGGAGAGGGCGACGGCGTGATGAAAAAGGGACGAAAGCGCAAGCGCAAACCGCTGCCAGAGCCTCAGCACACGCTGCTCGCCACCGTGAAATCGGTCGCTGTGAGCTACTATGTGCGAAAGCACGATGAAGGCGTCTTGGACGAAGCCATCACTAATGTGCTTTGCGACATCGTTGCAATGACGCCCAACGTGCCCAAGCACCTCGGGAAGGAGGTGACCTGCTGGTTGAGGTGCTCGCGCAAATATGGTCGCGCTGATGATCCTGGCGAAAAGCACTGGCCGCGCATTGGCAAGGGGCAGACCTTTCCGGAAAGGCCCTTCTTACTCAACATGCGACTTGGCAAGGATGGAGGATTGTTCTCCGCTTACCTGCCTGAGGCTGCATACTGGGCTTTGCAGGCCGACCTGAAGAACGGGCGGTTGAAGTTCATCGAGGCGAGCTTCATCAAGCCGCGCCATGGCGATGGTGATCTGACTAGCATCAATTTCTCGGAAATCCGACACGAGATGCCGCCGACGTTGCGCGTGCCTTGGAACGTCTAGACTTTAAGGTAACCCAGGTTAGCAACGGGACCGCTGCCGATATGCGGAAGGCAATCGTAGAGTTTGGCCGCGCTGCGGAAGGCTCGATGATGGCCGTCGTTTTCTACGCTGGCCATGGAATGGAGGCTGGGGGAGAAAATTGGTTAATTCCCACGGACGCAGAATTGAGAAGCGACGCAGATGTTGACAGCGAAGCAGTCAGCCTGAGGTCCGTTAATCTTCAGGTTAGCAAGGCCCGGCAGTTGGGATTGATCATTCTGGACGCCTGCCGCAACAATCCTTTTGAGGCAAAAATGAAGCGTTCGTTGGCCACTCGTGCTGTAGCCCGTGGCTTGGCGCCGACGGAGCCGACAGACAACGTGCTCATCGCGTACGCCGCTCGTGATGGGACCACCGCAAGTGATGGCGACGGCAGAAACAGCCCATTCACCGCTGCGCTTCTCCGGCACATCGAGACTCCTGGATTGGAGATTTCATTCCTGTTTCGTCGAGTCCGTGACGATGTCATGACCTCGACCAAACGCGAGCAACAGCCCTTTGTCTACGGGTCTCTGTCGAAGGAGGAGATCTATCTCAAAGGACCAACTGTAAGTATTCAGAATGCTCCGGCTGCCAGCCTCACTGCCTCGCCAGTTGTTCCGGCGCCCACCGTGCCCGCACTCAACACTGACACTGGCGCCCCGAAGCAGGCAGCGGCCGCGAGCGCAGCGACAACTGATCGCGGTGTATTCACACCCGAGGACAGTCAGCGGGTAGCGGCAGTAGGAGCCAAGCAGAAACTGAAAATGCCGGAGTTCGCTATCACGGCCGGCAAGTCGGATCCTGCGGGAGCGAACTCGAAGTTCGTCGGCGTGTGGTCCAGCAAGGAAGGTTGGGGAAATGGCAAAGGCCGCCATGCGATGCTGATCATTACTGATGTTTCGGCGACCGGTCTAGCCACTGGGTTCTATCTCTGGGGTCCACCCTCGAAGTTATCTTGGGTGCAAACACCTGCAGGTTATTCCCAGTTTGCTGAGTACATTGACAAAGACAGTTTTTCGCTAAAGTCCCGCGAGACGATCACCGTAAAGCTTGATGGAAAAAACGTGATCAGGTTGTTGAACTTTAATCCCGACCACCCGACTGAGAGGCCCACCATCGACCTCTATCCAGTGTGGCAATTGGTCAAGCCAACGTCTGCCCCGAGTGGCGTATCAGTCAGAGAGCACTCGCCAAAACCCAAAGATATATCGACCAGTGCGCCTTCTTCAGGGGGCAACCTACAGGACCAAACGCGTTCTGCGAAGCAGGCGCAACAGCCGAGTGGCGACTCTCGATGCGACAGGGTGCGTGATCGGCTAGGTTGCCGTTGTGCAGTCCAAAATGGGGGAGGGATCTCGCCGGATGGCAAGAGCTGGTGGTCGAAGCGCCGCACCAGTGATGCCCCCAATGAGGCATTCGTTCAGTGCCAAATCCGAGCCGGCAGAACGTAGAGACTTCGCACGGTTGCCCTAGGACGGACGGATACTAAGGCAGCTCAAAGCTTGGCGAAATTGAGGATCAGCATCTCTACGGCGCTCCCAGTACACTAGACCTCCCGTGCTTTGTGTTTTGGTAGAGCGGGTTAGCCGACATGCCGATAGTTGCAACAGCCCTGGCATATCCGCTAGAATTCTCGTTGAGCGATACGCGTCGCTCCGGGGCGTGGAAACCCTGAACAAGTGGCTGGTGCTGCCGGACTAGGCATCGCATCCTTGACCATTATGGTCGGGGAGCCTGCGGCGTATGTCCAGGTTCACCCGAACTAAAGGTCGTAGGGACCGGCTTGTTCGGTTTTTCAACTCCCCGATCACCAGGGGTCAAGAGGCAATTGCTTACGGGGGCGCACCGTGGGCTAGCCCTCCGGGAGTTGGAAAGATGAATGCGACCAGCGACAGCGCTCACCCAGGATAAGAAAGACGCTGCTGGTCGGACCGCCGCGCTGCTTTGGATCGCGACCGGCATTTACTACTTCTGCGGCCTTTCTGTCATGGCAAGCAGCGGTGTTCTTTGTGGGTGGGATGTTTGCTGCTGCATTCATATTTGGAGCCGTTAGCCACTATCTTTTTTCTACCCACCGCAACTTCTACCTCAATCATGCACGAGGCAGGGCAGCAATGGCGCTCCCAATGGCCATTGCGAGCCTAATTCTCGACATGTTTGAAATCGCAGCGCCGATACCGCTAGGTGGGCTTTCCTCGGACTATTCGGACTGATCTAATTTGGAGGCAACCCATCCGTGTGCTTCGCGGGGGGAGGAGGGGCGACACGTCGTCCGTTCATGTTGGCCTGCCAGGGATGGAAGATGAGACAGGCATCATAAACCTGGTGGCCGTGACCGTGCGGAAGACTCGCAAGGGTCTCGGGCTGTCCCAGGAGTATCTGGCCTTAGAAGCGAGCTGGATCGGAGTTATATCTCAGCCAGGTCGAGCGGGGGCGCCCGCAATTGCGCGATTGTCGTGTTGGCCCGCTTGGCTCGCGCATTGAGGACGACGCCTGACCGCTCGTGCCCCAAAAAGGGCCGTTGCTGATTCCAAATCGCGCCCGGTGTCGGGCTGGTCATTTTGAGCACCGGCCGCGAGGGACGCTTCCCATGCCCCATGGCGGAATGCACGTCTCACCCAAGATCGGCCATCGACCTGAAGGCGCACTTCCGCTGCCGCCGTGCGATGTTACCGCGCGACCCATAGCTGGCATCAATGTGGCCTCATTTACAAGTAATGGTTGCATGATAGAATGCTAAATTTCCGCTTTTCAGATAAAGGATTTTCAGATGCAGACCAGGGCAATTCGGTTAGTCGCACTTTTCATTTGCCTGTTATTCTCACTGCCAACACGTGGCGGCGAAATTCCACCCTCCGGACACGATCCTCTAGAGGGCATTCCTCCGCAGTATTTGGCTCGCGTAGGCAATGACGTTCATTTTGGAGATATGATCTTTAAAGCAAAACAGCCCGGCAACACGACACTTGGCGCCATAGGCGGCGCACTTTGGCCAAATGGAATCTTGGTCTATGCCTTTGACGCCGCCCTAACGGATCCTACTAAACGCAATGCGTTTATCTCTGCATGCAACGCCTGGAGCGTTAACACTACGATCATCTGCCGGTTGAGGACAAACGAAGTCAACTACGTTTTAGTTCGAGAACATACCGGTGATGGGTGCTTTCCTCCTAGTACGACAGTCGCTATTAGCTGCTCGTTCGTAGGCATGGTTGGCAAGGTTCAGAATCTCAGCGTCCATGTTGCTCACTGGGGCGTGCCATACGTACTGATACACGAAATTGGGCATGCGCTTGGCTTGATCCACGAGCATCAGCGCTCAAATCGCGATAGCTTTGTGCAGATCAATTTTGGGAACGTGATCTCCGGAGCAGAGTCGAACTTTGTAACAATGGCGTATACTTCCGCTAGCGATTATGACTACGATTCAATCATGCACTATGGCAATTGCTTGTTTAGCAAATCTGCCTGCGATGAAACTACGTTCGGTACGCAAACAATTTGGCCCGTCGGATGCCAGCGTGACAAGGTTGGTGGAACCAGCATCTCCGCTCTCGATCAGAGCACGATGAGAAATGCTTACGCTCCCGTCGTCATGGCGTTGTTTGTAAGTGAGAGAAGCTCGAAATGCGGTTTACAGGAGTATAATCCGCAGCAGACGCTCGCTCTCTGTGGCGAAAATTGCACTCAGGCGAGTGCGCTAACTTGGATCAGAGTAACGGTGAGCTATGACAGTGAGTGTGGCGTGCCATTCCCGGTGGGAAAAGGCCCAGCCATGTGCGCTGCCAGGCGGCAAGAATATATGAGTCATTGGTTTGATGTTGACCGGCTTTCGTGTGGCATTCCTCCTCGCGACAGAAATGAGATTTGGGCGCAGTGCGGCTGCTCACGTCAGACTTTGAATCTCACTTGCAACAACATGGGATCTACTCCGTCCGAAGATGGAACCAAGAAGCTAGCGCGGTCGAAGGCCTCCAGAGAGAAATCGTTTGGCCGCAATATCCGCCGACTTCGTGACTTAATGGACGCGAGCAAGATCGACCCGGCGGCGATAGAACACGCCACTCGACTGGCTATTGCGAACTACCGAATGCCCGGCTTTCCATGGCGGTTTGGCAATATGCAGTACTGGTCAGAACGACATATAAACAAGGAACGCAGACAAAACCCCACCTACCTGCTTAGTGTGGCAGACGTCGAGTTCTTCGCAAATAAGGCGGGGCTAGCTACCACTCGTATCCAGTAACAATCATGCGCAATCTCAGGCTCACGCCGCTGCTGGCGCGTAGCGGTCATCGGGAGTTCATGGGTACCGGCCTCGCAATTATTGTGTTGACACGACTCCCATGAATTTCCCGATGGAACGTCCTGGCTCAACCGTCCATCGCCATTGGTCGATATAGCCTTGGGTTCCTCATCGAGGCCTCGGTGCCGCATCGGACTTCCTCTCAGACGGTGGTGATCACTCACCTCCCTCGAAGGCGACCCATGAAGAAGCGAACTCGGGGCAACCCGCTACACCGTAAGCGCTTAGCCGTGACCCTATTGAGGCTGGCTTGACGTTTTGCGGAATCGCCACGGCATGAGATCATCGATCTTGCTATGGGGATGACCGTCGATGATCGCCTCGAGTGTTTCAGCGATGTAGGCAGCCGGGTTGACGCTGTTGAGCTTGCAGGTAGCGACTATCGACGCCAGCATGGCCCAGTTTTCTGCCCCGATTTCATGGCCCGCGAAGAGCGCATTTTTTCTGGTTAGGCAGACCGGCCGGATGGCGTTCTCGACCGGGTTGGTGTCGAGTTCGAGACGCCCGTCTTCGAGGAAGCGGGTCAACCCCTGCCAGTGATTGAGCGCATAGCGGATGTCCTCGGCGAGCGTTGAGCCGCTGGAGATCATGGAAAGCTGCTTCTCAAACCACGGTTTTAAAGCCGCAATGAGGGGCAGCGAGTGCTCCTTGCGCGCGGCCAACCGGATGGGCATCGACAGAATTCTAGATCGCAGCGTTGGCCTCGTCGATCCGAAGGAGTGCTTAATCGGGTGCATCGTGGGCCAGTACCGGCACATGTGGAGCGCCGGCAGCAGCGAGGGCTGGGGATCGCGACGGCTAATTTCCACGATACTTTGGCGATCGCTTCTCGAAGAACGCGTTCATTCCTTCCTGCTGGTCAGCAGTGTCGAATGCGCATCGAATTGCCTGGCGCTCGAAGTCGAGCCCGGCGTCCAGGGTGGTCTGAAAGGCGGCGAGAACGGCCACCTTGGCGAGCTCAGTCGAACGCGGCGGCTTTTGGGCGATCAGTTCGGCGATCTCGAGCGCTCGCGCCTGTGCCTGGCCGCTTTCGACGACTTCAGCGACAAGGCCGGCCTGCATCGCCGCACGGGCAGAAATCGATTGGCCAGTCAGTATCATCAGCATGGCCAGAGATTTGCCTGCCACGCGCGTCAGACGCTGGGTTGCGCCGTCGCCTGGCAAAATCCCGATGCTGATTTCAGGCTGTGCAAACTGCGCTCCTTCGCCTGCTATGGCGATGTCGGCGAGCAAGGCCAATTCGTGACCACCACCGAAGCAAATTCCCTCAACCGCGGCGATAAGAGGCTTTGGAAAATTGGCGATGTCCCGCCACGCAGAACGTCTCGCGGGATTGTCGATTGCCTCAAACCCGCGCTGCTGCATCTCCTTAATATCGGCTCCGGCAGAGAAGAAGGCTTCGTGCCCGCAAAGGACGACGCAACGAACATCCTCATTGAGCGCAGCCTGCCGCAAGTTCGCGCCAAGCTGTGCGATCAGGTCGTTGCTTAAGGCGTTTCGTTTCGACGTCCTGTTCAGCGTCACAACGCGCACATGGGCCCTGGGAGAGGTCGAGAGGATGAGATCGGGCTTGCCGGTCATTGAGGGTGTCTCCTGAAAGAAGTCAGAAAGGCAGCCTATAAACTGAAATCGTTTTCTACGCAAAACATGCTTTCTTTATAGTCAATCCGACTGACCAGGCTTCGAGCAGTTTCGGGCTGCTCAAGAAAAAATTGCTGGTCAGACTGGGAGAAGGTTTAGCGGCGGCCCTTTCTGCGCTTGACTCCGGAATCTAGAGCGCCTACGTTTATGAAATCGATTTCAGAACTGCGATGTTTTCTTAGCCAGATGACGGCGTAGTAGCGCGGCGCCGTCCAACAAGAACAACAGCTTCTTCACGAGTGCGCTTTGGCAACAGGAGGGATGGAAACCATGGGAATGGGACAGGGCTCGCGCGCGTTTTGTACGCAGCGCGTTCGGTGGCGTCTGCTCTTGGGCGGCTGCACAGATCGGAATCGCCGCTCGCGATCTCTTTGACTAAGGTCATGCAAGAGCCGGTCGTGCGGCCGCACGACTTGCGAAATCGCGAACCAAGACGGCCTTATCGGCGGCATGCCGCGTACCCGTTGGCGCCTGCGCCTTCACCGCTACGAGCCGGCCCGCTCAAGTCGCGTTTATCTTAGATAGCGCCGCACTCCGCGCAGTAGAGCCAGCGAGCGGCTGCTCGTCCTTGCTTGACCGCGGCATCATTAACGCCATTGACTGAGCTCGAGGACACATGAACATTATTGCTCAACCCAGTGCCGTATCTGTTCAGCTTGATAATCAGATTGCGAACAGACGGATGACCGTCGGCCTCGGAGGGGGCGTAGCGCTGGAGTGGTACGACTGGAACGTCTACGGCGTGATGGCGGCGTTTCTCTCGCCGCACTTCTTTCCTTCCGATGATCCCACGACCTCGCTGCTTGCGGGGCTAGCCGTGTACGGGGCGGGCTTCTGCGCGCGGCCACTGGGAGCGGCTTTGCTTGGCCCAGTCGCAGATCGCATTAGCCACAAGCGAGTAATGATGATCTCGGTGACGGCGATGGCGGTTTGCTCGCTGCTGATCTCTCTATTGCCGACGTACCGGGACATCGGCGTCACGGCGGCTGTGGCGCTGCTTATCATGCGCCTTGTTCAGGGGCTTGCTACCGGAGCCGAGGCGGGTGTCGCCAATGCAATCGCAATTGAACTGGCGCCGCCCGGAAAGGAGGGGCGTTATCTGGGGCTGATCGGTGGCACTTTCATCCAGCTAGGCAACCTTGGATCCAGCCTTGTTGCGTTTCTGGTGAGCGCATCGGTTGCCCCTGAAGCGATGCGCGAGTGGGCCTGGCGCGTACCTTTTGCGGTCGGCGGGGTGCTGGGCCTACTGGTCATTTATCTGCGCACGTCGGTACCGGAGACCTTGATCCATCGGGTTATGCATCGCCAAGATGAGTCGTCGCGAATTCAGGAAACCACCGGCGGTGTGTGGAAGACGCTCCGGAGCGTGCGGCTATCCCTGCTTGCGGTCATCCTGGTGATCGGATCGGTGCAGATCGCCAACTATGCCTGGAACACCGGTCTGCCCAATATGGCGAACACGGTGTTCAAGGAGAATAGCACCTCTGTATACGGAATTATGACGCTGATGGTCTTGATCTGGATGTTGGCCGCCCCCCTTGTTGGCGCCTTCGCTGACAAGGTGCGGCCCTCGCGTGCGTTCACGCTGCTGCGCCTACTGCTCATCCCATGCTTTTTCCTGACGCTGCTTTATTCGGAGAAGGGCATCTCCACGTTCTTCCTTGTCACGGTATTCGGCGGAGCCATCGTGGGGTTCAACATGGCGCTCTATAACTTCATCGCTACCACCCTGATGCCGCGTGCCGTGCGCACCACGGGCGTAGCGCTCGGTTACGCGCTCGGCGTCTCATTGTTTGGCGGCACCTCACCGTATCTTCTTGTGTGGTTGCAACGCGAGCACATGGCCTTGAGCTGCTGCCGGTTTGATGGACACCGAGATTAGGTGTTTCATGAAGCCGGAGGTGGGCGATGAAGAGACGGAAGTTCAGTCGCGAGTTCAAGATCGAGGCGGTCAAGCTGGTTAGGGAGCGTGGGGTGTCGGTGGCGCAGGCCGGGCGCGACCTGGATGTTCATGAGAACGTTCTGCGCAAATGGGTGAAAGAGTTCGGCTCCGATCCGGTGCAGGCCTTTCCCGGCCACGGGCAGATGAAGCCGGAGCAGCAGGAGATCGAGCGGTTGCGCCGTGAGGTCGCCAGGTTGAAGGCCGAGCGGGATATCCTAAAAAAGGCCGCAGCCTTCTTCGCGAAGGAAGCGACATGAAGTTCGTCTTCATCGCGAAGCACCGGGCGATCTGGCCGGTGGCATGGCTATGCGATGCGCTGGGG
>NZ_JADPKH010000098.1:0-1100 GCF_023073835.1 Bradyrhizobium sp. 153 | reverse complement strand
CAGGTTGTTGGCCTGAAGCGCGGTGTTGAGTTGATCGAGGGTCTTGACCGTTCCGTTGGTGCCGTCGCCGAAGGTGACGTTGACCGCCGTACCGCCGTTGAAGGAGCTGAAGGTCAAGGTCTTGCCGTTGATGCCGCCGGTGCCGGAGGTGCGGGCCGCGGTGAACGCCGAGGACGTACCGGTGTTGCCGGCAAGACCGAGCGCGGACAGCGCGTTGCCGGTGCCGGTGATCGACAGGTCGGCATTGACGCCGGTGGACAGCTTGAGCTGGCCGGAGGCGTTGATCGACGAAGCCGTCTGACCCGAGGCGGTCGCAAGCGTACCGCCGCCGCTGCCGTTGAGCGTGAAGGTCTGCACGCCCGTGGCGAAGTCGATCGCCTTCAGCACGTCGGCGATCGTCGAGCTCTGCAGGTAGACCGTCGAGTTGCCGTTGCCATCGGTGATGACGTTACCCGACACGCCCTGGGTGGAGGCCAGCGAAGCCGCCGTCGGCGTCGGACCGTCCTTGAAGGTGATGACATGGCCATCGACGTTCAGGGTCGAACCCGACGAGATGAACGACGACAGGGTCGCCGAGCTCGTGGTACGGGCCGCCGTCGCAGTGACGCTGCCGGCGCCGGTCGCGCTGGTCAGGCCGAGCTTGTTGAGGATGTCGGCCTTGCCCGTTACGCTGAGGTCAGAACCGATCGTGCTCTTCAGGACGAGCGCACCGCCGCCGCTGACGGACGAGATCGTCTGGCCGCTGTTGACCGTCAGGGTCCCGGCAACGTTGCTCTGCACCCCGCTGGCGAGGTCGATGGCAGTCAGGACGTCGCCTACCGCAGCCTTCGTGCCCGAACCGAGATAGATCGTCACGTTACCGCTGGTGTTGTCCGTGTAGACGTTACCGGTCGTGATACCGGTGGCAGCGACCCGGGTCTGACCGGTCGGGGCGGTCGTGGGCACGTCGCCGGCGGCAAAGGTGATGGTCTTGCCGTTGACGGTGAACGTGTCGCCCGCGGCAACGCCGGCGTTGGCGTCGCCAGCGGTCGCTGTGCCGTTCAGCAGGCTCGCACCAGTGGTCGCAGCGTTGATGACGGTTCCCGTATTCGTGCCCTGAA
>NZ_JADPKH010000134.1:0-65920 GCF_023073835.1 Bradyrhizobium sp. 153 | reverse complement strand
CCCCATCAGGCCTTGGCAGGACAAACTCCCAAGGCCTTCGCCGCTACCAAGACCACCGCGATCCAATCAGCGAATTATTGAACATCGACAATTGCGAGCCAACGGGTCCGCGCAAAGCGCGGCCCGTGACAGGCTCCGTGAAGCAATCCAGAGTCTCTCCGCGGACGGATTATGGATTGCTTCGTCGCTTCGCTCCTCGCAATGACGCCGGCTTACGTCTTCGCCAATTCCAGAAAATGCCGGCCCGCGCGGTCCTCGGTCTCGACGATCCAGGCGTCCGGGTCGAAGCGGATTTCCTTCGCCAGCCGTTCCTCGATGGTTTGTTCCGGCAAAGGCTGCGGCGCGACCGGTACGAAGAAGCGATCGACGGGGCGGCCGTCGTCATAGACGGTCTGCGGCGCCGGGGCGTACAGCATCGCATGGCCGTCGAGTAGCGATACTTTCACGAACACCGCGCCCGCCTCCTCGGCGCCGCGGCGGCGCACCGCGCCGAACACGCCCTCGGTCTGGCAGCGACGCAAATAGGCGGCCACCCATATGTTGGATTTCAAACGCATGAGCCGAACGATAGGCCAGTGCTGCAATCAGCACCAGCCTCCGTGCAGGCGCCAAGACTATTCGACGGGATGGCCGATAGCGGCCGCGAGCTCGCGCAGCAGCCGGTCCGACACCTGACCGGTGACCTGCATCTTGTGCTCGCGCTCGAATTTCTGGATCGCGGACTGGGTCTCGCCGCTCATCGTGCCCGTGATCTTCAAATTGCCGTAGCCATATTCGGACAGCGCGCGCTGCACGCCGGCGATACGTCGCACGGCCGGGCTCTGCACCGGGATCGGCGCCGGCGGGCGCACGACCGAGGGCGACGTCGAGGTCGTGGCCTTGACCAGATTGGTCATCGGATCGTTCGGGCGCGTCGAGGCGGTCGCCTCGACGGGCTTTTCGGGCGTCTTCTCGGCGACGCGCTCGACAGGTTTGGGCTCGGTGCGAAACTCCGTCGCACGCGGCTCGAGCGGCGAAGTGTCGGCGCCAACGGGGCGCGGACGCGGCAAGGGGTTCGACAGTGACACGGATGACGGCGCAGGAAGATTGATCACCGTGCCGAACATCGGCGCGGGGTGCCGGCCGGTCTGGAGGAACAGCGCATTGGCGACGATCGCACCGATGGCGGCGGCGGCGACGAGGCCGGCCAGCGTATCCTTGGGGCTGTGCAGCAGCACGCGCATGACGAGGTTGCGCTCGGTCTCGACATCGATGACCGCGGCCTTGGCACCACGACGGCGCGGAGCAGCTTCGTCCTTTGCAGACTTCTTAGGCACTTTTCTTCACCAGCGCAGGTTGGTCGTGAGATTCTTCGTGAAGTTGGTCGTGAGGTTCCTGGCGCAACATCGGCGTCAGCGTCGCGACCTTGCTCTCCGCCGGCTTGACCTGCGGCGGCGTGTAAACGAGCGGCAGCTTGACGGTGACGGTGGTGCCCTCGCCTAACCTGCTTTGTACCGTCAATTCGCCGAGATGCAACGCTATGAGGCTCTTCACGATCGAAAGTCCGAGGCCGGTGCCTTCGTGGCGGCGCTGATAGGTCTTGCCGGCCTGGAAGAACGGCGCGCCGATGCGCTTGAGATCGTCGGGCGCAATGCCGACGCCAGTGTCACTGATGCGCAGCGCAAGCTGCGCGCCCGACACTGCCGCCGTCACGGTGACCTGACCGCCGCGCTCGGTGAACTTGATGGCGTTGGCGACGAGGTTGAGCACGATCTGCTTGAAGGCCCTGGGATCACCGGTCATGACGGGCAGATCCTGCGGCGCATCGGTGATAAGGTCGATGCCGTTCTCCCGCGCCTTCAGCGCCAGCAAATTGCAGCAATGCAGCAGCGCGGCGCGCGGCGCGAACGGCTCCGACGCAATCTCGAAATTGCCCGATTCCATCTTGGACATGTCCAGGATGCCGTTGACGACCGACAGCAGATGCTGGCCGGAATCGTTGATGAGCTGGGCGTATTCCTTGCGCTGGGCCGCACCCAGCATCAAGGTCTGCTCCTGCGCGATCATCTCGGAGAAGCCGATGATGGCGTTGAGCGGCGTGCGCAATTCGTGGCTCATGGTGGCGAGGAAGCGCGTCTTGGCAGCATCGGCCGCCTCGGCGGCGCTGCGGGCCTGATCTAGCGCCTGCTCGGAAAGCTTGCGATCGGTGACGTCGCGCATCACGGTAACGACTTCGGCCTCGCCCGTGACGTCATGGGCCCTGTCCTGTTCGAGCGGGCGGCAGCGCATCTCGACCCAAATGAAATCGATCTGGCCGCGCTCGGAGCCAGCAGGCTCCCGCCGCAACCGGAACTCGACGCTGCACACGTCACCGCGCGCCGCATCCGATAACGCAGTGAGATAGGCCGGACGGTCGGCGACGTGTACGCGGTCGAACAGGCCGTGGCCGAGCAGTTGCGTGACGGGCATGCCGAGCATGGCCTCCGCCGCCGGCGAGATGAACTCGACCGCGCCGTTGCGCTGGTGCCGCGAGATGACGTCGCTCATGTTGCGCGCGAGCAGACGATAGCGCTCTTCCTCGCGCAATAGCAGCGCAACGCTGGTGCGCGCGAGCGATTCCGCGCCGAAGGCGAGGCCGGCGGCGTAGAGCGTCGCCGAAGCGACGCCGAGCGCCATCAGCACGCCGCGCGCTGCAGCGCCCGGCTCCTCGACCGTCAGCCAGCCGAACTGGCTGACGAGGATCAGGATCCCGGCACAGGACAGCGCGAGCAGCGACGCGAAGGCCGCAACGCGGCGCGAGGCCGACAGCGCGGCTTCGAGCGGAACCACGACCAGCCAGATCGCGGCGAAAGATTCGATGCCGCCGGTGGTGGCCGCCACTGCCATAATCAGGCCGGCAAGCGCCAGCGACGACAGCACGTGTGCGCCCTCATAGCGGCCGGTGCGCGACAGGAACCACGACAACAGGATCGGCGCGATCAGCCAGGCAAAGGCGGTGACCTCGATCGCGCTCGGCGCGCCGCGCAGGACGAGATAGATCGGGAATGCGGCGAAGGCGGCCAGGCTGCCGAGCAGCCGCGGCGCCATGAAGGCACGATGGCGCGCTCCCGTCAGCGCATCGTAACGCGCGGAGGGATGCAGCAGTGCATCGAGACAATCGCGGATGGTACTCAAAACTGTCACGGGTCTCGCGCTTCGGCTCAATCGTCTGAGAAGACGTGCCGGAACGCCTCCTTGTCGTTGAGCCACCGTGTCAGAGCGACCTTAAACGAGTGCTAAGGCGGCGTGGCATGCGGCCGGACACCGCGTCATCGCGCGGCTTTTTAGATGATTTGGCGGCGTCTTCGCTGCGGATGGTGAACACGGGGTTTCACATCCCTCGGCATGGTTTCGAATTGGTGGATGCGGGGTCCAGCAGAATCATGGGCGCGGGCGTCAATTGAAAATTTACGAGATCGTCGATCGCGCGAAGATTTTTGCGCAATTTTTTCGCGAATTAAGCTCAAGGCAATCACTTGCGATTTATCGAGCGTTGCTAGGTCCGATATCCGCGGAAATCGCCGCGGCAGGATCGAACGTACAGGTCGCAAGATGCGCTTTCTGCTCCGCATCACATTCTGGCTCGGACTGGTGCTGGTTCTCCTGCCGCGGGACAAGACGCCCGAATCGGAGAAGCTGCCGCAGATCGGCGCCGCCGACGCAGTGCAGGCTGCGACCGCGGCCGTCTCCGACGTGACCCAGTTCTGCAAGCGTCAGCCGGCGGCCTGCGAGGTCGGCGGACAGGCCGCAACCATCATCGGCCAGCGCGCCCAGGACGGCGCGCGCAAGATCTACCAGATCATCAACGACAAGAAAGAGCAGAACACCAACGAGAAGAACGACAAGACCGACAAGAAGGCGCCCGACCACACCGGCTCGATCGCGCTGGCCGGCGAAGGCGACATTGCCGCGAGCGAGGCGCCGCGCGACACCCTGACCCAGGACGACCTCGCGCTGGAATGGCGCGGACCTGCCACGGCGAATTAGGCCCGCCCCGTCAATTAGCGCCCAAACCCTATCGATTTCACGGCTTCGCGTCCCTATATTGGCCTGAACGGGAACCATGGGCCAGCATGACGACGATCGACGAAATCAGGGACAATTTCGAGCTTCTCGACGAGTGGGACGACCGCTATCGGTACGTCATCGAGCTCGGCCGCACCCTGGAACCGATGCCGGAGGCGGAGCACTCTGCCGAGAACAAGGTGCAAGGCTGCGTCAGCCAGGTCTGGCTCCAGAAGCTGGTAGAGCGCAGCAATGGCGCGCCGGTCCTGAAATATCGCGGCGACAGTGACGCGCATATCGTGCGTGGTCTGGTCGCGATCGTGCTCGCGCTCTATTCAGGCCGCACACCGCGGGAGATCCTGGATACCGATGCGATCGCGGTGTTCAACGAGTTCGGCTTTCGCGATCATCTGACGCCGCAGCGGTCCAACGGACTGCGCTCGATGGTCGAGCGCATCAAGACCGACGCCAAAGAGGCGCTCGCGGAAGCTTCGTAAGAATTTTACTTCCGTTTCCGCTGCTGCTGTCCTAGCCCCATCTGTTTCGCCAGCTGCGAGCGGGCCACCGCATAGTTCGGCGCGACCATGGGATAGTCGGCCGGTAGTCCCCATTTTTCGCGATATTGTTCCGGCGTCATGTTGTACTGGGTGCGCAGATGGCGCTTCAGCGACTTGAAGCGCTTGCCATCTTCCAGGCACACCAGATAATCCGGCGCGATCGACTTCTTCAGCGACACCGCCGGCTTGGCCGGCTCGAGCGGCGCGGTCTCGGTGCGGCCTGACGAGACCCGCACCAAGGCGCCATGCACCTGGCTGATCAGGCTCGGGATCTCGGCCGCGGGTGTCGGATTGTTGCTGAGATAGGCCGACACGATGCTCGCCGTCAGCTCGATGAAATTCTTATTCCCAGCATCCGACATGCGCCCGCCCCTTCTCCACCTTGCGTCTCATGGGATTGACGACGTCAGAGTATTCCGTGTCAACAATACGTTGGGCTGAACCACGACGACTGAGGACGAAGAGCTAATTACTGGCGAAGGGCGGCGCTTTACTTCCAAACAGCGGCCTCAGCCCCGCTGGTCGAGATGCGCGCGGAGCTCGTCGATGGAGGCAAAGCGCATCATGCCCTCCGGCATCTGCGCTTCGATCGAACCGTCGGAATAGAGCGAATAGGCCATGCCATCGACAACGCCGGATTTGAGCACGGTCACGGGCGCCTGCTCGGCCGCAGCCGCCGGCTCAAGTGAAGGCGCCGGCTCAGGTGCAGGCGGCGGCGGCGGGGGAGCGGCTTCCGCAAAGGTCGAGGGCGAGCGCGGCGGCGGGCGGCGGGAGGTGATCGGCGGCTCCGGCGGGCGCATGCGTTCCGGCTTCGGCCAGGCATCGTCGAAACTGGCAGGCGGAACGTCCGGGGCTGCGGGTTCTTCATGAGACGGCTGCGGGCCCTCCGTGGGCTTTGCCTCCGCGCGCTCACGCTCCTTGCGCGAGGTCGAGGCGAACAACAGGTTGCGGCGGCGCGGCGCTTCCGGAGCCGCAGGAGGCGCTAGTGGTTCGGGCGCCTCGGCGCGCGGACGCTCGCGCACGGCGGCTTCGCTCTGCCACGGCGGAGGGCCTGGTGGTGGCGGTGGTGGCCCGGGCTCGGTCTTCGCAGGCGAGGCAAGCGCCGGCTCGGGCGCAGGCGCACCCGGCATTGCGAGGCCCGGGAGCACGGGCCTGACGCGAACCTCGGACGATGCGGCAGATCCGGCCGCCAACCGGCGGGCGATGCCCCTCAGCTCAAGGAGCAGAAGATGCAGGCCGACCAGTAACATTCCGGTGCAGACGCCGATGGTTCCGGAGATTATGAGAGTGCTGCCGACGCTGAATTCCCTGACGGTGTAGCCGAACAGGATCGCAAGGAGGCCCGCCAGAACGGCGAAAATCCCCACGATCAGCAATGCCAAGGTCATCGAACTCACCCCCGACCGCGCATCCACATGCGACACTCGTCACGCCACGATACCGTCATCCGGTGTTCCACGCCAACGGCCAATTATGGGCGGTGTTCCCAAAGGGAAGGAAATCAGGGACTTATTCACATTCCCTTCAGCTGCGGCTCACTACTGCTACCGGTACTCCAAGTTTCCGCATTTGCTGCGCCGCATCAGGAATTTAGCCATAATGCCCAATTACTTGGTAATGGAACTGCGCTATAGGGATCCCGGGGAGCAGGCCCGCGCGCGCCAGCAGGGTCGAGAGGGGATTCCGGGTCACCAATAGCCATGACATCCATCACGACTTCGGCGATCGATACGCCTCTGCGGCGCTCGGTCGAACGGACTTGCGACGATCTCGCCATGCTGGTGCTGGCTGCGGTCGCCGTCATTGCAGGTTTGACCTTCCGCGACTACGGGCTCGGCTGGGACGATTACACCCACGCTGAATATGCCGATCTGTTGCTGCGCATGTTCGGTTCCGGCTTCAGGGATACCGCGGCGCTCTCGTTCGCCAATCTGTACATGTATGGCGGCGGCTTCGACATGATCGCCGCTCTCCTGCACAAGATCATTCCGCTCGAACTGTTCGAGACACGACGTCTGGTCGGTGCCATCGTCGGCGTGATCGGGCTTGCGGTGACGTGGCGGCTCGGGCGCCGCATCGGCGGGGCCCTCGCCGGTCTTGCCTCACTTTTGCTCCTCGCGCTCTGCCCGATCTTCTACGGCCACATGTTCATGAACCCGAAGGATGCGCCCTTCGCGGTGGCCATGATCATCCTGATGCTGGGCCTCGTCCGCCTCGCGGAGGAATATCCGCAGCCTTCGCCGCGCACGGTCCTGATCGTCGGCCTAGGTGCCGGCCTTTCGTTGGGCTGCCGCGTTCTCGGCGGTCTCGCGCTGGTCTACGCCATGCTTGGCTTCGTCCCGCTGTTCCTGGAGGAATTGCGCAGCGAGGGCTTGCGCGAGGCGGTCCGCCGCTTCGCCCATGTCGTCTATGTGCTGCTGCCTGGCCTTGCGTTCGGCTATCTCGTGATGGGCCTGATCTGGCCGTGGTCGATCATGGAGCCGGGCAATCCTTTCGAGGCGCTGACCTACTTCTCGCATTTCTTCGAGAAGCCGTGGAAGGAGATGTTCGATGGCGCGATCGTGTCCGTGCCCGACATGCCCTGGTCCTATCTGCCGACGCTGTTCGCGCTGCAGCTGCCCGAGGTGATGCTGGTGCTGATGGGCGGCGCCGTAGTCAGCACCTTCGCCATGCTGCCGCGCCGCGAGGTTCCCGCGCGCCGCAAAACCATCCTCTTGATGCTGACGCTGGCCGCGACCCTGCCGCTCGCGATCGCGATGGTGAAGCGTCCCGCACTGTACAACGGCATCCGCCATTTCGTCTTCGTGATCCCGCCAATGGCGGTGCTCGGCGGCGTCGCCTTCGGCTGGACTATGGAACGCCTGCGCTCCAATCACCGCACCTGGCAGCCGGTCGTGCTCGCCACCTTCTGCTTCGGTCTTGCGCTGTCGCTCGCCGAGATGATCCGGCTGCATCCCTATCAATACACGCACTTCAACCACATCGCCGGCACCGTGCGCGGCGCCGACGACCGCTTTATGCTCGACTATTGGGGCCTGGCGCTGAAGCAGGCCTCGGACGAGCTGCGCGAGCAGCTGGTCGAGCGCCAGGAAGTGCCGCCCAGCAATCGCAAATGGAAGGTCGCGGTGTGCGGGCCGCAGCGACCGGCCCAGGTCGCGCTCGGCCCCGACTTCACCATCGGCTGGGATTCCAACGCGGCCGATTTCGCGATGACGCTGGGCGAATTCTACTGCAAGGGCCTCACCGCACCCGTCATGGTCGAGATCAAGCGCGACGACGTGGTGTTCGCCCGCGTCTACGATATCCGCGGCCGCAGCATTTCCAGCCTGCTGTCGATCCCGGCTCCGTAATAATCTTCTCCCAACTCGAAGCCCGGATGAGCGAAGCGACATCCGGGGCCACCTTGGAGCTGCCCGCATATCGCTTCGCTCATGCGGGCAACGCTGAACTGCCGCGCGCTGGCCGCGCCTTGCTGCCCGCCTCACCCAAGACTAGGCTCCTTCTCCGCAACAACGATGTTCGGAGAGATCAGCCATGTCGCCAGCGGAAGCGCGCCTGAAGGAAGTGCCGTCGAACATGACGGAAGCCGAGTGGCAGCAACGCGTCAATCTCGCCGCCTGCTATCGCCTCGTCGCGTTGTACGGCTGGGACGATCTGGTCGACACGCACATCTCCGCGCGCGTGCCCGGCCCCGACCATCACTTCCTCATCAACCCATACGGGCTGATGTTCGACGAGATCACGGCGTCGAGCCTCGTCAAGGTCGATTTGCATGGCAATCAGCTCTCCGAGAGCGAATACAGCATCAACCCCGCCGGCTTCACCATCCATTCGGCGATCCACGAGGTGCGCGAGGACGCGATCTGCGTGCTGCATCTCCACACGCTCGACGGCACCGCGGTGTCGAGCAGCGCCGAAGGCCTGTTGCCGCTGAACCAGACCGCCCAGCTCGTCACCCACGACCTCGCCTATCACGACTATGAAGGCATCGCGCTCGACCATGACGAGCGGCCGCGGCTGCAGAAGGACCTCGGCGACCACAACCACATGCTTTTGCGCAATCACGGCACGCTGACGGTCGGCCGCTCGGTCGCTTCCGCCTTCGAGCGCATGTACCACCTCGAGCGCGCTTGCTCGATGCAGGTGCGCACGCGCGCGCTGGGTACGCCGATCTATCCAGTCGACGACGTCGCGATCGACAAGAATACCGAGCTACTGTCGAACCGCGACCGCGCCGAGCTGCGCGCCACCAATCTCGTGTGGCCGCCGCTGCTACGCAAGCTCGACCGCGTCAATCCGGGCTATCGGACTTGAGATTTTCGGGATTTGGTGTAGGGTAGCGTGCAACGAACCTCTACGCCTTTTGGAATGAAACGCCGCCCAATTCCGGGCGGCGTTTTTATTTAGGGGTAACTCCCCACGCCCGTCATTCCGGGGCGCGCGAAAAGCGCGAACTAAGGTGCGCAATTGCGCACCTGAGAATCTCGCGCAACAATCTCCAGATTCCGGGTTCGCCTCTTCGAGGCGCCCCGGAATGACCGCTACGCGGTCACTTCACCTCCGCCAGCGCGGCGAGGATGCGGGCCCAGGAGCGGATGCCCTTCTGGAAGCTGCGCAGATCGTACTTCTCGTTCGGCGAATGGATGTTGTCGTCGTCGAGGCCGAAGCCGACCAGCAGCGAATCGAGGCCGAGCGTGCGCTTGAAATCGGCGACGATCGGGATCGAGGCACCCGATCCCATCAGCACGGTCTCCTTGCCCCATTCCTCGGTCAGCGCCTTCTTGGCGGCGGCGAGCGGTTTCATATTCCAGTCGAGCGCGACTGCGGGCGCGGCGGAATGGTCGCCGAACTCGACCTTGCAGTCGCCCGGAATGCGCGCGGTCACGTAGTCGCGGAACGCCTTGCGGATCTTTTGGGGGTCCTGCCCCTCGACCAGACGGAACGAGACCTTGGCAGACGCGTGCGACGGGATCACCGTCTTGGAGCCCTCGCCGATATAGCCACCCCAAATGCCATTGACGTCGCAGGTCGGACGCGAGGAGGCCTGCTCGATCAGCAAGCGCCCCTTCTCGCCGGCAGGGATCGACAAGCCCACCGGCTTGAGGAACGTGTCCGGCGTGAATTCGAGCTTTTTCCACTGCACCAAGATGTCAGGGGGCGTGTCCTTGATCCCGTCATAGAAGCCGGGAATGGTGATGCGGTTGTCGTCGTCGAACAGACTGCCCAGAATTTTCGTGAGGACCCGGATGGGGTTCATCGCGCTGCCGCCGAAGACGCCGGAATGCAGGTCGCGATTGGCGGCGGTGATCTTCAGCTCCTCATAGAGCAGGCCGCGCAGCGATGTCGTGATCGCCGGCGTGTTGTGATCCCACATGCCGGTGTCGCAGACCAGCACGTAGTCGGCTTTGAACTCGTCCTTGTTGGCCTCGATGAAGGGCACGAAATTCTTCGAGCCGACCTCCTCCTCGCCTTCGATCAGGAAGGTGATGTCGACCGGCAGCGAGCCCGTCACCTTCATCCAGGCGCGGCAGGCTTCGACGAAGGTCATGACCTGGCCCTTGTCGTCCTCGGCACCGCGCGCGACGATGATCTTGCGACCATCGGCATGGTCGGTGACGACAGGCTCGAACGGCGGACGATCCCAGAGATCGAGCGGGTCGACCGGCTGCACGTCGTAATGGCCGTAGAACAGTACGTGCGGCCGTCCGCCCGCCCTGGCCTTGCCGACGATGGCGGGATGTCCGGCGGTCGGCCTCACTTCGGTGGCGACATCGAGGCTTGCGATGTCCTTGGCGAGGTGCTCGGCCGCGGCCTTGCAATCGGCGGCGAAGGCCGGATCCGCGGAGATCGACTTGATCCGCAACAACGAAAACAGACGCTCCAGGCTGTTATCGAAATCCTTGTCGATGTGGTCGAGCACGGATTGAAGCTGCGCATTGGCCATGGTCGTATTCCCGATTGTTGGTCTCAAGGTGTCTGCGCTTTTAGCGCTGGCGCGGCCTCGGGACCAGCCGGCGGATGCCAGATGTGCCATGCGAGGCTGCCGGCAAGGATGGCGGTCGCAACGAGATTATTGCCCCAGGCCTGGATGACATTGGGAAACCACGGCAGCGATAGCAGCATGAGGATGCCGGCGGCACCCAAAGCGAGCCAGGTTCCCAGCCGCACATTCGCCCGCGCGTCGAGGGTGGCCCGATGCATCAGCACCGTCATGGGCAGGAACAGCCACATGAAGTAGTATTGCCGCGCCAGAGGCGAGGCAATCGTCATCAGGCAGAACAGGATGCCGAGCTCCTCGGCGTCGGAGCGCGCCGTTCGCCGCGCTTGCCGAGGCATGATCGCGACGAAGCCGAGCCCGAGCACCGCCGACAGCGCGAGCACGATCCAGTTCGCCGTGCTGTAGTCGACGTCGATGACGTTCATCGTACGCGGCGGCTTGTTGGGGTCTTCCAGATTGTAATTGATCGGCCGGACCAGGCGATGCGTGACAGCAATGAGGGACTGGTTGACCCACGACCAATTCTGCTCGCCGCGCTGGCCAAAGCCTTGTTCCGAGTTGGTACCGACCATGGCCTGGTACCAGGTCGCAAGTTCGGCTGCGTTGCGCTCGAAGCCGCGGATCGGCGCCGGCACGACGTAAAGAAGAATGCCGGTGAAGGCGACCGTAGCGACGGCGGCCGCCCACTTCTGCCGCCACATCAGGTAGGGCAGCACCGCGATCGGAAACACCTTGATGGCCGTCGCGAGCGCAAACATGAAGCCAGCAAGCCAGGGGCGCTGATGCCGCAAGCTCCAGAAGCCGTAGAGCATCATCGCCAACAGGACGAGGTTCGGCTGGCCGAGGTCGAACATGTCGAACACGAAAGTGACGGTGACGAAGGCGGGCAATGCTTCCAGCCAGGGACCGGGCTTGCGGTCCGAGCCAGCCAGGACCTGGGAGAACATCCCGGTGTACCACCACGCCACTGCATTCAGGATGGACAGGACGGTATAGAGCGGGATCTTGCCGAACCAGCTCGGGATCGCCAACATGATCGCCGGAAGCGGCGGATAGATGAATTCGAAGTAGTCGCTGATATCGCCGGGATAGAGCGAGCGTCCCTCCAGGATCTGCTGCCCGGCCCAGTACCACAGCCCGTAATCCTTGGTCTTGCCGTGGCCGAAGATCTCGGGAATGAGCACATCGGCGGTCAGGAGGACGCAGCAGAACAGGAAAAGCAGGTCCAGCGGCGCGCGCAGCGACAGGCGTCTCGGCGCATCAGGTTTGGCTAACGGGGCGGTGGAGGTCACGGTGGAGTCCAGTCGGCGGCGGACTACCACGTAGCAGACGGGCGGATGCTTGGAGAGCCCCTCACCGGAATTTGTGCGCTGTGATGGCCTCCCGATGGCCGCTAAACCTCCGGCGGCGTGATGGCCGGGCGTGCTGCCTAAGGCGCGACGAGATCGGGATGAATCGTCATCGCGCTTCAGGTTATTGTTTGAACATGATCTTTTCGGAAAACCGCTTCACACTTTTCCGGATCACGCTCTAGCGCCGCAGCAATCCGCCGAGCGCGCCGCGAACCAGGGTGCGGCCGATCGAGCCGCCGAGCTGGCCGCCGACCGACTTGCCGATATTGGCGGCCATCCCCCCGATCACCTGGTTGGTCACCGATCGCGTCACGTCGCGCGCGATGACCTGGCCGGTTGACAGACGGCCGCGCTTGACGTTGGTGCCGAAGATAGAGCCGACGATCGAGCCGATCTGGCCGAGGATGCCGCCACCGCTTCCACCTGCCGAACCATCTGCCGTTGCCGCCGTGCCGGCGATGCGCTTCTGAAGAATCTCGTAGGCAGACTCGGAATCGACAGCGGTGTCGTATTTGCCCTTGACCGGGCTTATAGCCATGATCGCCTTGCGCTCCTCCGGCGTGATCGGTCCAATCCGGGCCGACGGCGGCCGGATCATCACCCGCTCGACCATCGAAGGCGTGCCGTTGCCCTCGAGGAAGGACACCAGCGCCTCGCCCTTGCCGAGCTCCATGATCACCTTGGCGGTGTCGAGCTTCGGGTTGGGCCGGAAGGTCTGGGCTGCGGCGGCGACCGCCTTCTGGTCGCGCGGGGTGAAAGCGCGCAGCGCGTGCTGCACCCGGTTACCCAACTGCCCGAGCACGCGATCGGGCACGTCGACCGGGTTCTGCGTCACGAAGTAGACGCCAACGCCCTTGGAGCGGATCAGACGCACCACCTGCTCGATCTTGTCCATCAGCGTTTTGGGCGCATCGTTGAACAACAGATGCGCCTCGTCGAAGAAGAACACGAGCTTCGGCTTGGGCAGGTCGCCGACCTCGGGCAGCTCCTCGAACAGCTCCGACAGCATCCACAACAGGAATGTCGCATAAAGCCGCGGGCTCTGGAGCAGCTTGTCGGCGACGAGGATGTTGACCATGCCGCGCCCGTCGCGGTCGGTCTTCATGAAGTCCTTCAGCGTCAGCGCCGGTTCGCCGAAGAATTTGGAGCCGCCCTGGTTCTCCAGCACCAGGAGCTGGCGCTGGATGGTGCCGACGGTCGCCTTGGTGACGTTGCCGAAGCCCTGCGCGGCCTTGCGGATGGCGGCGAGCGGATCCGCCGCCGCGTCCGGCCCCTTCTTCCCGCTATCGGGCACGATGGCGTCGAGCAGCGCGCGAAGGTCCTTCATGTCGATCAGGACGAGACCGTTGTCGTCGGCGACGCGGAAGGCGACGTTGAGCACGCCTTCCTGCACGTCGTTGAGGTCGAGCATGCGCGCGAGCAGCAGCGGTCCCATCTCGGTGACCGTCGCCCGCACCGGGTGGCCCTGCTCACCGAACACGTCCCAGAACACCGTCGAGAACTGGTCGGGCTGGAACGTCAGCCCCATCTCGGTGGCGCGCTTGACGATGAAATCCTTTGGTTCGCCGACCTCGGAGATGCCGGAGAGGTCGCCCTTGATGTCGGCTGCGAAGACCGGAACGCCGGCGCGCGCAAATCCTTCCGCCATCACTTGCAGCGACACGGTCTTGCCGGTTCCGGTTGCACCGGTGACGAGGCCATGGCGATTGGCGAGCGCCAGCGTCAGCCATGCCTGCTCGTTTCCCTTGCCGACGAAGATCTTCTCGTCGGTGTCACCGAGCTTGCTGTCCTGTGCGGTCATTATGGTCTCTGATCTCTGCAGTTTCGCGTATCGAAACTCGAATACACCAGTTCCGGAGTTTAACGCATGTCGCGAGCCGATTGAAACCATTCAACGTGGTCCGGACATGCGACATCGTCGGAAACATCAGCCGAAAGTCGGAAAGGTGCATTCGCACCGCGGTATTTTCTTGCTGATTCCATCTCCGCTCTTGCATCGCTGCAACACTTTTCGCGCGTTCGAAACGTTGGTCGCGTTCATCGCTTGTATTTCACATCGCACCGGCTCAAGATCATTTTCGAAAGCAATACTCCGGCATGTGAACCGGCTGAGGGGCAGGCCATATGGACGAGCTGATCGGGCGGCTGGCAACAAACGCCAGCATAGATAGTGCTGTCGCTGAAAAGACTGTCGGCATTATCCTGGGTTTCCTCCGCAGCGAGGGTCCTTCCGACAGCGTGCAGGCCCTGATCGACCAGATTCCCGGTGCGGAAGCCGTGATCGAGACGTCCGGGAGCGGCGGCGGACTGTCGCGGCTGATGGGCGGTGGCCTGATGGCCGTCGGCTCACGCCTGATGGGCCTCGGACTCGGCATGTCGGAGATTCAAAACATCGCCCGTGAACTTTTTCGCTTCGGCCGAGACAAAATCGGAGCCGATCAGATGGGCAAGATCATCGCGGGGACGCCGGGCCTCAGCCAATTCGCCTGAAGCTTTCGCATTTCATATCGAGAATCATGACATATCCCATCTCCGAGATTGAGGGCCTGTCGGCCTTTGCCGCCAACAAGTTGAAGGCGCAGGGAATCCGCACCACCGACGCGCTGCTCGAGGCTGCCGGCACCGTGAAAGGCCGCAAGGCGCTGTCTGCCAAGACCGGCATCAGCGAGCAGCTGCTGCTCGAATGGGCCAACGTCTCTGACTACATGCGCATCCCCGGCATGGGCCGGGCCAAGGTCGGCCTGGTCCGCGCTGCCGGCGTCACCACGGTGCGCGAGCTCGCTTATCGGAATCCGGCAAGGCTCGCGCAGAGCATGCGGGACGCGAACGAGAAGAAGAAGCTCCTCCGCATCCTGCCTTCCGAGAAGTCGGTCGGCGAGATCATCGCCAAGGCGAAGAAGCTGCCGCCGAAGATTACGTATTAGCCACACACTCTCTCCGTCGTACCCCGCGAAGGGGTATCCAGTACGCCGCGCCTCCTCCACATTGTCGCAATGCCTCGGAGTATTGGATTGCCCGCTTTCGCGGGCAATGACACGAGGGGTTGGTCTTGAACTCCCCCTCCCCGACCGCTAAAGCCACCCGCATGAGCGCCTCGCCCTCCCCATCCGTCCCGCCGGCCGGCTCGGCCGGGGCCGACGTGCTGCGGACGCTGTTGGAACGGCCGCTTCCGGCGGTGATGGGGGTGCTCAACGTCACCCCGGATTCCTTCTCTGACGGCGGCGCGTTCATCGCGCCCGAGCAGGCCTTGGAGCGTGCCCGGACGATGATCGCTGATGGCGTCGACATCATCGATATCGGCGCGGAGTCCACCCGGCCCTACAAGGGCGCCCAGCCGGTCACAGCGGAACGCGAGCTCGCCCGGCTGAAGCCGGTGCTGGCTGGCGTCGTGGCGCTTGGCGCGCCCGTCTCGATCGACAGCATGAAGGCGGAGGTGGTGGCGTTCGCGCTCGACCAGGGCGCGGCGATCGTCAACGACGTCTGGGGCCTGCAACGCGACGCCGCCATGGCACCGCTGGTCGCGGCTAAAGGCGTTCCGGTCATCGTGATGCACAACCGCGACAATGCCGACCCCACCATCGACATCGTCACGGACATGAAAACCTTCTTCCTGCGCTCGCTGGATATCGCGGCCAAGGCTGGTATCGCGCGGGACAAAATCGTACTCGATCCCGGCATCGGCTTCGGCAAGACGGCCGAGCAGAGCATGATCGCGCTGGCGCGGCTGCGCGAACTCGACATGTTCGGCCTGCCGATCCTGGTCGGCGCCTCGCGCAAGCGCTTCATCGCCGCGGTGTCGCCGTCGGAGCCGAAAGAGCGACTCGCCGGATCGATCGCCGCGCACGTCATCGCCGCGCAGCGCGGCGCAAAAATCATTCGGACCCATGACGTCGCCGAAACCTTGCAGGCCCTGCGTGTAGCAGCAGCAATCGAGAGCAAGCCATGACCGATACGATCTTCGTCACCGGCCTGTCGATCCACGCGCGCCACGGCGTCATGGATCACGAAACCGAAGTCGGCCAGCGCTTCGTCATCGATCTCGAACTCTATACCGACCTGTCGGAGCCTTCGCGCAGCGACCGGCTCGCCGATACCGTGTCCTACGCCGAAGTGGTGGCGACCACCACGGCGGCGTTCAAGAACACCAATTACAAGCTCTTGGAGCGCGCCGCCGGCGCGGTGGCCGATGCCATCCTGTCGCATTTCCCGCGCATCCGCGCCGTGAAGATCACCGTGCACAAGCCGCATGCGCCGATCGCCGCGATCTTCGACGACGTCGGCATCATGCTGACGCGCTCGCGGCATCCATAAGATGGCGAGCGTCTTGATCGCATTCGGCGGAAATGTCGGCGATGTCCGCGCGACATTCCGCAAGGCGATCGCGCATATCTGCGGCATGGCGCAAGCCGCGCTGATCGCGCGCTCGTCCGACTATGCAACGCCGCCCTGGGGCGATGAGGACCAGGAGCCCTTCATCAACGCGTGCATCGAGATCGAGACCAGCCTTGATCCGCATGCACTGCTGTTCGTGCTCCAGAAGATCGAGCAGAAATTCGGCCGCACGCGGGACAAGGAGCGGCGCTGGGGCCCGCGCACGCTCGATCTCGATATGATTGCCTATGACAATGTCAGCTTGCAGAAGCCCGATCTGACCCTGCCGCATCCGCGCCTGTTCGAGCGCGCCTTCGTGCTGGTGCCGCTGGCCGAAATCGCGCCCGACCGCCTCATATCAGGCGTTCGTGTGCGTGACGGGCTCGCCAGCGTCTCGACGCAAGGCATTGAGCGGCTTCCGGATACCGGTTAACCAAAAACAACCGTTTGCAGGGGCGGTCCGCCGTGGCAATTTCGCCTGCGAATAACAAGATTTCGGGAGCCCCTCGCCGCATGACCTCCGTGACTGACGACCTGCCGCTGGCGGCGGATTTCCCCAAGGCGACGATCGAAGACTGGCGCAAGCTGGTTGACGGCGTGCTGAAGGGCGCGCCGTTCGAGAAGCTGGTCGGCAAGACCTATGATGGCCTGAAGATCGAGCCGCTCTACCCACGCGCCAAGGGCCTTGCGCCCGTGGTGGGCCGGCCGCCAGCTGCGCCCTGGCAGATCATGCAGCGGATCGACCATCCCGATGCGGCTGCCGCGAATGCGCAGGCGCTGACCGATCTCGAGAACGGCGCGACGGGGCTCGCGCTGGTGTTCGCCGGCGGCAGCGGCGCCCACGGCTTCGGCCTGGAACCGTCAGCCGATGCGGTCGCAAGAGTCTTGAAGGACATCCATCTCGATGCCGGCATCGGCCTCGAGCTTCAGATCGGTCCGCAATCGCGGATGGCCGCGATCCATGTCGCGGAATATGTGAAGAGCGCAGGCTTCGATCCCGCCGCCTGCAACATCCGCTTCGGGCTTGATCCGCTCGCGGCCGGCGCGGTGTGGGGCCACAGCCCCTATACTTGGGAGGAGATCGTTCCAGCCATCACCGGCGCCATCAAGGGTCTCGCTGGGCTCGGCTTCAAGGGGCCATTCGCCTCCGCCGACGGACGCGTGATCCACGATGCCGGCGGTTCGGAAGTGCAGGAGCTTGCCTTCGTGCTCGCCTGCGGCGTTGCCTATCTGCGCGCGATCGAAAATGCCGGCATTGCGCTGCAGCAGGCGCAGGACATGGTCTATGCGCGGCTTTCCGCCGATGCCGACCAGTTCCTGACCATGGCCAAATTCCGCGCGCTGCGGCTGCTGTGGGCGCGCATCGAGCAGGCCTGTGGCCTGACGCCGAAACCGCTGTTCATCGCTGCCGACACGGCCTGGCGCATGCTGACGCAGCGCGACCCTTACGTGAACATGCTGCGCGCGACCATCGCGACCTTTGCGGCCGGGCTTGCCGGCGCCAACGCGATCACCGTGTTGCCGCATACGCTGGCGCTCGGACTGCCCGATCCGTTCGCACGACGCGTGGCGCGCAACACGCAAGCCCTGCTGCTGGAAGAAAGCAATCTCGCCAAGGTCAGCGATCCCGCGGCGGGCGCCGGCGGCATCGAGACGCTGACCGCGCAGCTCTGCGAGGCCGCTTGGGCGCTGTTCCAGGAGAGCGAGAGAGCCGGCGGCGCCTTTGCCGCGCTTCAGCAGGGTATTTTTCAAAGTAAAGTAGCGGCTACGCGAAAGGCGCGCGAGGCCAACATCGCAAAACGCCGAGACGTGCTGACCGGCGCCAGCGAGTTTCCGAACCTGCATGAGAGCGAGACGGCCGTGCTGAAGGTGACGCCAATCGCGCTTCCGCCTTACGGTGAGCAAAAATACAAATTCGATGCACTGTCGCCGATCCGGCTGGCGGAACCGTTCGAGGCGTTGCGTGACAAGTCGGATGCCGCGTTGAAAGCACGTGGCGCCCGGCCAAAGGTGTTCCTGGCCAATCTCGGCACGCCCGCCGATTTCACCGCGCGGGCGACGTTTGCCAAGAGCTTCTTCGAGGCTGGCGGCATCCAGGCCCTCGACAGCGAGGGTTTTGCCGATCCGTCCAAGCTTGCTACCGCGTTCAAGGCCTCCGGCGCGGAGCTTGCCTGCCTCTGTTCCAGCGACAAGGTCTATGCCGGTCACGCGGAACCCGCCGCCCGGGCCCTGCAAACGGCCGGCGCCCGACATATCTATCTGGCAGGCCGCCCGACCGATGCCGAGGCGGCGCTGCGTGCGGCCGGCGTCACCGGTTTCGTCTTCGCCGGAGGCGATGCGCTTGCGACGCTGCAAGACGCCTACCGGCGGATGGAGCAGCCATGACCGAAACCAGCAAAACCGTTCTCACCGGCGGCTGCCAATGCGGGGCCGTGCGCTTTCGAGTCACGACGGCACCGACCAAGGTCTCGATCTGCCACTGCCGGATGTGCCAGAAGGCGGCTGGCGCCCCGTTCGCCTCCTTCGCCGACATCAACAAGACGGACTTTGCCTGGACCAAGGGACGGCCGTCGTTCTTCCGCTCCTCCTCCATCGCCGAGCGCGGCTTTTGCGCCGCCTGCGGCACGCCGCTGAGCTTTGGCCGCATCGACGGCGACCGGATCGAGATCATGACAGGCACGTTCGACCGCCCCGACCACGTTGTCCCAACGCGGCAGTTCGGCACCGAATCTCGCCTCGGCTGGGTAGTCGGCATCTCCAATTTGCCGAGCCAGACCACCCAGCAGAATTACGGACCGGAGAAGATGGCGACCATCGTCAGCTATCAGCATCCGGATCATGATTGAGGCCGTCCGGTGTTTCAGCTGCTCGGACAAAGCTTGCTAGGTCTCGCAGAATGGAAGTTTGTCGAGCTTTTCGCGCGCTTGCCGCGGAGCGGGACTTGAGCGATGACTGAGAGCCGGCTGGATGATCCGGTCTACAAGAAGAATGTGCAAAGGCTGATCGAGCATCATCGCAGCTTTGAGGATTCCAAGAGATGAGCCGCATTCCCAATTTCGCCGATGTCGCCTTCGAGCGGACCGCAACCACAGCGCCATTAGGCAGCGCCGAGCCGTGGCTGACGCCCGAGGGCATTCTCGTAAAACCCGCTTATGGCGAGGCCGATCTTGCCGGCCTCGATTTCCTCGAGACCTATCCCGGCATCGCGCCCTTTCTGCGCGGTCCCTACCCGACCATGTATGTCAACCAGCCCTGGACCATCAGGCAATATGCCGGCTTCTCCACGGCAGAGGATTCCAACGCGTTCTATCGCCGTAATCTCGCCGCTGGACAGAAGGGCCTCTCGGTCGCCTTCGATCTCGCCACGCATCGCGGCTATGACAGCGATCATCCGCGCGTCGGCGGCGACGTCGGCATGGCCGGCGTCGCGATCGATTCCATCTACGACATGCGCACGCTGTTCGCAGGGATTCCGCTCGATCAGATGAGCGTGTCCATGACCATGAACGGCGCGGTACTGCCGATCCTGGCGCTCTATGTCGCGGCCGCCGAGGAACAGGGCGTGCCGCCGGAAAAACTCTCGGGCACCATTCAGAACGACATTCTGAAAGAATTCATGGTGCGTAACACCTATATCTATCCGCCCGCGCCATCGATGCGGATCATTTCGGACATCTTCGCCTACACCTCCACGAGGATGCCGAAATACAACTCGATCTCGATCTCCGGCTATCACATGCAGGAGGCCGGTGCGACGCAGGACCTCGAGCTCGCCTACACGCTCGCCGATGGCGTCGAATATCTGCGTGCCGGACTCGCTGCAGGCCTCGACGTCGACCGCTTCGCGCCGCGCCTGTCGTTCTTCTGGGCGATCGGCATGAACTTCTTCATGGAGGTCGCCAAGCTGCGCGCCGCGCGCCTGCTCTGGGCGAAGCTGCTGAAGCCATTCAATCCGAAAGACCCGCGCTCGCTGTCGCTGCGCACGCATAGCCAGACCTCAGGCTGGTCGCTGACCGCTCAGGACGTCTTCAACAACGTCATGCGTACCACGGTGGAGGCGATGGCGGCCACCCAAGGCCATACCCAGTCGCTGCACACCAACGCGCTCGACGAAGCGCTGGCGCTGCCGACCGATTTCTCGGCGCGCATCGCTCGCAACACCCAGCTCTTCCTCCAACAGGAGAGCGGCACCACGCGCATCATCGATCCCTGGGGCGGCTCGTATTATGTCGAGCGGCTCACGCGCGACCTCGCCGCCAAGGCCTGGAGCCACATCCAGGAGGTCGAGGAGCTCGGCGGCATGGCCAAGGCGATCGAGGCGGGCGTGCCGAAACTGCGCATCGAGGAAGCCTCGGCCAAGACACAGGCCCGCATCGATGCCGGCAAGCAGGCCGTGATCGGCGTTAACAAGTACAAGCCGACCGATGAGGCGCCGATCGAGATCCTCAAAGTCGACAACAGCAATGTCCGCCGCTTGCAGATCGACAAGCTGACGCGGCTGAAATCCGAGCGCAATCAGAAGGACGTCGATGCCGCCCTCGCCGCGCTGACGCGCTCGGCCAGAGAAGGCAACGGCAATCTGCTCGCGCTCGCCATCGACGCGGCGCGCGCCAAGGCGACCGTCGGCGAGATTTCGGAGGCGATGGAGAAGGTGTTCGGCCGGCATCGCGCCGAGATCAAGTCCATCACCGGCGTCTACAAGCGGGAGGCCTCCAGCATGGGAAACCAGGTCGAGAAGGTTCAGGCGCTGATCGACGCCTTCGAGGAGGCGGAAGGCCGCCGCCCGCGCATCCTGGTGGCCAAGATCGGCCAGGACGGCCATGACCGCGGCCAGAAGGTGATCGCGTCAGCCTTCGCCGACATCGGCTTCGACGTCGACATCGGGCCGCTGTTCGCGACCGCCGACGAAGCTGCGCGGCAGGCGGTCGAGAACGACGTGCACATCCTCGGCGTCTCCTCGCTCGCCGCCGCCCACCTCACGGCGGTGCCGGAACTGAAGGCCGCGCTGAAGAAGCAGGGCCGCGACGACATCATGATCATCGTCGGCGGCGTAGTGCCGCCGCAGGATTACGACGCGCTGTACGCGGCCGGCGCCGAAGCCATCTTCCCGCCGGGCACCGTGATCGCCGATGCGGCGGAGGAACTGATCCGCAAGCTGAACGTCCGGCTTGGGCATAGCGAGGCGGCGGAGTAGTGATGGACTGGTCGTGCGCCCGGCCAGGTTGTGTCCATGACACCTGACGAAATCATTGCTGCAATACGCAAGAACGCGGATGCCATCAAAGGCAAGGGCGTATCGAAGCTCTCCATCTTCAGCTCGCACGTCCGCGACGATTATCGTCGATATAAACGGGATAGTTGTTGAAGTCGCGAATTAGCGACCAGACTTCGTCCAGCGGGTGATCCAGCACCGTGCTGTAATAGGCTTGGGTCATGGCTTGCCTTTGGCACTTGTTGCGCGCTGAGGTTGGCGACTTGCGCCGGCAAAACCCACCCGATTTCCGACTGCCCGTCCGATGGTTTCACACAAACGGCGATCTCGCTGGTAGCGCTACCTTGCGGCGCCGCCGCAAAGCCGACTAGAATGCCGCCGTTGACAAGAGCGCTCGACGTCGCGGGCGCCGCTGGGAGGCATTCAATGTCCAAGATCACCCGCCGCGCCTTTGCGGCCTCGTCTGCCGCGGTCGCGGCATCCGCCGCTTTCGGGTTCAAGCCGGCACTCGCACAAGCCTATCCGGCGCGTCCGGTCACCGTGATCGTGCCTTGGGGCGCGGGCGGCGGCACCGATGCGACCGCGCGCATCGTCGCGGCGCTGCTGGAGAAGGATCTCGGCCAACCCTTCAACGTGGTCAACCGCACCGGCGGCTCCGGCGTCGTCGGCCATAGCGCGATCGCGAGCGCGCAGCCCGACGGCTACACGATCGGCATGCTCACGGTCGAAATCTCGATGATGCACTGGCAAGGCCTCACCGAGCTGACGCCAAAGAGCTACACGCCGCTGGCGCTGATGAACGAGGATCCGCCCGGCATCCAGGTCTCCTCCTCCTCGCCCTACAAGACGGTCAAGGAGCTCGCCGACGCGATCAAGGCGGCGCCTCCGGGCAAGTTCAAGGCTTCGGGCACCGGCCAGGGCGGCATCTGGCATCTGGCGCTGGTCGGCTGGATGCAGGCGATGGGCCTGCCTGCCAACCAGGTCGCCTGGGTGCCGTCAAATGGCGCAGCGCCCGCGATGCAGGATCTCGCCGCCGGTGGCCTCGACCTGACCACCTGCTCGGTGCCGGAAGCGCGCGCCATCATCGAGGCTGGCAAGGCCAGGAGCCTTGCCATCATGGCGCCGGCGCGCAACCCGATCTTCAAGGACGTGCCGACATTGAAGGAGGCGATGGGCATCGACTACGCGACCGGTGCCTGGCGCGGCATCGGCGCCCCGAAGAACCTGCCGCCGGAGATCGCAACGAAGCTGACCGCAGCGCTGAAGAAGGTCTACGACTCAGCCGAGTTCAAGGACTTCATGAGCAATCGCGGCTTCGGCACCGTGTGGGGCGATGCCGCCCATTTCGCCGCCTTCATGGACAAGGGCGACGCCCAGATGGGCGAGGCGATGAAGGCGGCGGGCCTGAGCAAGGCGTGATTTTCACCTCTCCGCGCGAGCGGCAGGGCTGTCGCATATGAAGAACGTGGCGAGTAGCTCGCTTGCAGCCCATCCTTCGAGACGCCTGCCTACGGCGGGCCCTCAGGATGAGGTCGCGTTTTGCGGCGAGATATCAAACCCTCATGGTGAAGAGCCCGCGAAAGCGGGCGTCTCGAACCATGCAGGCCGAGCAGCTTCATCATATGCGCTAGCCCAACCCACGCGGGGAGAGGGAGTGCACTTCTCATAGGACTCTCCCATGCGTCTTCCCGACTCCGTCACGGGATCGTTTCTCGTCGCACTCGGCGCGGCCGCCGCCTATGGCGGTTGGATCTTGCCGCCGGTGCCGGGCCAGCCGGTCGGCCCCAACGTGTTTCCGCTGGTGATCGGCACCGGGCTCGCCCTGTGCGGGCTCGCGATCGTGTTCGGCATCGGCCATTCCTTCGAGGAGGAGGAAGAGCTGGTCCCGCTCGAGAACGGTCAGGCCGCCAGCCCGCCGCCGCAGGGCAAGCTCTACGGCCTTCGCGCCTTGCTGCCGCCGGCGCTGCTGCTGTTCTACGTCTTTGCCGCCGACCGGCTCGGCTTCATCCTCGCTGCCGCGATCATGGTCTACGTGACCTCGACCGCGTTGGGGGCGAAGTGGAAGCTGGCGCTGCCGCTCGCGGCGCTCTCGCCATTCGCCATTCACCTCATTTTCGGCAAGCTGTTGCGCGTGCCGCTGCCTGCCGGCCTGCTGCCGACGCCCTGGTAATCCCATGCTGAAAACCCTGATTGATGCGTTCGCACTGATCTCGACCTGGGAGGTCATCATCGCGATGTTCGCGGCCTCCGTGTACGGGCTCGTGATCGGCTCGCTGCCGGGCCTGTCGGCGACGATGGCGACCGCCCTGCTCGTCCCCGTCACCTTTTACCTGTCGCCGATCGCGGCGATTGCGACCATCGTCGCGGCGTCCTCGATGGCGATCTTCTCCGGCGACATTCCCGGCGCGCTGCTGCGCATTCCCGGCACGCCGGCTTCCGCCGCCTATGCCGACGAAGCCTATGCCATGACCCGCAAGGGCCAGGCCGAGCTCGCGCTCGGGGCCGGCGTCTGGTTCTCCGCGGTCGGCGGCATCGCCGGCGTGCTGTCGCTGATGATCCTGGCGCCGCCGCTCGCCGAGATCGCGCTGTCGTTCTCGACGTTCGAATATTTCTGGCTGGCGCTGCTCGGCCTGATGTGTGCCACTTTGGTCGCGCGCTCCTCGCCCGTGAAGGCGATCGCCGGCATGTTCATCGGCCTGCTGGTCTCCTGCATCGGCATCGAGAATCCCGGCGGCGTCCCGCGCTTCACCTTCGGCCTCACCGATCTGTTCGGCGGCATCGAACCGATCCCGGCGCTGGTCGGCGTGTTCGCGGTGGCGCAGGTGATGCGCGCGATGCTGACGCCCGAGCCGCCACCGCTGCCGCGACGAAAATTCGGAAGCATCATGGCCGGCCAGTGGAAGCTGACCAAGAAGTATCATTGGCAGATGACGCGCGGGAATATCGTCGGCATCATCATCGGCGTGCTGCCCGGCGCCGGCGCCGACATGGCCGCCTGGGTCTCCTACGCGATGTCGAAGCGCTTCTCGAAGGAGCCTGAAAAGTTCGGCACCGGTCACGTCGAAGGCCTGGTCGAGGCCGGAGCCAGCAACAACGCCAGCATCGCCTCCGGCTGGGTGCCATCGCTGCTGTTCGGCATCCCCGGCGACACCATCGCCGCGATCGCGATCGGCGTGCTCTACATGAAGGGACTCAATCCCGGCCCGACGCTGTTCACCGAGAAGGCGTCGAGCATGTACGCGATCTATCTGATGTTCATCATCGCGAACATCATGATGATCCCGCTCGGCATCGCCATGATCCGGGTCGCGGCCTACATCCTGCTGGCGCCACGCTCCACCGTGATGCCGATCATCATGCTGTGCTGCGCGGTCGGCTCGTTCGCGATCGGCAACAACATGTTTGGCGTCGTCACCGTCGCCGCCTTCGGCGTGATCGGCTATATCATGGAAGCGAACGGCTATCCCGTGGCAGCCATGGTGCTCGGCATCGTCATGGGCACCATGGTCGAGCAGGCTTTCGTCACCTCGTTGATCAAGTCGGACGGAAGCATCCTGCCGTTCTTCGAGCGCCCAGTCGCGGCGATCCTCGCCGCGATGGCAATCGGCGCCCTGCTGTGGCCGGTAATGGTGTGGGTGTGGCGCAAGATGAAACCGCCCCAGGCGGCGGCGGCAACATCCCGGTGATTTGCAGGCGAGCGCCCTCGCCTGCCCAGCCGGGCCGTTGTAAAGCAGGGCATGACTGAGAAGAAGGCCTCGCCGGACACCCAATCCCTCGCCCGCGACGTGCGCGCCGGCAGCCGCGCGGCGCTGGCGCGGGCTATCACGCTGGTGGAGAGCCGGCGCTCCGACCATCAGGCGCTGGCGCGCGAACTGGTGCAGATGCTGCTGCCCGACACCGGCAAGGCGGTGCGCGTCGGCATCACCGGCTCTCCGGGCGTCGGCAAGTCCACCACGATCGACGCGCTCGGCACGTATCTGATCGAACAAGGCCACAAGGTCGCAGTGCTCGCGGTCGATCCGTCCTCAGCGCGCAGCGGCGGCTCGATCCTCGGCGACAAGACCCGGATGGCGCGGCTGTCGGCCTCCACCGATGCCTTCATCCGCCCCTCGCCGTCTTCGGGCACGCTCGGGGGCGTCGCGGCCAAGACACGCGAGGCAATGCTGATTTGCGAAGCCGCAGGCTTCGGCGTCGTGCTGGTCGAGACCGTCGGCATCGGCCAATCCGAGACGGCGGTCTGCGACATGACCGATTTCTTCCTCGCACTTATGCTGCCGGGCGGCGGCGACGAACTGCAAGGGATCAAGAAGGGCCTGGTCGAGCTCGCCGACATGATCGCCATCAACAAGGCCGACGGCGACAACCTCAAGCGCGCCAAGATCACGGCCGCTGACTACCGCGGCGCGCTGCACATCCTCGCGCCGCGGTCCGAGCATTGGCACCCACCGGTCGAGACCTATTCGGCGCTCACCGGCGACGGAATCGCGAGAATTTGGCAGAGGATCCTTGATCACCGCAAGGCGATGAGCGCATCCGGCGAGTTTGCCGCGCGGCGGCGCGATCAGCAGGTGAAATGGATGTGGTCGATGCTGGAGCAGCGCATGCTGGCGCGGCTGCGCAGCGAGGCGTCGGTGCGGACCAAGGTCCGGAAGATCGAGGCCGAGGTCGCCGACGGCCATCTCACGCCGGCCCTCGCCGCGGAGCAGATGCTGGAGTTGCTGCAATGAGCGAAAGGCTCCGCATTCTCCTCACCGGCTTCGGGCCGTTTCCCGGCGCGCCGTTTAACCCGACCCAGCCGCTGATAGCGCGGCTGGCGCAGCTGCGCCGCCCGGCGCTCGATAATGTTGCGATCGCAAGCCACATCTTCCCGGTCACCTATGCTGCGGTCGACCGGCAATTGCCTGACGTGCTCGCGAAGGTGAAGCCGGATGCACTTCTGATGTTCGGCCTCGCCGCACGCACGCCTTACTTGCGCATCGAGACCCGCGCCCGCAATGCGGTCACCATGCTCTGGCCGGATGCCGCCAACACCCGCTCGAGCAAGCGCGGCATCGCCGGCGATGCGGACGCGATGACGTTCGGTCCGCACACCGCAAGGCTGCTGCGCGCCGCACGCCTCACCGGCATCGATGCGCGCGCCTCGCGCGATGCCGGCGCCTACCTCTGCAACTATCTGAGCTGGCGCGCGATCGAGAATGTGAGAGCGGGCGGGCCCAGGCTTGCGGCGTTCATCCACATCCCGCTGCTCGCGCGCAGCGGCGCGGTGCGCCGCAAGGGCGCACCCCGGATCACGCTGGAGGAACTGGTGGATGCGGGCGAAGCGATGCTGATGGAGATGGTGCGATTGGCGCGGAAGGAACGGAACACGCTGGGGCCGTAACCCCTACCGCACCTTGCTTACGTAAACATTTAACCCTACCGCGAACAATCCTCACGCCACCGGCCGTCCTGAGCTACCTAGTCCCCGCGGACACGTCCCGCGTCCGCCGGAGGACGCGTCATGGACCTCAATCGCCGTCACCTCATCGAAGCCTCGACCGCGGGCATCGCCGGCGCGCTCGCCGTGCCGGCCGATGCTGCGCGCGCGGCGCCGCTGACGTCCCTGCTCGGCCGCGACGCCACGCAATACGGTGTGCGGCCCGGCGCCAGCGAGGACCAGACCCGCGCGCTCCAACGTGCGATCGATGAGAGCGCGCGGACGCAGATGCCGCTCGCCTTGCCGCCCGGCATCTACCGCACTGGACTATTACGGCTACCGAGCGGCGCGCAGCTGATCGGCGTGCGCGGTGCGACGAAATTCGTCTTCACTGGGGGCGCGTCGGCGATCCAGAGCGACGGCGCTGACTCCATCGGCCTCACCGGCATCACGTTCGATGGTGGCAACATTCCGCTGCCGACGCGGCGCGGCCTGATCCACGTCCTCGGCGGCCGCGACGTCCGCATCACCGATTGCATGATGATCGGCTCCGGCGGCAGCGGCATTTGGCTCGAGCAGGTCTCAGGCGACATCTCCGGTAACATCTTCTCCAATGTCGCAGTGACGGCGGTCGTCTCGTTCGATGCCCGGGGCCTCAGCGTCTCCCGCAACACCATCACCGGCACCAACGATAACGGCATCGAGATCCTGCGCACCGCGATCGGCGACGACGGCACGCTGGTCGCTGACAACCGCATCGAGGACATCAAGGCCGGCCCCGGCGGCTCCGGCCAGTACGGCAACGCCATCAATGCCTTTCGCGCCGGCAACGTGATCGTGCGCGGCAACCGCATCAGGAATTGCGATTACTCCGCCGTGCGTGGCAACTCCGCCTCGAACATCCATATCACCGGCAACAGCGTCAGCGACGTGCGCGAGGTCGCGCTCTATTCGGAGTTCGCGTTCGAGGCCGCGGTGATTGCCAACAACATTGTCGATGGCGCCGCCGTCGGTGTCTCCGTCTGCAATTTCAACGAGGGTGGCCGCATCGCCGTGGTCCAGGGCAACATCATCCGCAACCTGATCCCGAAACGGCCGATCGGCACCGCGCCGGACGACGATGCCGGCGTCGGCATTTATATCGAGGCGGATTCCTCGGTGACCGGCAACGTGATCGAGAACGCGCCGTCCTACGGCATCGTCGCGGGCTGGGGCAAGTATCTGCGCGACGTCGCCATCACCGGCAACGTGATCCGCAAGGCGCTGGCAGGCATCGGCGTCTCCGTGATGCCCGGTGCCGGCACCGCGCTCGTCAACAACAACATGATCTCGGAGACCCCGCGCGGCGCCGTGGTCGGGCTGGACCACGCGCGCGCCGTGACGTCCGACCTGTCAGCCGACGGTGCGCAGCGGTTCGCGCAGGTGGTGGTCGGCGGGAATGCGGTGCGGCGTTAGAACGCGTTGCGCAGCAGCGGGTATTTGGCCTCCAGGCCATCGAGGCTGAAGGTGAATTCGACGACGCGCTCGGGGGCGGCGACGATTTCGGCGGGAGGTGGGGAGAATTGCGGCAGTAGCGTTGCCGCCGTGGCCGGCGCCATAACGGCAGGTGCCGTGCGCGATGCCATCGCGGGTGGCGCGGAGAGCGGTGCGATCGGGGCTTCGGTAACGTCGGCGAGAACGTCCGGCGTGGGATCGAGCCTGACCGGCACCGCGGTCTCGGGCGCGATGTGGACGGCCTTCGGCTGCACGGTCTGCGCCTGTTGGTCGCGCGGAAATACGCGCGGCATCGTTGCCGGCGACCAGCCGAAGGCGGGCGTCACGCTGGCGGCTGCCGCAGCGACGTCCGCGCCCGTTGCAAGGGCGCGCCAGGTCTGGACCGCACGCTTGGCCTCCTGGATATTTTCGAGAAATGCGATCTCGGAGTGGTAGCGGCGCCAGCGTCCGGTCTCGAACATTTCGGAGAGATGTTGCAGCCGCTGCTCCGCGAGAGCGCACCAGCGTGCCGCAATGTCGCGGCTAACGGCCACGTCGCGAACGACTTCTTGGCGATGTGTCATGAACCAGCCCGTCAGGAGAAAACACGGACGCGGGGACGCAACGCACACGAATCAATTTAGACGCGACATGATTATTTTGTGGAAAAGTTTTGACTTGTCCAGCAACGACACCGCGTCCGCCATCGAGCACCGTAATCGTGCGGAGATTTGCTATGTTTTCGAGTCAAGCTTCGCACAAGCATGACCGGCTTGCGGCGTGCCGCGCGAGCGACGCGGCGGACGCGGGTGCGGTCCTTCAACCGGAAGCTGAACGATCGCGAGGCTTTAAAATTGGATGCCCACAAAGAAAAGACCCGTCCGGGGGGACAACCGGACGGGTCGAGCCATATGGGCGCTTGGGGTGGATGGGCGCTCGCGCCTGATATGACCGATGGGGAGGGATGACCGCTCCCACATAATTTGGTCGTGGCAGCTGGCTGAACGTTCAACGCGGCATTCGCTTTTTTGACCTTCGGCGGGCGCGCGCGTCTTGTCGCAGCCGCTACCGCGGCGCCGGCCTATCCGCCTGAGAAATCGCGGATTTTTCGTCTGCGCTCGACAACGAGGGTTGCTCGATGGCGCGGATGCCGGGCTCGTCGGGACGCTTCCCGGCATCTTCACGTTTTGTTGTACCGGATGCCGCCGCAACCGGCGTCGCACTGTCGGCCGGAACGGCCATGACCGCGGCAAACGCATCGGCCTCGCCGTCGCCGAACAGATCATCACGGCCGGGTGAACCGAGGTCGCGCGCGGTCTTCGCCAGCGTCGTGCGCAGCGCTTCCGGCTTCAAGGCATGGTTGCGCTCGAGCAGCAGCGCCGCGACGCCGGAGACATAGGCGGCGGAGAAGGAGGTTCCGGACGTCATCTGGTATTTGCCGTCAGGCGCCGGCAGGAAGATGTCGACGCCGGGAGCTGCGACCGCGATGTAGTTGCCGCGATTGGAGGCGGTGAACAGCCGGTCCTGCTGGTCGGTCGCACTGACCGCGATCACGTTGGGATTGGCGGCGGGATAGAGCGGCGGCGATTTGGCCCCGGCATTGCCGGCGGCCGCGATCAGCACGAGGCCACGCGCGGCGCTCGCGGCGATGGCCCGCTCGATCAGGGCGTCCTTGGGGCCCGCAAAGCTCATATTGACGATCTGCGCGCCGTGCTCGGCAGCATAGTTCAGCGAGCGCAGGATGATGTAGGACGAGCTCTCGGCCCCGCCCGCAGGGCCGCCGAAGGCGCGGATCGCGATGATGCGCGCCTCGGGCGCGCTGCCCATCAGCCGGCCATGCGCGACGATGGCACCCGCGATGCCAGTGCCGTGAACATGCGGTCCCTCGGTGGTGCCGAGCGCATCGAAATTGTCGGCGATGGAATCAGCGAGTTCGGGATGGCTGGCGTCGATCCCGGAATCGATCACGGCAACCGTGACGTTGGCGCCGTGCGCCAGCGTATGCGCCTGCGGCAGGCGGAGCTTTGTCAGTGCATATTGCGCAGGATCGCCTTCGGTCGGCCCCGACGGTTTCTGGTCCTGGAGCACATAACGGAAGTTCGGCTGAAGCGAGCGCACACTGCCCTCGGCCGCGAGTTCGCGCCGCACCGTCTCGTATGCCCGGCCATCGGTGATGCGGAACAGGCCGAAAGTGGCGCCGATCAGCGGGAAATTCTCGGAGGCAACGCGCGTCAAGCCGTGGCGACGGGCGAGTTCGTCGGCCTCGGCCGGCGAGAGCGCACCGTCGATCTCGGCGATGAGCTCCTTGGCGAAGCTGCGCGAGGTGACCGCGGCCGGCGTGCTGTTGCCACGCCCCTTGCCGGCGCTCTTCTTGACTGATTTTCCACCGCCCTCGCCGCCTGCGTTCGGCTGCGCCAGGCATTCGCCCCCGGCATCGCGATAGGGTGCGGTGCAGGCCGGATAGAGGTTCGGCGAATAGCGCGCATAGGGCATTACCGGCGTCGGCCGTATGCGGGACGACGTGGTGTGGGGGATGGCCGCGATCGTCCGCGGGCCGCGGCCGACGCTGACCGCGCGCGCCGCGACACCGGGGCTTACACGCGGGGCAATGCTCGGAGAGATGGTCGGCGTGCGCGAGGGAACGCTGATCGTGGGCGTACGCATGATCGCCTGCGCCTGCGCAACCTCGACGCCGAGACAGGCTGTGAGCAGCAGCGCGGCTCCGACCGACGAAACGTAGGCCCCGGCGTGTACCCTGCTCTCCGACTGGCGCGTCATCGGTTCAGCGGCGCGGTCAGGGGGTCGCGACGGCCAGATTGACGAACTTCTCGCGCTGCATCTTGCCGAGCAGCGAGGCGAGCTCGTCCTGGCTCATCGCCTTGTTGAATTGGAGGCGGAACATGCCGCCCTTGGCTCCGTCGATGATCGACGCCTGATAGCTGTCGAGCAGCGCGGTGATGTCGGCGATGCGCGCCTCGGGAGTGAAGCGCACCAGCGCACGCGCCGGCGCGGCCGTGCTTCCAAGCTCGCGTGTGATCGGCGCGCTGGTCGAGAGCGAAGCCGTCTGGAAGGTCGCCGGCTGGTTCTTGATCAGCACGGCGCCGATGATTCCGGCTTGCAGCACGAGCGCGACGGCGCCGAGGCTCGCCGACCAGGCCAGCGTCCGCGGCGACAAGCTCGCGAAGAAGGTCGAAATGCGCGCCGACAGCGGCAGCGAACCGGTCGCCCGCGCCGGCTCGGCATCGATCGCGGCGAACAGCTTCTGCAGCGCGCGCGCGGACGGAGCCCCCAGGCTCTCGTTCAGATGGATGGTCTCTTCGTACTCGCCGCGGATCGCGGCATATTGCTTCGCGAGCTCCGGATCGCGCGCCAGGGCTTCCTCGACGCGGCGGGCATCGCGCGCGTTCAGCGTGCCGGCGGCGTGCCAGGGCAGCAGCAGTTCAATTTCACTGGGCTCTTGCTCCAGCATCTTCTTGCTCAACGCCATCATGGCCAGCCTCGCTCAACGCCGGCTGCCTTCAGCAGTTCGGCCAATTTCTTGCGCGCATAGAACAAGCGCGTCTTCACAGTGTTCTCCGGTATCCCGACGATCTCGGCCACTTCTTCCACGGACTTCTCGTGGTAGTAGACGAGATCGACGATTTCCCGGTGTTCCGGCGAGAGACCCGTCAGACACTCCCGCAACGCCTCACTGGTATCCTTCTTCTGCACCAGCGTTTCTGGATCGTCGGACGTATCCTCGATCGCGTTGGCGGCCTCTTCGTCCAACTCAAAATCCTTCCTGCGCCGAAGCGCAGACAGGGCCTTGAATCGGGTGATTGCCAGCAGCCAGGTGGAAACGGCGGATCGACCCTCGAACTTGCCGGCTTGACGCCAGACGTCGAGAAACACCTCGCTGATGAGGTCTTCCGCCGCCTGCTCGTTCCGCACGAGCCTGAGCCCGAACCTGTAAACCCTGACATGGTGCCGCCCGTACAGCACCTGCATGGCGAGCCGGTCGCCTTGAGCGATCCTGGCGATGAGGACCTCGTCCGAAGCCGCCTGTGTCACGCTCAAAGGCCGTCTCGCAAGATTGGTCGGGTCGATGCGGCGGACGGTTCGACCGAAAAGGCGAAATTCTTCAACTTACCGCAGTCATACGCGAGCCTGTGTGATCTACCCCACATACGTGCATTCTTCATATTCGCCCGTGGCGGTCGGCCATTTCGGTCCAGATCGGTAGCATAGTACTGAAATATGTCCTCAGCAGAAAGCCGGTCCAGCACAGCCAGCGCGGCCAAGTCTGGATCCATAGCAGTTCTGCACGCCATATGTCTCACGACCCCCCGTTTTGGCTCGACCGCATCGCCCTGCCTCATCGCCGGCAGATGTCCCTGCCACCGATGTTCCATGACCGGAACGCCCCACACGGATTCGGTTCCGAAGGATACCAAACCTAAAGGCTTGCCACGTAGATTTTTGGGCTGACATCCACCATCGGCAGGATAATGAACACGGCCGCGACGTCCTTTCCGGAGAGGAATGCCGCTGAAGTCGCGGATCTCGTCTTCGCGCGCGAAGCGGCGGCTCCGGAAGTCGTGGCGCGCCGGGCCCGGCAGCGCCGCCAGATGTATATCGGCCAGGTCGCGAGCTACTCGCTCGGGGCCTCGGTCCTGCTGCTGTACGCCCATGACGGCGCGATCTCCATGGGCGTGCCGTCGCTGTTTTGGCTCGGCGGCCTCCTGATCATCGGTACGTTCACCGTGCTGTCGGAAGCCGGCTTCGGTGATCGGTTCGAAGATCATTACCTCACCGTCTTCCAGATATCTGCGCATACGGCGCTGCAAGTGGTGTTCCTGCTCGCGGTACCGACGGTCGGGGTCGCCTTCCTTGCCGTGCTGTTTCTGATCTTCGCGTTTGGTACGCTGCGGATGACGTCGAGCCAGGCGATGGTCACCTGGGGTCTTACCACCTGCGGGCTCGTCGTGGTCTTTCTGGGCTCGGACCTGCCGATCGGCCTGCCGGTTACGACCCGGTTGCAGCGGACCGCCTCGATGCTGTGCTTCGTGCTGGTGATCGGCCAGTGCGCCACCCTCGGCCTGTTTGGCGCAACGCTGCGCAAGATCCTGTACCGGCGCAGCATCGAGCTGAAGGCCGCCTATCAGCGCATCGAGGAGCTGGCCGAGCTCGACGAACTCACTGGCTCCTACAATCGCCGCTGCATCATGCGGCTTCTCGACACCGCGATCGAAGAGTCACGGCAGGCATCAACGCCTTGCGCGATCGCGCTGATCGATCTCGACTGGTTCAAGCGCATCAACGATGCCCACGGCCATCCCATCGGCGACGAGGTGCTGCGCACCTTCGCCATCACCATTTTTGCCAACATCGGCCCGGCCGACTGCTTCGGCCGCTACGGCGGCGAGGAATTTCTGCTGCTGCTGCCCGGAGCGGATGGCGGGGCGGCATCGCGCATGCTCGACCGCTTGCGCCAAATCGTCGCCGATCTCGACTGGAATGCATTTTCTCCGGGCATGCGCGTGACCATTTCCGCGGGCGTCGTGACGCTGCGCGACAACGATACTGCCGACACGTTTCTCGTGCGCGCCGACCGCGCGCTCTATTCCGCCAAGGCGCAAGGGCGCAACCGCGTTATAACGGACTGACCAATTCATTTTTTTCCGACGCGTGAGAAGACGGCGCCGGACCGAACGCTCCAGGACAGGGCCATGAGATCGAAATCCGCAACGTCATCCGAGAACCTGCTCGAGGAATTGCAGGCGGCGCTCTCCCACGGCACCGTTGCGCGCCGGGTCGAGACGCTGCGCCGCGTCACCGATCTCTTCGTGGGCAACGCGGTGGATTATTCCGACGACCACGTCCGCGTGTTCGACGACGTGTTCCAGTGCCTGATCGAGCAGATCGAGGTTTCGGCCAGGGCGCTGCTCGCTGACCGCCTCGCACCGATCGCGTCCGCGCCGCCCAAGATCATCCGTACGCTCGCGCTCGACGAGGTGATCGAAGTCTCCGGCCCCGTGCTGTCGAAATCGGAACGGCTGGACGAAGCGACACTGATCGAGATCGCGCGAAGCAGAGGCCAGGCGCATCTCAAGGCGATCTCGCTGCGGCGGGTGCTATCGGAGGCGTTGACCGACGTGTTGGTGACGCGCGGCAACGAGGACGTGGTGCAGTCGACCGTCAGCAATCCGGGCGCGCGCCTGTCGGAGGGAAGTCTCACCGACCTCGTCAACCGCGCCGAACGCGACGATGACCTCGCCACCTGCATCGGTCTGCGACCCGACCTGCCGCGTCATCACTATTTGAAGCTGATTGCAAAGGCTTCCTTGAGCGTGCGCAAGAAGTTAGAGGCCGCACACCCCGGGCTCGCGGAGGAAGTGTCGAGCGTCGTCCAGGAAGCCGCCCAGCGGGTCCGCGCCGCCGCCACGACCAGGCAGACCGAGACGGCGCGCGCGCTGGTGAAGTCGCTGCACGAGGACGGTCGCCTCAACGAATTTCAGGTCAGCACTTTCGCCGAGCAGGGCAAGTTCGACGAGACCAATGCGGGACTCGCAGCACTCGCGGGCGTCGCGATCGAGACCGCCGAGACCATAATGATCGACAGCCGGACCGAGGGCGTGATGATCCTCGCCAAGATCGCGGGCATGTCATGGTCGAGCGTGCGCGCCATCATCGCCATGCGCGAGAAGCTCTCCGGCGGCTCGCAGACTGACACGCTGACGCGGCGCGACACCTACGAGGCCCTGCGCTCATCGACCGCGCAGCAGGTACTGCGGTTTTACCGCATGCAGCAGAGCACGACGCCGGCGTCGTGAAGCCCGGCGCGCTAGTACCGCAGGACTTTCGAGCCCACTGCCGCGCCGATCGCGGTCACCACCGCGGTCGCGAGCGTGTACCAGGTCGCGACGAACAGCGGAGAATCGTCGGTGCAGTGCGAAGCGTAGAGCGTCGCGGCCAGCCCGGCAGACAACAGCCCGGCGAGCGCGCCGGCGAGCGCCGGGCGCGACGGCGCACCGTGGCGCAGGCCGAACAGCGCTCCCGCAAGCAGCGGCAGCGCCATCGCGGGGATCGCAAACAGGCACACCCTGGAGTTCTTGCCCATCAAGCGCATCGTCATCGGCATGGCCGGCGCCATCATCGCCTCACTGCCGATCGCCACAGCAAGCAGTCCGACGGGAAGCAGCAAGAGCCAGCCCCAGCCGCGCAGCAGGGCTTCGGGACGCGACAGATGCAGGCTGACGATGATGGCGGGAATCGCGAGCGACAGCGTCACCGCGAACTTCATGTCGAAGAACGGGTTGCGCATCGCACTCATCATGTCCGGACGCACACCGAGGAACGTCGCGAAGATCAGGATCGACAGCGGCGCGGCCACCAGCAGTGCCATGGTCAGGACGGTGCCGACGCGCGGCGCGCGATGAACGTTGTCGGCCGCGAGCGAGCGAATGAGTTGATCGGTATCCATGCCTAGTGGTCCCGCAGTTTGGCAGTCAGTGCAGCAAGTCCACGATGCAGCGCAACCCGCACCGCACCTTCGCTCATCGCAAACTTTGCCGCCGTATCCTTGATCGAGGCGGCCTCGACCGCGATCGACTGCAAAACGTCGCGCTGGCGCTGCGGCAGGGTGCTCAGCTGGGCGGCGACCTCGCCCACCGAAGCCGTCTCCTGCGGCGCCGCGCCCGGCAGCGTCTCGGCGAAATCGTCGATGTTGACGAAGACGCGCCTGCCGCGCCGCCGCAGCGTATCGATCAGCTTGTTGCGGGCGATCGCGAACAGCCAAGGCGCGAAGGGGGCTTCGCTATCCCAGGTGTGCCGCTTCAGATGCACCGCCAACAAAATCTCCTGCACGATATCCTCGGCTTGGTCGGGAGACTGGCCTGCCCGCGCCAGCCCACGTCTTGCAGCAGCGCGCAGCACCGGCGTAACCGCCTTCAACAGGCGATGATACGCCGCATTATCGCCCGCCATGGCCGACCGCATCAGGCCGGTCCATTCATCCTCACGTCCGCGCACGCGCGCCCCTCACCATGCAATTCGGCCGCTCTTTCAATTTGTTACCCCTGCGCCCGCGTGATCACGAACTCGTGATCGACGCCGAGCCTCCTCTCCGCTGCGGCCGTAAGAGCCCGCGACGCCTCATAACACCTATCAATCCGGCCCGCATCCGGCGGCCGGCGGCGAGGGGCGGTTTGCCCCGTTTTCGCCCTGTGGAGCCCGAAGAATCCCATTTTCTGCCCCGCTGTCGTCACGCCCCAGGGTCTCTGTTCGTTCTTGGGACGGGCGGAATTGGGGAGATCGTCAACATGATCAAAGCCAGCGGGCGCGCGGCCCTGATCCTTGTGGCCGGGCTTTTCTTGGTGTTTGGCGGCGTTGCACAGGCGGCGCCGAACTCAGCCGAAAGCAGCAAATCCGACAGCGCAGGCAATCAGGCCGACGCGGCCAAGCCGAGCAAGCAGCGGCACCATGAGTCGCGCCGCGCCAGCAGCAAGACGGCGCAAAAGACCGACAAGAAGGACGCTGCGGCAAATACCTCCGAGGCCAAGGCCGGCATCGACGGGAGGGCCTCAAGCCAGATGCCGCCGGAAGTCGCCAACGCGCATGCGCAGCTCACCGCCACCGATATGCCGACCGCTGCTGCGGCCACTGCGATGACGGGCCGTGCCAACGACAACGTCCAGGCGGCGGCGGCCGATGACACCGCCAATAACACCGCGGCCGAGACCCAGGTGGTGGCCCCCGATCAGCTCAACGACATCGACCGCGCCGTGCAACAGGACAACCCGCCGGCGCAGAAGGCCGTGGTCGCTGCAACCGAAGCGCAGCCGCGCCCCACGCCGGTGATGGCAAGCAGCCAGCAGAGCTCGGCCTGGGACCAGAGCTCCCTGATCGGCAAGATCTTCATCGGTGTCGGCACGTTTCTGACGCTGGCCTCAGCTGCGCGCATGTTCATGGCCTGACCGTCAGTTCCGCCAGGACGCACGGCCCCGCGAGTCCTGCGTCCGGCCCCTTGAAGCCCACCGCGCCAGCGGGCACATTGCCCACCCAATCAGAAGCGTGGGTGGACCATGAGCACGTTCGAACACATCATCGTCGAAAGCAAAGGCGCGGTCGGCATCATCAAGCTGAATCGGCCGAAGATGCTCAACGCGCTCTCTTTCGGCGTCTTCCGCGAGATTGCGGCCGCCGTCGACGATCTCGAGGCCGATGAGGCCATCGGCTGCATCGTCGTGACCGGCAGCGAGAAGGCCTTTGCCGCCGGCGCAGACATCAAGGAGATGCAGCCGAAAGGCTTCATCGACATGTTCTCCGAGGATTTTGCCGCGATCGGCGGCGACCGCGTCGCGCGCTGCCGCAAGCCGACCATTGCGGCAGTCGCGGGTTATGCGCTCGGCGGCGGCTGCGAGCTCGCCATGATGTGCGACTTCATCATCGCCGCCGATACCGCCAAGTTCGGCCAGCCCGAGATCACGCTCGGCACCATTCCAGGCATCGGCGGCACCCAGCGCCTGACGCGCGCAATCGGCAAATCGAAGGCGATGGACCTCTGCCTCACCGGCCGCATGATGGATGCGGCGGAGGCTGAGCGCGGAGGCCTCGTCAGCCGCATCGTGCCGGCCGACAAGCTGATGGACGAGGTGATGGCGGCAGCCGAGAAGATCGTGGCCATGTCGCGCCCTGCCGCCGCGATGGCCAAGGAAGCGGTGAACCGCGCCTTCGAGACCACGCTCGCCGAGGGTATGAGCGTCGAACGCAACCTGTTCCACGCGACTTTCGCGCTGGAAGACCGCTCCGAGGGCATGGCCGCGTTCATCGAGAAGCGCAAGCCGGTGAACAAGAACCGGTGAGGGACAAGTCCATCAGGCTGGTGTAAGGCTCTGCCGCGTTCTCGCCGAAACCCTGTGACGAAGCTGCAACAAGCACGGATTTCATGGGGGTTTTCCCCGCGGCAGTTTGCCTGCGGGACCTGCGCTGGTTAAACAGTTAAGAGGGCCCCGTCGGCGGGGGCGGACAGCCAGGATTTTGCGGGATTACATGATTGGGCGTACCGCCAGAGCTGGTCGCGTGATGACGCGGCATCGATCGGGCGTGGCTCCCGTGCTTGCGACATGGACCATGCTGGCGCTCTCGTGCGTCCTTTCCTCCCCAGCGTGGGCCGAGGCCCTGCCAGAGGCGCTCGCCAAGGCCTACCAGACCAACCCCCAGCTCAATGCCGAGCGCGCACGGCAGCGTGCGACCGACGAGAACGTGCCGCAGGCACTTGCCGGCTATCGACCGCAGATCGTGGCCAGCCTCAGCGCCGGCCTGCAATCGGTGCGCAATCTGCTGCCCGACAACACCATCCAGACCGCCAATCTAAAACCCTGGATCATCGGCGTCACCGTGACGCAGACCCTGTTCAACGGCTTCCGCACCGCCAACAGCGTGCGCGCCGCCGAACTCCAGGTGCAGTCGGGCCGCGAGGCGCTGCGTAATGTCGGCCAGGGCGTGCTGCTCGACGCGGTCACCGCCTACACCAACGTGCTCGCCAACCAGTCGCTGGTCGAAGCGCAGCGCTCCAACGTCGCCTTCCTGCGCGAAACACTCGCCGTGACCCAGCGCCGCCTCAATGCCGGTGATGTCACACCGACCGACACCGCCCAGGCCGAGGCGCGCCTCAACCGCGGCCTTGCCGATCTCAACGCGGCGGAAGTCGCGCTCGCCGTGAGCCAGGCAACCTATACGCAAGTGATCGGCAACGCGCCGTCGCAGCTTCGGCCCGCCGAAGCCGTCGACCGCTATCTGCCGAAGAGCCGCGAGGATGCCATGACGATGGCGATCCGGCAGCATCCGGCGGTGACGGCCGCAAGCTTCGACGTCGACGTCGCCTCCACCAACATCCGCATCGCCGAAGGCACGCTGCTGCCGAGCGCCAGCATCCAGGGCAGCGCCAGCAAGAGCCGCAACAACGACCCGACGCTCGGCACCTTCGCCGAGGATCAGGCCTCGATTGTCGCCAACGTCACCGCCCCGATCTACGACGGCGGCCAGGCCGCGGCGCAGACCCGGCAGGCCAAGGAGATCACGGCGCAGAGCCGGCTCGTGCTCGACCAGGTGCGCAACCAGGCGCGTACGGCCGCAGTCAGCGCCTGGGTTGCCAATGAAGGCGCCAAGATCACGGTCTCGGCCTCGGAGTCCGAAGTGAAGGCGGCTACCGTCGCGCTCCAGGGCGTGCAGCGTGAGGCCGCCGGCGGACAACGTACGACGGTCGACGTGCTGAACTCGCAAGCCGACTTGATCCAGGCCAAGGCGCGCCTCATCAGCGCCAACCGCGACCGCGTCATCGCCTCCTACACGCTGCTCAGCGCGGTCGGCCATCTCGATGTCAAGACGTTGAACCTGAACACGCCGGATTACCTGCCCGAGGTGCACTACCACCAGGTCCGCGACGCCTGGCACGGCTTGCGCACGCCGTCGGGGCAGTAGCAGCCGGCGACGCAGGATCTCCAGCGCGCTGCCCTGCTCGCCCGTCTTGACGTACCCGGTCGTGCGTGTTGACGGCTCACGCCCGCTTGCGGACCTTGTTGAGCAGCTATGCAGCGAAGTGGAGCGGCTTCCGGGCTGATGTGATACTGTCCCAGCCCTATTGCCAAAGATCGTATTACAGGGAGAGAAACCATGCTCAGCCGACGCGGCGTCCTGTTCGCCTCGCTTGCCGCCGGAGTAGCCATGACCAACAGAGCCAACGCCCGTGCGGCGCAGCCTGAGACGCCGATCAATTTCGATGTCCCGGCGCATGCCTGCGACTGCCACACCCACATCCATGGCGATGTCGAAAAGTTTCCGTTCTTCGCAGGGCGCGTCTACACGCCGGAGCCGGCGAGCCCCGAAGAAATGGCCGCGCTGCACAAGGCGCTGCATATCGAGCGAGTGGTGATCGTGACACCAAGCGTCTACGGCACCGATAATTCATCGACCTTGTTCGGCATGAAAGCACGCGGCGCGACCGCGCGCGGAGTGGCCGTGATCGACGACAAGACCACCGAGGCCCAACTCGACACGATGCATCAGGACGGATTCCGCGGCATCCGCCTCAATCTTGCGACCGGCGGCGTCAATGACCCCAATGTCGGCCGACCGCGCTTCACTGCCGCCGTCGAACGGATGAAGGCGCGCGGCTGGCACGTGCAACTCTACACCACGCTCGCCATGATCTCGGCGATCAAGGACCTCGTCGAGACGGCGCCGGTGCCCGTCGTGTTCGACCATTTTGGCGGTCTCGAAGCCTCGCGGGGCCTGGAGCAGCCGGGCTTTTCCGATCTCGTCGCGCTGGTGAAATCCGGCAAGGCCTATGTCAAGATTTCGGCCGCCTACCGGTCATCAAAGCTCGCACCCGACTATCAGGACATGGTGCCCTTCGCGAAGGCGCTGATCGCGGCGAACGCGGATCGCATCGTCTGGGGCACCGACTGGCCGCATCCCGATTCCAGCCGCGTCGAGGGACGCAAGCCCACCGACATCGCGCCGCTCTATCAGATCGACGACGGACGTCTGCTCAATCAGCTGCCAGTATGGGCGCCAGATGCGGACGTGCGCAAGAAGATCCTGGTCGACAATCCGGCGCGTCTCTACGGGTTCTGACGATCAGCGCGCGGGCGGGAGAAAAAGGAGATCAGGACCGGCAAGGTCACGAGGATCACGACCGGCGCCAGCATCATGCCGGTGACGACCACGACCGCGAGCGGCTTCTGCACCTGCGAGCCGATGCCGTCCGACAGCGCCGCCGGCAACAGGCCGACGCCGGCGACGACGCAGGTCATCAGCACCGGCCGAAGCTGCAATTCGCCGGTACGCACCACCGCGCTCATGCGGTCCATGCCTTCCTCGATGAGCTGGTTGAACTGCGACAGGATGATGATGCCGTCCATGACGGCGATGCCGAACAGCGCGATGAAGCCGATCGCCGCGGAGACGCTGAAGGCCGTGCCGGAAATCAAAAGGCCCAGCACGCCGCCGAAGATCGCCATCGGGATCACGCTCATCGCGAGCAGCGTGTCGGTCATCGAGCCAAAATTGAACCAGAGCAGGACGCCGATCAGCGCCAGCGAGATCGGCACCACGATCGACAGCCGCCGGATCGCATCCTGGAGGTTGCCGAACTCGCCGACCCACTCCATGCGCGAGCCGGGGGGCAGCTGCACCTGCTCGGCGATCTTTTGCTGCGCCTCGCGGATCGCGCTGCCGAGGTCGCGTTCGCGTACCGAGAACTTGATCGGCAGATAGCGCTCCTGCTGCTCGCGATAGATGTAGGCGGCGCCGGAGACGAGGCTGATGTTGGCGACCTCGCTCAGGGGGATCTGCGTGACGGTGCCGTTCGGTCCCGGCGCGCCGATCCGCAAATTCTGGATCGCCTCCGCGCTTCTGCGGTATTCCGGCGCGAGGCGCACGATGATCGGGAAGTGGCGGTCGCTGCCAGGCTCATAGAGATCGCCCGCAGTGTCGCCGCCGATTGCGACCTTGATCGTGGCGTTGATGTCGCCGGGGGCGAGACCATAGCGCGCAGCCTTGGCACGATCGATGTCGATCTGGATAGTCGGCTGCCCGAGCGAGGTGAACACCGCAAGATCGGTGACGCCCTGCACGGTGGCCAGCACCGACTTGATCTTGTTGGCGGTGTCGGTCAGCGCCTGGAGGTCGCTGCCGAACAGCTTGATCGAGTTCTCGCCCTTCACGCCGGAAACGGCTTCGGAGACATTGTCCTGGAGATATTGCGAGAAGTTGAACTCGACGCCGGGGAAGCGGTCGTCGAGCTGCTTGAACAGTTGCGCGGTCAGCTCTTCCTTGTCGCGCGTGCCGGGCCACTGGCTCGCGGGCTTGAGCGGCGCGAAGAACTCGGCGTTGAAGAAGCCGGCGGCGTCGGTGCCGTCGTCGGGACGGCCGTGCTGCGACACCACGGACTCGACCTCGGGCCGGGCGCGGATCACCTTGCGCATCTCGTTGACGTAAGAATTGCCTTCCTGGAGCGAGATGGTCGGCGGCAGCGTGGCGCGGATCCAGAGATTGCCCTCTTCCAGTTTGGGCAAAAATTCGAGACCCAGCAGCCGGCCGAGCGCAACCGTCATCAGCACGAGGCCGACGGCGCCGCCGAGCACGATGTTTCGATTGGCGACCGCCCAATGCAGCAGCGGCGAGTAAAGCCTGTGCAGGATCTGCATGATCCTGGTCTCGGTTTCCTCGACATGGGCGGGCAGGATGATCGCCGATAGCGCCGGGGTGACGGTGAACGTCGCAAGCAGCCCGCCCGCAAGCGCATATGCGTAGGTGCGCGCCATCGGCCCGAAGATATTGCCCTCGACGCCTGACAGCGTGAACAGCGGCAGGAAGGCCGCGATGATGATGGCCGCTGCAAAGAAGATCGAGCGCGAAACGTCGGCCGCAGCGCTGAGGATGGCATGGCTCTTCATGCCGAACAGCGTCTCATGCGACATCTGCTCGGCTTCCGACATCGGCGTGGTCTGGGTCAGGCGTCGAAAGATCGCCTCCACCATGATGACGGTAGCATCGACAATCAAGCCAAAATCAATGGCGCCGACGGACAGCAGGTTCGCCGATTCTCCGCGGAGCACCAGGATGATAACGGCGAAGAAAAGCGCGAACGGAATGGTGGCGCCGACGATCAGCGCGCTGCGCAAGTCACCGAGGAACATCCACTGCAACAGCACGATGAGCAGAATGCCGACCACCATGTTGTGCAGCACGGTGTGGGTGGTGAGCTCAATCAGGTCTCCGCGGTCGTAGATCCGCTCGATGCGCACGCCTGGCGGCAGGATGCTGGAGTTGTTGATGGTTTGAACGAGTTGGTGGACGCGCTTGATGGTCGGCGAGCTCTGCTCGCCGCGGCGCATCAGGACGATGCCCTGCACGATGTCATCGGAATCGTCGATGCCGGCAATGCCCAGACGTGGCTTCTGGCCAACGGTTACGGTGGCGACGTCCTTGACCAGCACCGGATTGCCGCCGGACTGCGCCACCATGGTGTTGGCGAGATCATCGATCGAGCGGATCAGGCCGACGCCGCGCACCACCGCCGATTGCTGGCCGATATTGACGGTGTTGCCGCCGACATTGACGTTGGAATTGCCGACCGCTTGGAGCAATTGCGGCAGCGTCAAGCCGTTGGCGACCAGCTTGTTGAAATCGACCTGGAGCTCGTAGGTCTTGCTCCTGCCGCCCCAGCCGGTGACGTCGATGACGCCCGGCACGGCGCGGAAGCGGCGCTGCAGGATCCAGTCCTGGATGGTCTTTAGGTCAAGCACGCTGTAGTTCGGCGGTCCGACGAGACGATACCTGAAGATTTCGCCGACCGGACTGAGTGGCGATATCTGCGGCTGCACGTTGCCGGGCAGCGGCGCGAGTTGCGCCAGCCGGTTCAGCACCTGCTGCAGCGCCTCGTCATAGGTATAGGCGAAGGAGAACTGGAGTTTGACGTCGGAGAGGCCGTAGAGCGAGATTGTGCGGATAATCGTGAGGTTCTTCAGGCCCGCGACCTGTGTCTCGATCGGAATCGTGATGTAGCGCTCGATCTCCTCTGCCGAGAGGCCCGGACTCTGCGTCACGATGTCGACCATCGGCGGGGTCGGATCGGGATAGGCTTCGATGTTGAGCTGGTTGAACGCGATCAGACCGCCGATCATGACGGCGACGAACATGCCGACCATCAGAAAGCGCCGATTGACGGCAAGGGCAACGAGACGATCCATCAGGTCTTCAGTTTTCTTGGGTCGTCGATCAGCTGCCGGACGCCGCGCGGTCGATGAACAGGCTGCCCCTGGTGACGATCTGCTCGCCAGGTTTCAGATTGCTAGTGACCTCGACGAGGTTGCCGTTGATGAGGCCGATCTTGATCTGGCGCAGCTCGACCGATTTGTCCTCGCGCGCGACCCAGATGCGGACCTTGTCGGCTTCATAGATCAAAGCCTGCTTCGGCACCGCCGGCGCGGCACGGTCGCCGGCCGAGTAGATCGTGACGTTGGCGAACATCTCCGGCTTGAGCAAGCCGTCCTTGTTGTCGATGGTGGCTCGGACCAGGAGGCGGCGGGTGTTGGGATCGATCGCGGCGGCGACGTAGTTGATCCTGGCGGTCAGCGGCCGCCCGGGCAGCGCCATCACGTTGACGGTGATGTCCTGACCGATGCACACCGCGGCCGCATCACTCTCGCGCACGAAGGCGGTGAGCCAGACCGTGGAGAGGTCGCCGATCACGAAGACCGGATCGCTGGCACCGGAACTGACGTACTGGCCAGGGCCGATCTTGCGCTGCACGACCGTGCCCGCGATCGGCGAATAGATCGTGATTTCCGGATTAATGACGCCCTTTTCCTGGAACGCCTTGATGGTCTCGTCGGTGAAGCCGAGGATGCGCAGCTTGTTGCGCGCCGCTTCTAGCGCCGTCATCGAGGAGCGCATGTCGTTCTGCGCCTGAACCTGGGTCGCCTCCGCCTGCTGATAGTCCTTCAGCGGAATGGCATGGCCCTCATAGAGGTCCTTAGCGCGCTTGAACTGGATGTCGGAGAGCTCAAGCGCCGACCTTGCCTTGTTCTGCGAGGTCATGGCCGCGACGAAATCGTTCTGAGCCTGCACAGTGTCGGCGGCCTCGATCGTGAACAGCGGTTGGCCTTGCTTCAGCATCTCACCCGGTTTGGCGAGCAGCTTGGTGACCCGGCCCGCATAGGGCGAGAACACCGGCGTCGAACGGTCCTCGTCGACCGCGACTTTGCCCTCGGTGACATACTCGGCCCGGAAGCTCTTGGCCTTGACCGGCTCGATCGTCAGCGTCGCCCATTCGGACGGCGTCGGTGTGAAGGTCTGCGCATTCCTGCGCGATTGGCTCGAGATTTCGGAGTGTTTCTTTTCCTTAGATCCCGAATACAGGAAGCCGTAGGCCCCGGCACCGGCGAGCGCTAGTAAAACTACGGAGGTGATCATCCGTTGTTTTGTAAGCACCTGCAATCGCTTGGTATTTTCAACCACCATTGAGCCCGGTCGTGTTTGCGACGATCTCGGCAAATGACTGCCTTATCGGTCGCGCTAATAGTGCTGAATTCCGATTTCAAACAACCTAAAAAACGCTGGGCGCCTCTTGGTCGACGTTAAAATTTCGCGATGTGTCAGCTTCATGTCAGCTTCGCGCCGGCCACTGTGCCGGATGACTGCCGAGCGGCATCGCCGGACGACTCCATTGTGCCGGCGTCGTCGATAGCACCGCCGAATGGCGCACCGCCTTCAACATGCCGAAGCCAGATGGCATGCTCTCGATGAACGCAGCATGTATGGCCTCCCCCGTAAGATCCGGGGTGTCCAGTCCGCCGTCAAGCCGGCCGAGATTCCACAGCCAGCGTCCGGTCTGCGCCAGCGACACGCGGACGTGCCAGCTGCCACCTTCGCGAGCCTGGCGCACTTTGGCCATCATGGCGCCGAACGCCATCAGATAACCGGTGGCGTGGTCGAGCATCTGAGCCGGCAATTCCTTGGGACCGTCGATGCCGGCGGCCTGTCCCTCCGCCTGGTTGAAGCCGGTCGCGGTCTGCACCAGTGAATCGAAGCCGCGCCGCTCTGCCCACGGACCGGCATGGCCATAGGCCGACAGCGTGACATAGACGATGCCGGGATTGGTTTGCGCTGCGTCCTCCGGCGCGAAGCCGAGGGCGGCGAGCGCGCGCGGGCGGTAGCCTTGCGAGAAGACGTCGGTGTCTTGCAACAGGGCGCGCAATTGCGCCCTGCCCGCCTCGCTTTTCAGTTCGATGAAGGTGGTAAGCTTGCCGCGGCCGGTGTCGATGGTGAGCCAGGGGATGGCGGGTAGTTCGGGCCCTGAGACGAGCAGCACGTCCGCGCCGTGCGCAGCGAGCGTGCGGCCTGCGACAGGGCCCGCGATGACGCGGGAGAGATCGAGCACGCGCAGGCCCGCGAGCGGACGATCGCTGTTCGACAATCCCAGGGGCCACGGTTTCGCCGGGGCCTCGCCGATCTTCTCGATCGAGACCAGCGGTAGTTCGGCGAGCGCCCACGCTTGCGGCAGCGCCGACCATTCGTCGTAGCTGCGCATCAGGGCAACGACGCCGCCCGCGGCGTAAGCCGCAGCCTCGAAATCCTCGCCTTTCCATTGCATGAGCGCCGCCTGCACCTTCTCGCGCTCGGGCACGCAGCCGAGTACCTTGCAGACGGCCTCGCGGTGATGCGGGAAATTGGTGTGGCAGCGGACGAAGCGGCCGTCGCCGGTTCTGTAGACGCCGGCGATGGCGTCCCAGGCCGGGGGCGGCGGCTTGTCGTCCACGCGCAAATAGCGCTCGGATCGGCATTCGACGACCGCATGACGCATGTCGACGGAGACGTCCTGCGCCTCACCGCTGCGCAGTCGCCAGATCTCCGCGGCGGCGAGGCCGGCGGCGGCGATCGTCGTCTGGCCGGCGACGGCGACGCGAAAGGAGGATGGGATCTGCGGCTCCTCACCGGTCAGCTGCACGCGGTCGAGCGCGGCGGCCTCGCCGCCTGCGGAGGTCCAGATGCTCTTGAGAATATCGGCCGGGCTTTGCATGGCCGCTTCTCTCCCTGCTCGTTTGCTGTACTTTTCGCGACCATGTCATGATCACAGAAAGGATTGCAATGGCCGCCGTCGATCCCCTCACCGCGGGTGCCGTGTTCGTCGCGACGGCGGCGACGGACGCGGTCTACGTGATGTTCACCTCGGCCGTGGTCGCGCGCAAGCGCGTGCCCGCCGCGACCTGGAGCGCGATCTGGTACCTGCTCTCGTCTTACGCCGTGATCAGCTACACCGAGAACGCCTTCTACGTCGCGTTCGCCGCGATCGGCTCCTGGGTCGGCGCCTACGTCTCGCTGACCTTCCTGCACCGCCCGCCCGGCGGCCCGCCGGTGGGAGCGGCGCTGGAGTGAATGGGCCCCGCCTCTCTCCGCGTCATTGCGAGGAGCCCTTGCGACGAAGCAATCCAGAGTGCTTCCGCGGATGCATTTTTGGATTGCTTCGCTGCGCTCGCAGTGACGAATTGGAGAGTTCAGCATATCTCCCAAAAGAGCTACACTCCCGGCACCAACAACAAGGAAAACCAGACAATGGATCTCGGTCTCAAAGGAAAGAACTCCATCGTGCTCGGCGGCACGCGCGGCATCGGGCGGGCGATCGCGGCGACACTTGCCGGTGAAGGCGCCAATGTCGCTATCTGCGCGCGCAACGCCGATCAGGTTGCGGCCACCGTGGCCGAGCTGAAGGCGAGCGGAATCCGTGCGACCGGCAGTCCAGTCGATGTCACCGACGGCGCGGCGCTGAAAGCCTGGATCGAGAATGCCGCAAAGGAGCTCGGCGGCATCGACATGCTGTTCTCCAATGCCGGCGCGATGGCGCAAGGGCACGACCCCGCGTCCTGGGAGCAGAATTTCCGGCTCGACGTGCTCGGTGCGGTGCATGCCTTCGATGCCGCGCGACCGTTCCTGGAGACAGGCGGCGCCAGCAGTGGCGACGCCGCCTTCGTCATCATCTCGTCGATCTCCGCGGCGCAAGCGGACACCGCCAGCTCCTACGGCCCGATCAAGGCGGCGCTGATCCACATGGCCAAGGGACTAGCGCGGCAATATGCCAAGAAGAAGATCCGGGTCAACGTGGTCTCGCCCGGCACGGTCTATTTCAAGGGCGGCGTCTGGGAGATGATCGAGCAGAACATGCCGGAGCGCTACAAGGATGCGATGAGCCGCAACCCGACCGGCCGCATGGCGACGCCGCAGGAGATCGCGAGCGCCGCGGTGTTTCTGGCAAGCCCGGTGTCAGGGTTCACCACTGGGTCCAATCTCGTCGTGGACGGCGCGATTTCGAACCGAGTGAATTTTTAGGGCACGGCATCATCATCGAAGAACTCGTAGGGAGGGCAAAGCGAAGCGTGCCCACCGCTTTCGCGACAGCCGCTGGAAGGTGGGCACGGCGCTTACGCGCCTTTGCCACCCGACGGCAGTAAGCGTGTGGCGGCATCTCGCGTCACATCTCAATGAAAATCCCGCGATGGCGGCAGGGTGCGGACGTTGCGGGGGTGGCGGATTTTCTGCGCCGGGCTATCCGCGTGAGCACGGGGATCGTCGTTGAGCGGCTCGACCAGGGCGGTGCCTGCCGGCACCGGATGCTTGCGGCTTAAGGCATCGTTGGCGAGACCTATCAGATCGTGCGAGCGGTCGATCATGCGCTGAGCGATGAGATGCGTCACCTTTTCAGGGCTGCTCTGGATGTAGCCTTCAACTAGGATGAGGCGCGCGCCCATCACCTCCTTGCGGTATTGCTCCATGATCTTGGGCCACACCACGACATTGGCGATGCCGGTTTCGTCCTCTAGCGTCATGAACACGACGCCGCTGGCGCTGCCCGGCCGCTGCCGCACCAAGACCACGCCGGCGCAGCGGACGCGGCGCCGCTCGTTCTCATGGCTGACATCCTTGCAGGCGATGACGCGCTCGCGCGAGAACATCTCGCGGAGGAATTCCATCGGGTGGCCCTTCAGCGACAGGCGGATGGTCTGATAGTCGGCGACCACTTGCTCGGCGCGCGGCATCACTGGCAGCGGCCTTGCGTGCTCGTCCGGCTGCTCGCGCGCGGTGGCCGCCTCGAACAGCGGCAGCGGCACGTCGTCGGGCAGCCGCCGCACCTGCCATAGCGCCTCGCGGCGGTCGAGCCCGAGCGAGCGGAACGCATCGGCATCCGCCAGCAGGATCAGCGCGCGCTTGGGCAGGCCGGTGTCGCGCGCAAAATCTTCGAGCGAGGTGAAGGGACGGCGGTTGCGGGCGGCGACGATGCGGTCGGCCCAGTCCTCTCTCCTGTCATTCCGGCGCGATGCGGCGGCGTCGAGCCCGGAATCCATTACGTCAGGCGTATGCGGCCCGACGGCTTCCGGGCTCGCGCCAAGTGGCGCGTCCCCATTGCGCAATTGCGCAATGGGGAATGACGACTGAGAGCACTTTAGCCTCTCCTCATCCTCGTCCAACCAGTGAAAGCCGTCGATCTGGCGGAAGCCGAGGCGCACGGCGCAGTATTTGCCTCTCCCCTGCTCCAACGTGTTCTGCGCAAAACTGTAGGACACGTCGATGTCGCGCACCTCGACGCCGTTCTTGCGAGCATCCCCGACGATCTGCGCCGGGGCATAAAAGCCCATCGGCTGCGAGTTCAAGAGGCCGCAGCAGAAGGCGTCGGGGTGGTAATGCTTCAGCCATGAAGAAATGTAGACGAGCTGCGCAAAGCTCGCGGCATGGCTCTCCGGAAAGCCGTAAGAGCCAAAACCCTTGATCTGATCAAAGCAGCTTCGGGCAAAGTCGGGATCGTAGCCGCGCGCGACCATGTTGCCGATCAGCTTGTCCTCGTATTTGCCGATGGTGCCGATATTGCGGAAGGTCGCCATCGAGCGGCGCAGGCCATTGGCCTCCTCGGAGGTGAATTTTGCCGCCTCGATCGCGATGCGCATCGCCTGTTCTTGGAACAGCGGGACGCCCTTGGTCTTATGCAGAACCTTGTAGAGCTCGTCCGCGGGACCATGCTCGGGCGATGGCGAGGGATAGCTCACTTTTTCCAGGCCGTTCCGCCGCCGTAAGTAAGGATGCACCATATCGCCCTGGATCGGGCCCGGACGTACGATCGCGACTTCGATGACGAGATCATAGAACGTCCGCGGCTTCAACCGCGGCAGCATGTTCATCTGTGCGCGGCTTTCGACCTGGAACACGCCGAGCGATTCCCCGTCGCAAAGCATGTCATAGACTTTGGGGTCGTCCTGCGGGACGCTCGCCAGCACCCAGCGCTCGCCCTTATGCTCCGCGATCAAATCAAAACACTTGCGGATACAGGTCAGCATGCCCAGCGCCAGCACGTCGACCTTCATCATGCTGAGCGCGTCGACGTCGTCCTTGTCCCATTCGATGAAGGTGCGATCGTCCATCGCGGCGTTGCCGATCGGCACATAGGTGTCGAGCCGGTCCTGCGTCAGCACATAACCGCCCACATGCTGGGAGAGATGGCGCGGGAATTCGATCAGTTCGGTTGCGAGCTCGACCGCGAGGTTGATCATGGGATTGTTGGGATCGAGCCCGGCCTGCCTGACTTGCATGTCGTTAAGACCCTTGCCCCAGCTTCCCCAGACGGTGTCGGCGAGCGCGGCAGTGACATCTTCGGTCAGGCCCAGCGCCTTGCCCACGTCGCGAATGGCACTGCGCGGGCGATAATGGATGACGGTGGCGATGATCGCGGCGCGGTGGCGGCCGTAGCGACGATAGACATATTGCATCACCTCCTCGCGCCGCGAATGCTCGAAATCGACATCGATATCGGGCGGCTCCAGCCGCTCCTTGGAGATGAAGCGCTCGAACAACAGATCGACCTTGGTCGGATCGACCGAGGTGATGCCAAGCACGTAGCACACGGCCGAGTTCGCCGCCGATCCCCGCCCCTGGCACAGGATATTCTGGCTGCGCGCGTAGCGCACGATGTCGTGCACGGTGAGGAAGTAATGCGCGTATCTCAGCTCGGCAATCAGCGTGAGCTCTTTCTTCAGCGTAGCGTACAGTTTCTCGTCGATTTTGGTGATGCCGCCGAAATATTTGTCGACACCGGCCCAGGTCAGATCCTCAAGATGACCTTGCGCGGTCTTGCCCGGCGGCACCGGCTCGTCCGGATATTGGTATTTGAGCTGATCGAGCGAGAAGTCGATTGCATCGGCAAAGCGCATGGTCTCCGCGATCGCCTCGGGGAAATCGCGGAACAGCCGCGACATCTCCTGCGGCGCCTTCAAGAACCGCTCGGCATTGGCTTCCAGCTTCCGTCCGACCGCTTCGATCGTGGTCTTTTCCCGGATGCAGGTCAGCACGTCCTGGAGAGGACGGCGCGCGGGATGATGATAGAGCACCTCGTTGGTCGCGAGCAACGGCACTCTTGCTTTTGCCGCGAGATCATCGAGCCGCGCCAGCCGGCGCCGGTCGTCGCCGCGATAGATCAGGCTCGCCGCCAGCCACACGCCCTCGGCGCGGCTGTCCTTGAGTTTTGCAAGAACATCCAGCGCCTGTGCGGGTTCGAAACGATGCGGCAGCGTCAGGACCAGGAGCTGGCCTTCTGAAAACTCGATGAGGTCGGCGAAGGTGAGACGACACTCGCCCTTCTCGATCCGCGTGATGTCGTCGCCGCGCTTGCCCTTGGTGAGAAGCTGGCACAGCCGACCATAGGCCCCGCGGTCACGCGGATAGACCAGAATGTCCGGCGTGCCGTCGATGAAGACGATGCGCGCACCGATCAGGAGTTTCGGCTTGTGCAGCACCTCGGCATTGTCGAGCTCCTTGTAGGCGCGCACCACGCCGGCCAGCGTGTTGTGATCGGCGATGCCGATCGCGGGAATGCCGAGGATGCTGGCCTGATGCACATAGGCGCGCGGATCCGAGCCGCCGCGCAGGAAGGAAAAATTGGTGGTGATGCCGATCTCGGCATAGGCAGGCGTATTCATGCGAAGAGACCGTGCACATACCAGCCGGGAGAAGCGGGTTTGCCGTCGTCGTCGAACACCTCCCCCTCATAAAGACCGTCGCGAAAGATCCAGAAGCGCAGGCCTTCGGCATCCTCGATGCGGAAATAGTCCCGCGTGAGCTGCTTGCCGTCCTGCCGCCACCATTCCATCGCGATGCGCTCGGGCCCTTCCACCCGCACCACCGCATGCAGCGCGCGGCGCCAGGTGAATTGATGCGGCGGGCCGTCCGGCACGGTCGCAAATGGCACCTTGATCGGCTCCGGCTTGTCGAACAGCCGCAAGGGACGCAGCGGCGGCTCGTTCTCGGCCCGCGCAGGCCATTCCGCCTGCATGGCGGCGGCGAGATGATGCTGCGCCGGCGCGGCTACAACCGCGCATTCAGGGATATGGGTGTCCTGCGGCAGGTGCACGACGACACGCTTGCCGCCGATGCGCGCGGCAATGCGGTCGATCAGTGCGGCGATTTCGTCATTGTCGTGGGCATGGGCATCGAGATCGCGCTGCTCCTGCACCACGATTTCTGTACGGTTCGCCGACAGCCGCACCATGTCGAAGCCGAAGCCAGGATCGAGCGGATCGGCGAGCGCATCGAGACGCTCGCGAAACAGCCGGTCGATGACCGCGCTGCGCGTCACCGGACGCCCGGTCTCGACCGTAATCGCGCGCACCACGCCGTCGGTGCGGAAGAACGCGGCTTCCAGGCGTCGCGCGCCCTTGCCCTGCTTCTCCATGGATGCGATCAACGTGTCGGCAAGCCGCGACAGCGTCATCGCGATCATGGTGTCGGTCGCGATCGGCTCGGCGAAACGTTTTTCCACGATGTAGTCGGGCAGCGGTTTTCGCGGGTTGATCGGCGCATCGCCCTGCCCCAGCGCATGCGCCAGCAGCGTGGAGAACCGGGCGCCGAACCGCGCCGTGATCTCGCTCGGCGAGCGCGAGGCGACGTCGCCGATGGTCTTCAAACCGGCGCGACGCAAGCCTGTGGTGATGACTTCACCTGCACCGAGCGCGGAAATCGGAAATCGGCTGATCGCCTCCGCCTCCTCGCCATCGGCCACGATGGTGCCCGTGGCCTGCCGCGTCAGCGTGCGTGCGCAGATCGAGGTGCCGGCGATCGCCGCGCTGATGGCAAACCCCTGCCGGGCCAATGCGCGAACCAACGTCCGTAACAACGCGGCCTCACCACCGAATAGATGCGCGCAGCCGGTGATGTCCAGAAACAGGCCGTGCGGCGGATCGAGCGCCACCAGCGGCGTGAAGCGGTCGCACCAGTCCGCGACATCGCTCAGCGTCTTCGCATCGGCCACAATATCGGCGTCGAACACTTTCAGGTCCGGACACATCGCCCGCGCATTGGCCAAGGGCTGACCTATATACAGGCCGAGGCGCTCGGCGGCCTCGTCGAGCGCATGGATCACCAGCGCATTGTTGTCCTTGATGACGACGATGCTTGGATCATTGCTCTTATGCAGTCCGACGTTCCCAAAGAACCGCTGAATCCGGTCGATGGGCAGGCGTGGCAGCCACAGGCTGAGAATACGTCGACGGCTCACTGAACTGGCACTCATCACATTTCCATTCCATGGTCCACCGGCCACATGGGCCATGACGATTGCGCAAGAGCTCGGCATCGAAGCGCGGCGCGCCCCAGGCACTCGACACCGGGCCCGGCGGTGAATGCGCTGCGCGCAGCATCCATCGTGTTTCCGCGGTCGAGGGCAGCGGCTGCGCCGCCATGCGCAGCAAGAGCCCGGTGACACCGGAAGCTTGCGCGGCCAGCGTCAGCTTGCGGCTCGCCACGAGATCGAACTGCCTGGTCTCGCCCCAGAGCTCGAGCACCAAGGCCCCCAGCGCATCGCAGGCAAGCGCGTCGGCTGAGCTGCGCAGTGCGCTCTCGACATCAGCGGCGCGCACCATCACCACGCGGCGCGGATCGAGACCGAACTCGGCGAGCCCGCTCATCGACAGCGCGCCGGTTTCGATTTCCGAAAAATCCTGCCGCACCCACAGCAGCGGCCGGCGCGCCGAAACGCGGCCCGCAAGCCCCATGACAAAGCCCGTTGCGGCCGTCCCCTGCCGGCCCTCACAAAACACCTCATGGATCGCCGCACGTGCGAGCCCGCCCTTCAGCGCGCTGTCCGCCTCGCTGTGGCCGAGCGCGACGCGATCGCGCTGATGCACGACCTCCGCCGTCTCGATGCGCTCGATCTGGCTGCGCAAGGTCGCAAGCGCGCTTCTGCGTGCGCCGCTCATGCTCGCCGCTCCTTCAGGGGTGATTGCCGGTGGCTCTCAAAAAGAGAACCAGCGGCTGGCTCATTTGTTCATGATATGTTCTAATATAAAGCTAACGCCGCCCTGGGAGTCAATCGAATTGGCGCGCTTTAGGATTCATGAGTGGAATCAAAGAGATTCAAACATGGACGTACAACGCAAGCTGGAAATCCTGGCGGATGCTGCCAAGTACGACGCATCCTGCGCCTCCAGCGGCACCGAGAAGCGGGATTCCAGCGACGGCAAGGGCATGGGCTCGACCGCGCCGGGCATGGGCATCTGCCATTCTTACGCGCCGGATGGACGCTGCATCTCCCTGCTCAAGGTGCTGCTGACCAATGCCTGCAATTACGATTGCCTCTATTGCGTCAACCGCGCCTCCTCCAACGTGCCGCGCGCCCGCTTCACCATCGACGAGGTCGTCAAGCTGACGCTCGACTTCTACCGGCGCAATTACATCGAGGGCCTGTTTCTCTCCTCCGGCATCATCCGCAGTCCCGATTACACCATGGAGCAAGTGGTCAGCGTCGCGCGAAAACTGCGCGAGGAGCATCACTTCCGCGGCTACATCCACCTCAAGACGATTCCCGAAGCCGACGATGCGCTGATCGCAGCAGCCGGCCAATATGCCGACCGTCTCTCCATCAACATCGAGATGCCGCAGGAGACGAGCCTCAAGCAATTCGCGCCGGAGAAGGACGTGCGCGCGATCCGCCGCACCATGGGCCGGCTGCGGCTCAAGCTCGATGAAGCCGAGGAAGGCCGCAGCGCGAAAACGAAGGCCAAGCCGCAGCGCTTTGCGCCGGCTGGGCAAAGCACGCAGATGATCGTCGGCGCCGACACGGCCTCCGATCACACCATTCTCCACACCAGCGCCAATCTCTACGGCGCCTATTCCGCGTTCAGCCCGATCCCCGACGCCAGCCGCGCCCTGCCCTTGCGCGCGCCGCCCTTGCTGCGCGAGCACCGCCTCTATCAGGCCGACTGGCTGATGCGGTTCTACGGCTTCGACGTCGGCGAGATCGTCGACGACAGCGCGATGCTGCCGCTCGACATCGATCCAAAGCTCGCCTGGGCACTGCGCCACCGCGACCGCTTTCCGCTCGATGTCAACCGCGCCAGCCGCGAGGAATTGCTGCGCGTGCCGGGCTTCGGCACCAAAGCAGTCGAACGCATCATCGCGACGCGGCGCACGACAATGATCCGCCTCGCCGATCTCGCGCGGCTGCACGTGCCCCGGCACAAGGCGCTGCCGTTCATCGTCCTCAGCGATCACCGCCCCTCACCGCATTGTCTCGACGAGGCGCGGCTGATCGAGCGGTTCAAGCCAAAGGCGACGCAACTGGGATTTGGCTTCTGATGCAATTCATCACTCTCGATCATGAAACCGATTTCGAAGGCTGGCGCAAAGCCGCACGTAGCCTCGTGCTTCACCGCGTCAGGCCAGCCGATGTCACCTGGGCCGTGCAGGGAGGCGAAGCGGAGCTGTTCGCGCCGCCCTCGCCGTCTCTGCTGCCGGAGGGCAGCGATAGCACCTTCAACGTCTCCGCGAAATTCGTCGAGCTCGCCAAAGCGGCAATCCTGCACCGCGACCGCGAACGCTTTGCGATCCTCTATCGCCTGCTATTTCGGCTGAAGGACAATCACGATCTCATCGAGGTCGCAACCGATCCCGATGTCGCGCAAGTCACGGCCATGGCGAAGGCAGTCTACCGCGACGAGCACAAGATGCATGCCTTCGTGCGCTTCCGCGAAATCGGCAGGGAACGCCAGGCGCATTACGTCGCCTGGTTCGAGCCGGAACATCACATCGTCGAGCTCGCCGCGCCATTTTTCGCCAAGCGCTTTGCCGACATGCCCTGGTCGATCCTGACGCCCGACCTCTGCGCGCATTGGGATGGCCACGCACTCTCGTTCACGCCGGGCGTCAGCAAGAGCGAGGCGCCCGGCGAAGACCGTCTGGAGGAAACCTGGCGGCGCTATTATGCCAGCATCTTCAATCCGGCCCGGCTCAAGGTGAAGCCGATGCAGGCCGAGATGCCGAAAAAATACTGGAGGAACCTGCCCGAGGCTTCGATCATTAAGCCCTTGATCGAGGACGCCGAGCGCATGACCGGCGCCATGATCGCCAATGCCGCAACCGATCCGCACAAGCCTCAGAAGCGGCCGGAGGCTCCGATGAAACGCAAAACCACAACCGACGATCTCGACGCGCTTCGCGAGGAGGCCGCGCATTGCCGCGCCTGCCATCTCTACAAGGACGCGACCCAGACGGTGTTCGGCGAGGGCCCGAAGTCCGCCAACATCATGCTGGTCGGCGAGCAGCCCGGCGACAAGGAAGACCTCGCCGGCCATCCCTTTGTCGGCCCGGCCGGCCAGATGCTCGATCGCGCGCTCGAGGAAGCCGGCGTCGATCGCAAGAAGGTCTATGTCACCAATGCCGTCAAGCACTTCAAATTCGTGCCGCGCGGCAAGATCCGCCTGCACCAGAAGCCGAATACGCCGGAGATCCGGGCGTGCCGGCAATGGTATGAGCGGGAGCTGGCGGCCGTTCAGCCCGATCTCGTCGTCGCGATGGGCGCCACCGCCGCGCAAAGCGTGTTCGGCAAGATCACGCCCATCGGCAAAAACCGAGGCCGGTTGATCGACCTTCCCGACGGGCGCAAGGCTTTGGTGACGGTGCATCCGTCTTATCTGCTGCGGCTGCCCGATCCCGAGGCCAAGGTGCTGGAATATCAGCGCTTTGTCGAAGATTTGAAGATCGCGGCCGGCTTGCAGAAGAAGGCTGCACGGGCTGCTTAAATACTGGCAGGAAGGCGGCTTTCACGCCTTGGTTGTCATCCAGCCTTCAAATCCATCGCGGACAATACCCTTACCTGAAGGTTAAGGGGCGTCCAGAGATGACCGATGTAGCATTCGACCGCGCCGTAACAGATCGCGCGCCCGTCCAGCAGGCGTCGCGGCCAAATCTCGACAAGGGCTTCAATCCGCTGACGCTGATCCTGTTCTTCGGCATCCTCGCCGCGGGCGCGCTGTTCGTCGCCTACAGCATCTATGTCGACATCAACGCGACCGGCACGCGGGTGACGACCTACCTGCCCTACATCCTCCTATTCGTCGCGCTCCTCATCGCGCTCGGCTTCGAGTTCGTCAACGGCTTCCACGACACCGCCAATGCGGTGGCCACCGTGATCTACACCCATTCGCTGCCGGCCGAAGTCGCGGTGATGTGGTCGGGCTTCTTCAACTTCCTCGGCGTGCTCTTGTCCTCCGGCGCGGTCGCGTTCGGCATCGTCTCGCTGCTGCCGGTCGAGCTGATCCTCCAGGTCGGCTCCAGCGCCGGTTTCGCCATGGTGTTCGCGCTTCTGATCGCCGCGATCCTCTGGAATCTCGGCACCTGGTTCTTCGGCCTGCCCGCCTCGTCCTCGCACACGCTGATCGGCTCGATCATCGGCGTCGGGGTCGCCAACGCCGTCATGCGCGGCCGCGACGGCACCTCCGGCGTGGACTGGAGCAAGGCGACCGAGATCGGTTACGCGCTGCTGCTGTCGCCGCTGTTCGGCTTCATCTGTGCCGCCGTGCTGTTGCTGCTGCTCAAGTTCATCGTGCGCAATCCGTCTCTGTACGCGGCACCTGAGGGCAACAAGGCGCCGCCACTCTGGATCCGGGGCCTGCTGATCCTGACCTGCACCGGCGTCAGCTTCGCCCACGGCTCCAATGACGGCCAGAAGGGCATGGGCCTGATCATGCTGATCCTGATCGGCACCGTGCCGACGGCTTACGCCCTCAACCGGGCGCTGCCGGAATCTCAGGTCGCCCAGTTCCAGAAGGCCTCCGAGGCTGCCTCCAAGGTGATCTCGGCGAAAGGCGCCGGCCACAGCATCATCGGCGATCCTCGCCCGGCGGTGACGCAATACATCGCCCTGCACGAGCTCAACGATGGTACCTATCCCTCGCTCGCCCTGCTGGTGAAGGACGTTGGCGATCAGGTCGCTCGATACGGCACGTTGAGCAAGGTACCCGCCGAAGCCGTCGGCAACACCCGCAACGACATGTACCTGACCTCGGAAGCGATCCGCTTCCTGATGAAGGATAAGGCGAACGATCTCAACAAGGACGAGATCGCGGTGCTCAACACCTACAAGGGCTCGCTCGACGCCGCGACCAAGTTCATCCCGACCTGGGTGAAGATCGCAGTCGCCATCGCGCTCGGCCTCGGCACCATGATCGGCTGGAAGCGCATCGTTATCACCGTCGGCGAGAAGATCGGCAAAAGCCATCTCACCTATGCGCAGGGAGCCTCGGCCGAGCTCGTGGCCGCCGCCACGATCGGCGCGGCCGACGTGTTCGGCCTGCCCGTCTCGACCACTCACGTGCTGTCGTCCGGCGTCGCCGGCACCATGGCGGCCAACGGCTCGGGCCTGCAATGGTCGACCATCCGCAATCTGCTGATGGCCTGGGTGCTGACGCTGCCCTGCGCGATCATGTTGTCGGCCACGCTCTACGTGATCTTCTCGCGGATGTTCTGAGAAGAACGACACTTCATAAATGCGGATGGCCGGGCCTTAGCCCGGCCATTTGCATTCAAGATTGTCATTCCGGGGCGGCTCGAAGAGCCGAACCCGGGATCTCGAGATTCCAGGTCTGATCCTGCGGACCATCCCGGAATGACGACTCAGAAGCCTTAAGACGCCGCCAGCTGTTCCTCGACCAGCTTGACCCAGTAGGACGTACCGAAGACGATCGCCTCGTCGTTGAAATTGTAGGCGGGGTGATGCAGGCCGGCGCTGTCGCCGTTGCCGCAGAAGATGAACGCTCCAGGCCGCGCTTCCAGCATATAGGCAAAATCCTCGCCGCCCATCAGCGGCGGCATCTCGTGCACGTTGGCGTCCCCTGCGACCTGCTTGGCGATGCGCCTTGCCACCTCGGTCTCCGCAGCGTGGTTGTTCACCACCGGATAATTGCGCTTGTAGCGCAGATCGATCTTGGCGCCGGTGATCTGCGCCACGCCGGCCACAACTTCGCGGACGCGCTTCTCGACCAGCTGGCGCACCTCCGGCGACAGCGTGCGGATAGTGCCCCTCAGCGTCGCCGTCTGCGGAATGACGTTGCGGGCATTGCCGGCGTGGAACTCGCAGATCGAGATCACAGCCGATTCCAGGGGATCGACGCTGCGCGCAACGATCGATTGCAGGGCAGTGATCACCTGTGCACCGACCAGCACGGAGTCCACGCATTTGTGCGGACGCGCGGCATGGCCGCCGACGCCCTCGATCAGAATGTCGACCTCGTCGGTCGCCGCCATGATCGGTCCCGGCCGGATCGCAAACGAGCCGATCGGGATGCCCGGGCCGTTGTGCATGCCATAGACCTGCTCGATGCCGAAACGCTCCATAAGGCCATCCTTGACCATGGCCTCGCCGCCGGCGCCGCCCTCCTCGGCCGGCTGGAAGATCACCACGGCATCGCCGGCGAAGTTGCGGGTCTCGGCCAGGTAGCGCGCCGCACCCAGCAGCATCGCGGTGTGGCCGTCATGGCCGCAGGCGTGCATCTTGCCCGGGTTCTTCGAGGCGTAAGGCAGGTTGGTCTGCTCCTCGACCGGGAGCGCGTCCATGTCGGCGCGCAGACCGATCACCTTGAGCCCGTCGCCGGCCGGCTTGCTGCCTTTGATGACGCCGACCACGCCGGTCTGGCCGAGGCCAGTCACGACCTCATCGCAGCCGAACTCGCGCAGGCGGTCAGCGATAAATGCTGCGGTGCGGTGAACCTCGTACAGCAGCTCCGGATGCTGATGGATGTCCCGGCGCCAGGCCTGAATATCCGGTTGGAGGTCGGCGACGCGGTTCACGATAGGCATGGAGGATCTCAAGCTTTTTTGGGAACACAGGATTGTCCTACCATGCAAGCGCCGGTCCACCTAACTCCGGCGGATCGAAGGTAACCTGTCCTTTCGTCATGGCCGGGCTTTTAGCCAGCTTGTCTTGGCCATCTACGTCCGACTATTACGACAGAAAGCGCGTGGATGGCCGGGACAAGCCCTGGCATGACGCCTGTTGGGATGGACGCAGAATGCCAAGACGGCTCGAAGGTGAGTTTGACTACATTATCGTCGGAGCCGGCACCGCGGGATGTATCGTCGCGAACCGGCTGTCGGCCGATCGCAACAACCGCGTCCTCATCCTCGAAGCCGGCGGCGACGACAATTGGATCTGGTTCCACATCCCGGTCGGCTATCTCTTCGCGATCGGCAATCCGCGCTCGGACTGGATGTTCAAGACTGAAGCCGAGCCGGGCTTGAACGGCCGCGCGCTCGCCTATCCCCGCGGCAAGGTGATCGGCGGCTGCTCGGCGATCAACGCCATGATCTCCATGCGCGGACAGGCTGCCGACTACGACCATTGGCGCCAGCTCGGGCTGACCGGCTGGGGCTATGGCGACGTGCTGCCGCTGTTCAAACGGCTGGAGGATCATTTCCTTGGGCCGAGCGAGCATCATGGCACAGGAGGCGGCTGGCGCATCGAGGCGCCGCGACTGTCGTGGGACATTCTCGACGCCGTTGGGGACGCCGCCGAGGAGATGGGCATCAAGCGCATCCCGGACTTCAACACCGGGGACAACGAAGGCACCAGCTATTTCCACGTCAACCAGAAGCGCGGCCGGCGCTGGTCGTCGGCGCGCGGCTTCCTCAAGCCCGCGCTGAACCGTCCCAATCTGCGGCTGGAAAAGCATGTGCTGGTCGACCGCCTGGTCATCGAGCAGGGCCGCGCCGTCGGCGTGCGCTTCATCCAGAATGGCGAGATCATCGAGGCGCGCGCCAAGCGCGAGGTGATCCTCTCGGCCGGTTCGATCGGCTCGGTGCAGGTGCTGCATCGCTCCGGCATCGGCCCCGCCGACTGGCTTTCGCCGCTCGGCATCGACATCGTCGTGGACCGGCCCGGCGTCGGGCGCAACTTGCAGGATCATCTCCAGCAGCGCGCGATCTACAAGGTCGAAGGGGTGCGCACGCTGAACGAGACCTATTACAACCTGTTTCGCCGCGGCCTGATGGGGCTCGACTACGCCTTCCGCCGCCGCGGGCCGCTGACCATGGCGCCATCGCAGCTCGGCATTTTCACGCGCTCCGATGCGACGCGCGCACGCGCCAACATCCAGTTTCACGTGCAGCCGCTGTCGCTCGACAAGTTCGGCGATCCCCTGCACCGCTTCCCCGCGATCACGGTGAGCGCGTGCAATCTCCAACCGACCTCTCGCGGCACCGTGCGGCTGCGCTCGGCAACGCCTGAAGAGAAGCCGATCATTGCGCCGAATTACCTGTCGACCGACGACGATCGCCAGGTCGGCGCCGACGCCATCCGCACCACGCGACGCCTGATGCAGCAGAAGGCGCTGGCAAAATACCGCCCGATCGAATATCTGCCCGGCCCCACCGTCGGCGACGACGATGCCTCGCTTGCGAAGGCTGCCGGCGACATCGGCACCACCATCTTCCATCCCGTCGGCACCGCGAAGATGGGCGCGGCGAACGATCCGATGGCGGTGGTCGACGAACGCCTGCGCTTCTACGGCCTCGGCGGTCTTCGCATCGTCGATGCCTCGATCATGCCGACCATCACCTCGGGCAACACCAACACGCCGACCGCGATGATCGCGGAGAAAGGTGCGGCGATGATTTTGGAGGATGCGAAGTAGCATCCGGCCACCATGATCAATTCGTACCGCTTTTCAATCGGCCCAGCCGACGCGCAGATCGCCATGTTGCAATGGGGCGAGAGCGGGAAACCACCTGCCCTGCTCCTGCATGGCACTGGCTTCGTCGCTGACGTCTGGGACGAGGTCGCGCGCGAGCTTGCATCGACCTACACCGTCTATGCGCTCGACCGCCGCGGCCATGGCGCCAGCCACAAGCCCGGCGCCTATCACTTCCTGGATTACGCCGATGACGTGAGCCGGGTGATCGAGACACTCGAGCTGCGCGACGTCTATGGCATCGGCCACAGTGCTGGTGCAACCGACCTACTCCTCGCGGCAAAACTTCGTCCCGGATGCTTCACGCGCCTGTTCGTGATGGAGCCGACCGTGATGGACCCGCGCGCGGCGCGCTCCGGCGCATTGAGCGACGAATCCCTTTCCCGCGTGCACGGCACGCTGCGGCGACGGGCCGAATTCGAGAACGCTGCGGCCGTCTTCGCGCGCTACCGGGCGGCGCCGGCATTTGCGGATTGGACCGAGACGTCGCTTTGGGCTTACGTGCGCCACGGCTTCGTGCCGCTCGACGACGGCCGGGTAAAGCTCTGCTGCACGCCGGAGATCGAGTCGGCAATCCTGTGTCCGATCTACGAGGCGATGGAGCAGGTTTACGTTGGCGATGCCCGCGGCAATCCGTTTACCTCGCTCACCGAGATCGACTGCCCGGTGCGCGTCACGACCGCCGCGAAGTCGGGGCCGATCTACAAGGAAATGTCGGCGCGCGCCGTATCGCTGATTCCGCGCGTCAGTACGTTGGTCTTCGATGATGCCGGGCATTGCGTGGCGCAGGAAGTGCCGCAGGCCGTGGTGCAAGCCGTGAGAGATTTTTCAAAGTAAGTCTCGTGCCGGACGCGGCGCAGATGCGCCGCCGAGCCGGGGCCCATCTCACGGCGCACCGCGCGGCTTTCAGGGTCCCGGCTCTGCAACGCATCACCAAGAGGTGCTGCGTTGCGTCCGGGACACGAGAATTTCCCCCTCACGAAATCGTCATCGCATTCGGGAATAAGACGCTTCCTTCCCCGATCACCTTCCCGAAGCCCAATTCCGGGCGAGAGGAGATGCGCGATGAGCGGACACGATCACGGGGACGACGGTGTCAGCCGCCGCAAGGTGCTGGAATGCATGACCTGGGCCGGCACCGGGGTGCTCTGGACCATCACCGGCGGCGTGCCGCGCTCGTTCGGCATCATCGATAGTGCGCAAGCTGCTACCGCGGCCGCGCCCGGCATGACCTTCCTCCAGATCAGCGACAGCCATGTCGGCTTCGACAAGCCGGCCAATCCCAACGCGCTCGGCACGCTGGAGGAAGCCGTGGGCAAGATCAACGCCATGCCGGTCAAGCCGTCCTTCATGATCCACACCGGCGACATCACGCATCTGTCGAAGGCCGCCGAATTCGACAATGCCGAGCGCATCATCTCGCAAACCAAGCTCGACGTGCATTACGTGCCGGGCGAGCACGACATCATCGACGAGGAGGTGAAGCTCTATCGCGAACGCTACGGCCGTGGCACCAAGGGTCGCGGCTGGTACTCGTTCGACGCCGGCGGCGTGCACTTCATCGGCCTCGTCAACGTCGTCGACCTCAAGGCCGGCGGCCTCGGCAATCTCGGCGCCGAGCAGCTCGCCTGGCTCGAGGACGATCTGCGCGGCAAGTCAAAATCGACTCCGGTCGTGCTGTTCGCGCACATCCCGCTCTGGACCGTCTATCCCGAATGGGGCTGGGGCACCGAAGACGGCGGCCGCGCGCTGGAATACGTCAAGGGGTTCGGCTCGGTCACGGTGCTCAACGGCCACATCCACCAGGTGATGCAGAAGGTCGAGGGCAACGTCACTTTCCACACTGCGCGCTCGACCGCCTTCCCGCAGCCGGCGCCGGGGGCCGCTCCCTCACCAGGACCGATGAAGGTCGAGAACGCCAGGCTCCGCTCCATGCTCGGCGTTGCCAGCATCAACTTCAAGCAGAACGAGCAGCGCCTCGCCATCATCGACACGCCGCTCCAGGGCTGAGAGAAAAGCTGATCATGAAGACACTCAATCGGCGCGACTTCGGTGTCGACTTCGGTCTCGCTTTGGCCGCGGCCATCCTGTTGCCCACAACAGCTGCCCGTGCCGACGAGACGGAGGTGCATATCGATAATTTCGTTTTCCAGCCGGCCGAGCTCACGATCAAGGTCGGCACCACCGTGACCTGGACCAACCGGGACGACATCCCGCACACCGTGGTGTCGGCCGGCAAGTTCAGGTCCAAGACCCTGGACACCAAGGACAAGTTCTCGTTCACCTTCACCAATGCGGGCGACTACAAATATTTTTGCTCGTTGCATCCGCACATGACGGGGATGATCAAGGTTGAGTAACGTCTCCAACCAAGGCACCCACGTCTTGCCCGGCCGGTTGTCCCACGCCGGCCGGGCTCAGACCTATTCGATCACGGCAAAAGAAGTGGCAAAGCAAAAGGCAAAGCGAGGAGCGATGCCCGGCACCGACGATTTGCAGAAGGCGCTGCGCTTCCGCGAAGCGGCGCTGCCCTATCTCGACGACGTCTACACGCTCGCGCGCTATCTCTTGCGCGATGCCTCCGACGCCGAGGACGCGGTGCAGGAGTGCTATCTGCGAGCGCTGAAGCACTTTGACAGCTATCATGGACCGGCGATGAAGCCGTGGCTGTTCGCGATCCTGCGCAACGTCTGCAACGCCGAATATGCGCGGCGCGCGCATTCCCACAGCGCGATCGAGGAGACGCCCGGCGCCGCCGAGCAGACACCAATCTGGCAGGAGAGCGAGGCAAGCCCGGAAACCGAAGTGCTGCGCAGCCGCGATGCCGGCGCGATCCGCAAGCTGATCGACGCGCTCGCCGAACCGTTCAAGGAAACCTTCGTGCTGCGGGAGATCAACAATCTTTCCTACCGTGAAATCGCCGAGGTCGTCGGCGCGCCCATCGGTACCGTGATGTCCCGCCTCGCCCGCGCCCGCGCCATGCTGCGCGCGGCCTGGAATGTGGAAGAGGAGCACTCAAGATGACTTGCGAAGAAGCGAGGAACCTGCTTCACGCGCTGCTCGACAATGAGCTCGATGCGGGCCATGCGCGCGAGGTCGAAGCCCACATCGCAAGCTGCCCGGACTGCGCTGCGGAGTTCGCCGCGCAGCGCGACATGCAACGCGTGCTCGCCCACGCCAGTTTGCGCTACACCGCGCCCGCAAGCCTGCGCAGCCGGATCGAGGCCTCGTTGCCCGAGCCGCAGCGCCAACAACCAACCCGCCGCTCCGTGCTGCGCGGCTTTGCAATGGGCTCAGCCGTCTCCGCGCTTGCTGCTTCGGGCATCGTCGCGGTGGTGCTGCGCCAGGACGACCAGCAGCGTATCCTGTCGGAGGTCGTCTCCGCGCATCTGCGCTCGCTTCAGGCCGGTCACCTTACCGACGTGCTTTCCACCGACCAGCACACCGTCAAGCCATGGTTCAACGGCAAGCTCGACGTCGCCCCGCCCGTGATCGACCTCACCGCGCAGGGTTTCACGCTGGTCGGCGGCCGGCTCGACTATATCGATGCGCGCGCCATCGGCGCCGTCGTCTACCGGCGCCGGCAGCACGTCATCAACCTGTTCGTGTCGCAGACATCGAACGCGGAATATCGCGCGCCAAAGACCGAAACCATGCAGGGCTTCAACTGCCGTCGTTGGGGCAATCGCGGCCTGAACTTCTGGGCCGTCAGCGATCTCGGCGCCGACGAGCTCGCCGAGTTCGTCGACAGGTTCGAGGCGGCGATCAAGGCGAATGTGGAGGGATAGAAGGGTCTCGCCGTCACTGCGAGAGCGTAGCGACGAAGCAATCCAGGTTCTTTCCGCGGAACGATCCTGGATTGCTTCGCTTCGCTCGCAATTGTGCATGTTCACTAATTCGCTGATTGGATCGCTCCAGCGGAGGACGATCCGATGCGCGACAACAGCTATGACCGGACGATTGAGCGCAACTATCTGCA
>NZ_JADPKH010000147.1:0-72682 GCF_023073835.1 Bradyrhizobium sp. 153 | reverse complement strand
GAGGCGATCATCGACGGTCATCCCCATAGCAAGATCGATGATCTCATGCCGTGGCGATTCCGCAAAACGTCAAGCCAGCCTCAATAGGGTCACGGCTAAGCGCTTACGGCTAGATCGGCTTCAACGCGAGCGTCGCCACACAAACCGCCGTGAAACCGCGCGGGGTCGTCGGCGCGCGACGATAGCGCGGCGGCGCGCCTCAGCCGGTCCGGCGGCGCCTTTGCGCGGACGAGCGATCGATCAGGAGATCGTTTAGCTTCTTGCCGGCTCGAAGCTGCGCTTTCAGCCATCGGGGCTGCTTACCGCGACCAGACCAAGTTTCGGACGGATTCTTCGGGTTCCGGTATTTCGGCAGCACCGGCGGGTAGGGGCGGCGCGAACGTTCCTGGGTCTGAGTCGGACCGGCGGTCCCCTCAATCTTACGAAGCCGCTGTTCGAGCTTGGCTTTTTCCGCAGTCATCCTGCGACTGAGGACGGTCGTGACCTCATCGTAAAGCCGCCACAGCTCGGCTGTGGTCATGTTTGCCCAGTCGTCCTTCTCCATGGAAGCCGTCCCCAACTACTTCCGAACCGAAACAGGAGGGGGATTATCAGGTCAAGCCGGGGTCGGGCAAGCGCGATCCGGGCGCGCGGCGGCGCCTGTGTGCAACGCGGTACCTGGTGCTACCGATTGGGACCGTGCCTCCGACCGAGCGGTCGCTTCCCTGGCGCCCTCCGCCCGTGGGCTCGTCGCCTGGGCGCAAGCAATCGCTGCTCGGCCTTCAACACGCGACTACGTAGGTTCTGCAATTCGGTGAATTGAACGATTAGGGCCTGATGTGTTTGACGCAAAATAGCGGAAGAATACATGTGACCACCTACTCATGCCAACGATGACCCCGCGGCCGCTCATTGAAGTTGCTGAATTGACGAAATCAGCTCCAATTTGGGGACCGGGTTTTCATCGGTGCTACACGGGCTGCGATCACGCAGCCATATTTTGTCTTTGATTGCCAATCCTCGCTTTGATGAATAGTAATACTTTTTTGCCCTCCCTCCGGAAAGCGAGGCTTTTCGAATGGCCTCCCTTCAGTGAAACTTCGCCGAATGTTAGATTTGAATCGTGAATGACCCTATATATCGTTCGTAATAACCGGCCCTAGCGAAGTTAGATGGATGTTGACCATAATGACAACGCAACCGATCGGGTGCGCCGATGACATTCTTTGAGAGAACTTGTAGATCGGATCTACCAATCTGCTGCTTCGTGCTGTCTCAAACCTAAGCCGTGCGACGTTATGGCCGAACTGATGGGTCATGCCTCGCGCGTCTCAAAGGAGATGCCGGATTAAACGGCTGCACGGGGGTTGTTAGCAAAAGGCAAGGGGAGCATGCGGCGCATCAGAGTTGTCATCGCGGATCGACACCCGATCGTCTTACAGGGAATCAGGAGCGTTCTTGCGACGCAGCGTGATTTTACGATCGTTGCGTCGTGCAGCGATGGTGCAAGCTGTCTTGAGGCAATCCGATTTCTTGTGCCGGACATCACGCTTGTCGATGCTGCACTGCCCGATGTCAGCCGACAGCAGATCCTCGCTCTTGCAAACACTGTAGGCCCAGGCGTCCCGATAATCTTCTTCGCGGGTATCGCGGGCGACAGTGAGCTACAGAGGCTGGCCTTGGACGGCGCCTGCATCATCCTCCCGAAGGACGCGAATCCGGAGATGCTGGTCGCAACCCTGCGGAAGACTGCCCAAGGCCTAGCAGCAGGCTTGCCGAGCACCGGGAACGGCAACCAGGAGCCCCGTGCTGGTGAGAAGAGGGCGCTGACACAACTGACGGGCCGGGAGCGCCAGATCATGCGGCTCGTGTCGGAGGGGCTATCGAATAAGGAGATTGGGCGTCGCTTGAATATTGCCGACGGTACGATCAAAGTCCACCTTCATCACATCTTCCAGAAGCTGGATGTCAGCAATCGTACAGTTCTCGCGGCATTGGCGATTTCGCGAAACGAGCTGCATACAGCGCCACGTGAGCCGGATCCCCCGGATCTGTTGCGTCAGGATCCGGCCAGCGTGAAGTGACGAGGACGTCTGCCGTGCTCGTGCGCGGGGGCGCGCTATGGTGGCGCCAGATGCTCAATCATATTGCGGCAAGCCCCTTCGGCCTCGGCTAACGTTCCAAAGGGCGAGCCGCCAATCTTGATTGCGGCTTGGTTCTTGTGGAGCGGACGCCAACTCGCCAAGTAGCCGGAGCGTCCGTGAAAGCCCGAACCTCCAGGGCTTTCAAAACTGATCACGAACGAGAAGCCGTGGCTGCTCGCGCTCCCGGACGGACCGGTGGAATTGCAGTGGCATCGCAATGATCCATTGCAGCCGAACTCGCGCTCGGCCAGTTAAACACAAATTAACTATATTAAATGCTGAGGCGCAACTCAATTCGCGCAGCAAGCCGCAATGCGCGGGCGCGCCGAGAGGAAAACACGGAATTTGGAGCCGTTCTGTCGGAGCGACGCACGTTCGGTAACTCCCGCCGGGCAAGGAACATTCCCTGGTTGAAAACGTATTTAATATATAATAAGGTATTTAAAATTTTAAATCGAGGAGAGCGCGTCGTGACCCGGGATGGTAATGAAGATGACGACCGGCGGGCGTTTTTGAAAACCTGCGGAAGATTTGCAGCCGTGACGCCCCCTGTCATGACCCTGCTTCTGTCCACTTCCCTGACCTCAAAAGCCATTGCAAGGTCAGGCGGCCTGCACGCGGAGAGGCAGAACGACAGGGGCCAGTCGTTCTTCGACAACGATCGGTCGTCCGCGGCGGGGCCGGGGAACTCGAGCGGAGGGTCATCTGGGGGAGGTGGAGCAGCTGGCGGTGGCCCTGCTCGATCATCTCGTGCCGGAGGGACATCCGGCGGTAGCGGCGGGTCCGGTGGTGGCGGAGCCGGTGGCAAAGGGCCGTTCGCGACCGGCGGTAGCTCTGGAACTCCAAGCGCGGATGGCGGGGTCGATTGCGCCGACGAAGAGAAAGAGGAAAAGCGCAAGGCCGATTGCCCCAGGGCTGATACTCGGATTTCGAGCGCAATCGAATCCAGCCGGTAGGAGTCTTCTCAGCCGATGCATGAGCGCTATGGGTCGCCGTACGGTCAGCAATGCCCGGGCCTTTGCTCCGGCATGCTGGAAAGTGTGGCCGAAAGCGCACCTGTGCAATCTATGGTCGGCTTCGGCCGAGGGCTCGGCCCCCTAAACCGCCAGGTTTCTGAGCTCGCTTCCGCGCAGGATTGGGCATTTGTAACGACAGAGTCCCGCGCACTTTTGCCGAATTGCGATGGTACACGCGACTGGTTCGCGAAAGCGAACCGACTCTACGAGCCTGTCCCGGCTATTCGGCTACCGGGCGAGTGGGAGGCCCGCCGCGCTGGCGCCCCATGAACGAGTCCGACCGCGCCCTGCGAAACTATCCGATCGATTTTGCGGCTCATGACCTTGTAGCACTCGCATGCCACGGCTTCGAGCCGCGGCCGATCAATCTCGAGCTGGCCGCGCCGATTGGATTTCAGAGCTCTTGAGGCGCGCATTGTGCTTACGACATGTGTGACGGTGGTGCGGCGGACGCCCAGCAATTCCGATAATGTTTCCTGGGTCAGCGGGAGGAGATCGCCTCCATTCGCCCGGTCGTGAATGTGAAGCAGCCAGCGCGCCAGGCGGGCTTCGACGGAATGCAGTGCATTGCAGGCGGCCACGTGCTGAAGCTGCGTCAACAACGATCTCGTGAAGACCTGCACCATGGATGTGATTGGAGGGCTGCGATGTTGCGCTGCCAGAAATTGCACCGGCGAGATCTGCAGCGCGAACCCTGGTATGCGAACGACTGCCGTCGCGGGCGAATTGGATGCGCCGAGCGCTGACGTCAGGCCCACAGCCCCCTCGTGGCCGATGATCGCTGTGGCAACTGTCTGGCCGTTCGGCAGCGCCATGATAGCGGCGATCGCGCCGCTCAGGGGGAAGAGGAGATGTTCGATCCGGTCGCCCGATCGGGCCAGCACGGAATCGCGCTCGATCTCGACTTTCCGCAAATGAGGCGCAAGCAAAGCAAAATCTGCTGGCGGCAACGCTGCTAACAACCGATTACCAACTCTGGTCGCGTGGTCCATCATGGGATTGGTCCCCGACGGATGCTCGGCCTAGGACTCATGCCGGTTTGTCGAGCTGCTCTGCAGAGTGACAGCTCAACGGCAAGCCAACCGGCCGCCACAGATATGGTTCCTATGATGGATGGTGAGCATGCGCAGGACCCACAGCCGCACGCTGTAGCGGAGATCCTATGCCTCTGGCTTCAGCTGGCGCTCGGCAAGGCCGCCGCGGACATCACAACCGATCGCATCAAACTTTGTCGCGAGCAGGCTGCGCGAGTGCAGAAGAGTGTCCTCGCCAGGGAACGCTCTCCGAACGAGCTCTTCGACCACGATTAGAGAAGCGCAAGACGCCTGCAAACGCGCTCTGAATCACTCAGTGACAGTATCGAACTGCTTCCAGGAAAGTTTTCTGACCGATCGGACCAACACTGGTGGAAAGACGGCCATGAATGCGCGGCGATGCCCATGTTCTGCCAGACGATCCCCGGGACGCGATCGTCATTGATGGTCTTCAACCCGTTGCTATCTCTTAATCAGCGGGTCCCAGATTCGAGCCCTGGTGCGCCCACCATTGCATGGCTTCGCCTCCCAGCTCGGCTGAGCCGCGTGGATAATTGACTTTGATCGGCTGAGCGGATGTCCGCTTCTCAACGGGGATCCGATCCAACGAGAAGCGCGTTGATCTTAATCCGCAATCTTGAGCATGCCGCGCGTCGGACCTCTCTTTCGCCGTGCAAGAGCCGGCACCAGCGTCGGTGACTCATCCGCGACGCGCAACGCGAAATAGGCGATCGTCGCCTGAAGACCATCCTTCAGCGCTACGCGCGGACGCCATCCCAGAAGTCGCGCGGCGGTGTCGATGACCGGCTTGCGACGCTTCGGATCGTCCTTCGGCAGCGCCACGAAGCGGAGAGGGGAGGCCGACTCCGTGTACGTCAGGACCTCCCGGGCTATGGCCTCGATCGTGACCTCGTGCGGATTGCCGAGGTTGCAGGGGCCGGTTACTGAGGCCGGGCTTTCCATCAGCAGTTGAAGGCCCCGCACCAGATCGTCGACGAAGCAGAAGCTCCTTGTCTGCGTGCCGCCGCCATAGATCGTGATCGGCTCGCCGCGCAGCGCCTGCACGATGAAATTGGAGACGACACGGCCATCGTTCTCCAGCATGCGCGGGCCATAGGTGTTGAAGATGCGCGCGACCTTGATCTCGGTTCCGTGCGTGCGGTGGTAGTCGAACATCAGCGTCTCGGCGGCGCGTTTGCCCTCGTCGTAGCAGGCCCGCGGCCCGATCGGGTTGACGTTGCCAAGATAGGATTCCGGCTGTGGATGCACCTCCGGATCGCCGTAGACTTCGCTCGTCGAGGCCTGCAGGACGCGGGCGCCCTTGCGGCGGGCGAGCTCGAGCAAATTGATGGTGCCGAGCACGCATGTCTTCATCGTGCCGACCGGATCCTTCTGGTAATGCCGGGGTGAGGCGGGGCAGGCGAGACTGTAGACCCGGTCGATCTCGTCGTCGATCTCGATCTCCTCGCGCACATCATGCTCGATGAAGCGAAAGTTCGGATGGTTCAGCAGCGGCCTGATATTGTCGATTGTGCCCGTGAACAGGTTGTCGAGGCAGATCACCCTGTTGCCGCGTTGCAGAAGCGAATCGCAGAGATGAGAGCCGATGAAGCCGGCGCCGCCGGCGATGAGCACTGTCGGCGAGCGACGGAGCGTGGGAATTCGGGTCTGGAGTGTCATGGCAAGCTCCCTCAGAGTTCGGCGACTTGAACCGGTCGGCCAGCCGGTAGCCGCGCCGATTTGCGGCGGCGGCGCGCGGTTGCTTCGGCGCAGTAGACCTCCAACTGGCGGGCTCGATGGTCGGAGGTGTGATCGGTCAGAACGCGGCGGCGCGCGCTCTCGGCGATAGTGCGTCGACGTTCCTCGGGCATGTCGCGCAGGATCTCGATGACGTCGCGCGCCGTTGAGGCCAGCAAGATTTCCCGCGACGGCTCGAAGATGGTCTCGATCCCCGGCCATCGGTCGGAAATCACGGGCGTGCCGCAGGCGGCAGCTTCGAACAGCCGAACGCTCGGCGAGAAGCCCAACGCGCGCATGTCGGCGCGGGTCGCATTCAGGGCGAACCGCTGCTCCGCGTAAAACATCGGGTGCTGCTTTGGCGCGAGGTGCTCGATCCGCATGACATTGTCGGGCCAGGCGATATGTTCAGGATATTGCGCGCCCGCGACGGCGAATTGCTCGGACGGCAGCATCCGCGCCGGGGACAACAGCAATTGTTCAAGGACGGGCTGCCGGTCCTCGCTATAAGTCCCGAGGTAGCCCAGCGCCCATTTCGTCTGGGCCTGTTGCGGGACGTAGGCGTCCGCGTCGGCGCTGCAATAGAGAACCCGTGCCATCGGGCTGCCGTAACGCGCCTCGATCATGTCGGGCACCGGGCCACCGGTGAACGATAGATAGAGGTCGAAACGCGGGATCATCGCAGCGGAGAGATAGTCGAGGCCCCGGTCGAGTCTCGCCAGCGTCACCGGCGTGTCGATGTCGTAGAAGGCGGTGATCCCTCGCGCCTGGCTCGTGATCCATTCGGAGATGGCGATACCGTCGGGCACATAGGAGCCGATGATGACGAGGTCGGCGTCCCGGATCAGCTTTCCGAAGCGGCGAGGGACATCCTTCAGTGATTGATAGAGCTCGACAGTCCATGACGACGGCTTGGTGAGATCGCGATGCTCGCGATACCAGGCGACGTCGCGCTCCAGGAAGGTGACATGGTGGCCTCGTCGCGCGAGGGCCTCGATCAGGGCGCGGTAGGTCGTGGCGTGACCATTGCCCCATGATGACGTGACCGAAAGACCGACGACGACGATGCTAAGGTTCATTCTGCTGCCTCGATGTGCGAGCTGCTTCCGACGAAGAGATCGTTGAATTGGCGGGCGCGATGCCTGTAGGTGTGTTGGCTGAGAATGTGCGCGCGGGCACGGCTGGCGATCGCGGCGGCCCGATCAGGGCTGAGGGCGCCGAGATGGCCGGCAATCTCGGCTCCATTCGCGGCCACCAGCACTTCGCGATCCGGCTCGAGGAAATGGTCGATGCCGACCCATTGATCGGTGATCAAGCAGGCGCCTGCGCCGATCGCCTCGAATACCCGCGTCGGCGGCGAGAATCCGTATCGCGCCATGCTGTCGCGATTGACGTTGAGCGTGGCAAGGCCGGAGCCGAAGAATGCGTTGTGCTCGCCAGTGCCGACATGCCCGACCTTTCGGAGGTTGCCGGACGTATCCTTGGTCTCCCAGCCGGAGCCGCCGAGAACGAACGTCTTGTCCGGCAACTGGCGCGCGATGTCGAGGAAGAAGTGCTCGACGCGCTGCTCGCGATCAGGCAGGCGATTTGCCAGCAGGCTGAGATCGCAGGTGAAGTCCGGCTTGGGCGGCGATGGAAAATGCGTTTCGGGGTCGAGGGCGTTGTAGATCGGAACGCAGTCTCGCGCACCAATAGCGCGGTAGGCCGATACGACGCCATCGCCGCCGCCGTAGGTCAAGACCATGTCGTAGGATGGAATCGCACGGCGCAGATGATGCTCCGGATCGTTTGCCATCGCTTCGAGCGTGGCGGGAGCATCGACATCCCAGTAGATGCGCATGGTTCGGGAGGGTAAGGCAGCAACGGCGGTCTCCAGCTCCTGATCGAAGACGCCGACGCCGCTGGCCTTGATCAGCATGTCGGCCGATCGCGCCGCCGCATCGAGCGAGCCGCGCCAGCCGTCGGCGGTCGCGGGGTACACGACGACCCTGGCCCAGCCGGGGTCGTCGATGTCGCGGTGGGCCTGCCGCTCGAAGGCGTCAGGCTCGAAGAAGATGACGTCGTGTCCGAGCGCCGCAATCTGCTTGAGCATGCCGCGATAATAGGTGGCGGCGCCGTTCCAGTAGGACGAGACAAGGCTGGATCCGAAGAAGCAGATCTTCATGCGGAGGCTCCGATGTAACGCAGCGGCTGTGACGAGCTATCGGAGGCACGAATGGCCTCCACGATGCCCACAAGCTGTTGTGCGCGGTGACGGCAGGTATGGCGCTCCTGAATGGTCCGAAGGCCGGTCTCCACCATCGCGGAAGACAGCTCCCGATCGTCGAGAACGGCGCCGAGCGCGCGCTTCATCTCCGCGCCATCGGCCGCCTGGAGATAAGCGCCGTCCGGAAACAGGCTTTCCGCATCGGACCACGGCGCCGAAAGCAGAGGAATGCCGCAGGCGAGGGCCTCGAACACACGGATGGTAGGGATGCCCGGAAGCGACCGTACATAGGGCCCGCGCGGGACATGAATGGTCGCGCGCGCGCCGGCGAATGCCACCGGAGCCCAATGCGCAGGCAGCCAGCCGCCGTGGCGGATACCTGTGGCCCGGATGGCCTGGAGCGCGGCATCCGAGTAACGCACGCCATAGACGCTCGCGCGCAAATTCAGCTCGGCAACAGGCTCGACCAGGAATTCGTTGAGCTCAGTGCTGCGTTCGCCGTCGCCCCAATTGCCGATCCAGACCAGATCGTCGGTAGGTTCGACATTCGGCAGCGGGTGGTACAAGGCGATATCGGCGGCTTCGTGCCAAGTATAGGCCCGGTCGGCCCAGCCGAGCTTCACGTAGATCTGGCGAAGCACCTCGCCGAAGGCGAGCACGCCGTCGAATGCATCGAGGTCAAATTGTGCAAGTTCGTCCGGCGCTGTAATCGCACGATGGTGGGTATCGTGGAACAATAATGTGAAGGGAGCGCCGTGCGCGCGCCTGTGCCCGATCTGCTCGATCACATCGGGCGAGTTCCATTCGTGCACGACGACGAGATCGGCGCCATCGAGCGCTTCGTCGAAATCGAGCGAGGCATCATAGCGACGAATGGAAATGCCTGGGAAGAGCTGTCCGATGTCTTGCAGGACCTCGCTGCCGCTCTCGCGGATGGCATTCAACCGACTCCAGCCGTCGATCGGCTCGAAAACGACGACCTCGTGACCAAGCGCATGCAGCTCGCGGGCGTAGCCGCGCAGGAAATGAGCGTTGCCATTGTTCCAGCAGGAGGTGAATGCGTGGTAGAACAGGACGCATTTCATGCGCGCACCTCGATCTGGCCGGCTTGAGGTGTCGTGCGGTTGGCAGCGAGCAGCCCTTTGTAGAGCTTCAGATAAGCGCCGGTCGTGCGCGACAGCGAATAGGTCAGGGAACGCTCGTAGGCGGCGCGTTGCAGCTGTGCTCTTTCGAGATCGTCCGCACAAAGTTCTGCGAGAGCTCGGTGCAACGCCTGACTATCGCAGGGATCGAAAAACAGCGCGGCTCCGCTCCACAATTCCCGGAACGTCGGGATGTCCGACAGCACGAGCGCGCAGCCGGCGGCGGCTGCCTCCAAAACGGAGAGGCCGAACGGTTCATAAAGTGCTGGGCTTGCAAAGATCGCCGCGCGCTGGAGATGTCCGCGCAAGGCGCTGTGCGGCAATTGCCCAAGCCAAGTGACGCCCACGGACGGATCTGCTTCAGCGGGTCCTGCGACCTGAACCGGCCAATCCAGATCCGGTGCAGCCGCAGCCAATACTCCGATGTTCTTGGCATGATCCCACAGCCGGCCGGCCGCGAAGATCAGCTCCTGCTTTCGAGTTGAGAGGTCCCCAGCAGTAGTCCCGTTCCAGATCACGGCGCCGGGAGACCGTGGCCGATAGATCTCCATGATGTCATCGTGGAACGACCGGCTCGGGCAGACCCAAGCTTGCGTGCTGTTGAGCGCCGCGGCCACCCGTTCCGTATAACGCGCCCAACGGGGCTCGCCGAGCCAGGTCGTATCCCGACAGGCCAGCGCCCATGAGTTGACGCAGGAGTGCGCCACGAGAACGGTTGGCGCACGCCACGACAGGGTTGCCTCCCGGAAACTGTTGAGGTGGACAATGTCCGGCCTGAACCGTGCTTCGAGCCCTAGAAGGACACGCCTGGCATTGCAGAGGTCACGCCCTTCGGGGTCTTGCCATTCCAAAGCGAGGTCGGTTTCGATGAGGCGAACCCCCGAGCCGTGCAGCATCTCGCGCTGGTCCGCGCGCGCGGATGGACCCATCGTCGCCAGCGTCAAGTGGGCGCCCGCGGCGGCAAGGCTCGAGGCGAGTGAGCAGGAATAGGTCCACACGCCGCCCACAGTGTCGGTCGTCATCAGGATCCTGATGTCGGAACCGCGGCTCATGGCGCCACCGGATGTTCGAGGGCGTCGAGCGGGACCGGCCGATCGTTCTGCACGTCGCTGAACTGGTCGAACATTCCAAGATAGTGCTGATGCGCGCGCTCCCAGGCGAAGTCGTCGGCCTCGCCCCACAGCTTTCGGTAGTCCGGCGAGCCGGGGTAGGGATAGAGCGGGACCGGGTCGTTCGCCCAGATGCCGGCATCCTGCATCTTGCGGCGCCAGCGCTGCACTACGGGATCGTCGTCGTCGGGGAGCTCGATCAGATTGGCCTGCACGAAGGGGACGTAGCGTCGGGCTTCGACCAGGCGGTCGGCGAGCTGGTCGGTGGTCATCTTGCAGTTCTTGGCGAGTGCCGCGCGGCCCTCGACGGTGAGACTTTCGATGCCAGCCTCGATCGAGACGCAGCCTGCGCGACCCAGCAAGGCGAGCATGTCCGGCTTCCAGAGATCGATGCGGGTCTGGACACCGAATTTGAGGCCCCGCGTACTCAGCCCTTCCAGAAGTTCTGGGTTCGGAAGGAAGATTTCGTCGATGAAGTAGACATATTCGACGCCTTGGCCGCGCAGCCGATCAATCTCGTCGAGAATGATCGAGGGTGGCCGTTTGCGGTAGGCGTTGCGGAAATTCTCCTTGGCGCAGAACGTGCAATTGTAGGGGCATCCCCGCGACGCCTCGACCTCCGCGCCGGGGCCCACCGGTTCGGCCTCGAAGCGATGATGGTGGTGACGATGCCGCCGGATCATCTCGTCCGGCCAGTCGAGCGCTGGCTGATCCTTGAAGTCGACCGCCTGCGGGCCGCCATTGACCCGGACCGTGGCGCCGTCCGCCAAGCACAGGCCGGGGAAGTCCCGCTCCCCGTTGGCCAACCGCAGCAAAGATGCTTCGCATTCACCCATGACGATTATGTCGACCGCGAGCTTCTTCAGGGCCGCCCGCGGCGTGGTCGAGCCGTGCGGCCCAACGGCGACCAAGACCGGTGCAAGATCCCGTACCGCCAGTGCAAGCTCCTGCGGAACGCGCAGCTCCGGCGGTGCGCAGCGCCAGAACAGGTAGGTCGGTGCCGTCGTGATGACGATCAGGTCAGGCTCGAAGGCGCGCAGCTCAGCCTCGACGTCCCCGAATGACAGATCGAACATGTGCGCATCGAGCAGCAGCGTCCGGTGCCCGGCCGCTTTCAAATAATGCTCGGCGATCCCGAGCTCGAGCGGAAGGTGGGGGGACCGGCAGCCGAAATAGATGCTGCCGCCAAAATCCCAGTTCGGATTGATCAGGGCGACGCGCGTCATGCGAGAGCCTCGCGGTTGCCCCGAGTTGTTCCGAAGCGGCTGTCCAGCCAGGCATGAAGCGAGCGAAGGCCCTCGGCGACCGAGACCTGCGGTGCCCATCCGAGGGCGGTAGACAGCGCACGGGTGTCGGTGACGTACCAAGGCTGATCGCCCGGACGCCAATCGGCAAAGCGGTATGTGACCTGATGGCCGGTCAGTTCGGCAATGTGGTCGATCAATTCCCGGAGGCTGACCGCATTGGCTGGTCCGCCGCCGAGATTGAACACGCGTCCACGCGCTAGCGAGATCCGGTCGAGTACTGCGAGCCAGGCAGAGGCTGCATCCGACACATGCAGCGCGTCGCGGACCTGATAACCATCGCCGTAGATCGTCAGTGGGTTGCCGCGGATCGCGCTCAGCAGGAAATGTGCGATCCAGCCCTGGTCCTCGGTGCCGAACTGGCGCGGCCCATAGATGCAGCTCATGCGCATCACCACGGTCTGGAGCCCGTAAACCCGCGCATAGTCGTGGACGTACTGATCCGCCGTCCCCTTGGAACAGCCATAGGGGCTGTAGAAATCGAGGGCAGCGTTCTCGGAGACGCCTTCGGCCAGCAAGCCGCTGGTGGGCGTATAACGGCGGCCGGTGAGTGCGATCTCGCTGTCCTCGATCAGGCGGCCATAAACCTTGTTGGTGGAGGCGAACACGACCGGAGCGGTGCTGTTGTGCAGCCGAACCGCTTCAAGCACGTTCAGGGTGCCGCGCGCGTTGATCTCGAAATCGGCGGCGGGATCGCTCACGCTGCCCGTGACGGCGACCTGAGCCGCCAAATGCAGCACCGCGCGGGCCTCACGCACGGCATCGATCACCGGAATCGGCTCACGAATGTCGGCCACCGCGATGGTGATGAGGTCGCGATGCCTGGATTTCAGCCATTGCGCGTTCTCGCGCACGCCGGCGCGGGCCAAGTTGTCCAGCACCAATACGCGCTCGCCGCGCTCCGCCAGCCGGTCGGCAAGATTGCAACCGATGAAGCCGCAGCCGCCTGTGATCAGAACCGGCCTATTGTCTCGCTCATTCATCACGCAACCAATCCTCGTTGCAGCAGCTCCTGGGTCGCCCGCTCGGCCTGGTCGTCGGCGATCTGGTCTGCGAGATATTCCGCGAGCTCCTCCAGGCCGTCCCTGAAAGCCACATGCGGCTCGAAGCCGAGAAGGTCGCGCGATTTGCCGATATCTGCGAAGCAGTGCCTGATGTCGCCGGCGCGGTATTTCCGCGTGATCTCGGGCGCGATGTCGCTCCTGCCCATGACCCCGGCGAGGTCCTCGGCGACCGACAGGATGGTCCGGCTTTGGCCCGAGCCCACGTTGAAGACGTCCTGCGCCTGCTCCACTTGCAGCGCGATGCGGCAGGCGCGGGCGACGTCGTGCACGTGAACAAAATCGCGCCGTTGCTCGCCGTCCTCGAAAACAAGCGGCGGCCGACCGTTGAGGAGCCGCGCGGCGAAGATCGCGAGTACGCCGGTATAGGGATTTGACAGGGCCTGACGGGGACCGAACACGTTGAAGAAGCGCAGCGCCAGGGTCGGGATGCCGTAAGCCTTGCCTGTGATCAGGCACATGCGCTCCTGCGCAAACTTGTTCAATGCGTAGACCGAGCTCAGTGATGGCAGCTTGCTCTCCGGGGTCGCCACGGGGACGAGTGGGTGACCCGCACTGTCGCGCAACTCCCATTCCCCTCTGCGCAGCTGCTCGATCGGCCGTTCGTCGCAGGCGACGACGCTTTGATCGGGCCTGCGATAGAGGCCCTCGCCGTAGATGCTCATGGAGGAGGCGACCACCAGCCGTTCGACTGGGCGCCTCGACAGCGCCTGGAGCAGCACCGCTGTGCCGAGCTCGTTGGTCCGCACAAAAGGCTCGATGTCGTACATGCTCTGGCCGACGCCGACGGCGGAAGCGAGATGCACGACCATGTCGGCCCCGCGCAGGGCATGTTCGACCGCAACGCTGTCAGTGACGTCGCCAACGACGAGCTCGGCCTCATCGGCGAGATAGGACGGGCGCTGGCGGTTGCCGCCGTGGACCTGCGGCGAAAGATTGTCGAGCAGCCGGACCTCATAACCGGCAGCGAGCAGCATGTCGGTTGCATGCGAGCCGATGAATCCCGCGCCTCCAGTGATTAATACCCGCGTCATGCACCACTCCGTGCCGCCGTAAGATCGATCCCTTGGGGAAATCGACCGATGATGGGAGCTGAAGCGCGCCTTACTGTCTGGTCGGACGACCTGCACGCCAGTCACGTTTGGAGTCAGAAGCGATGCAAGGAATGTTCGTTCCTCGAAATTGTACAAACGAATATTTCTCTAACCTGGATCAATAACCTAGGTGAATCCCCAGCCCTGCTGCCCGCTAGAAGTGCGCGCCGTGCAGCGGTTCCGGCAGGTCCAGATGCCTTGCTGCGGTGGCGCCGATATCGGCAAAGCCGGCACGCCAGCCGATCGGAGCAGATGATTGCGTCGTCCGGGCCAGGATCGGCACCTGTTCGCGGGTGTGGTCGGTGCCCCTCCAGGTCGGATCGCAGCCATGGTCTGCGGTGATGATCAGAAGATCGTCGCTCCGCAGACGTGACAGTAGCTCGGGAAGACGGTCATCGAAGACTTCGAGTGCCGCGGCATAGCCCGCGACGTCGCGGCGATGGCCGTAGAGGGTGTCGAAGTCGATGAAGTTGGCGAACAGCAATCCTCCATCCGCAAGGCTGGCCAGCCCCTTGAGCGAGGCGTCGAACAACCCGTCATTGCCGTCGCCGCGCATGTTTCGCCCGGTTGCCCGATGAGCGAAGATGTCGTCGATCTTGCCGATCGTCACGATGTCACGGCCGGCGCTTTCAGCGAGATCTAAGATGGTTCGCCCGGGCGGCGGCACCGAATAGTCGCGCCGGTGTACGGTGCGCTTGAAGTCGCTCGCACTGGTGCCGACGAATGGCCGGGCAATGACGCGGCCGATGTTGAAGGGATCGATCAGTCGCCTTGCGATCGCGCAAATCTCATACAGACGTTCGAGCCCGAAGGTCTCCTCATGCGCTGCGATCTGGAACACGCTGTCGGCTGAGGTGTAGCAGATCGGCATTCCCGTTCGCATGTGGCGCTCGCCGAACTCGGCGATGATCTCCGTGCCGGAGGCGTGACAATCCCCGAGGATGCCGGGCAATCCGGCTTGCTCGCAGAAGGCCTTAGTCAGATCCCCGGGGAAGCAGGGCATCGTTCGAGGGAAATAGCCCCATTCGAACGGTACGGGCACTCCGGAGATCTCCCAATGACCTGACGGGGTGTCCTTGCCTTTCGAGATCTCGGTCGCGCACCCAAATTGCCGGTGCTCGACCCGACCGTCCAGCCCCGGCGGCACGCGCCCGGTGGCGAGGCGGCAGGCTTGGCCGAGGCCGAGCGCGACGAGATTGGGAAGCCGGAGCGGACCCTCGCGGGCGGCGCTGTCGGCGCGACCGGCCATGCAGGCTTCAGCGATGTGGCCGACAGTGTCGGCGCCATCGTCACCATAGCGAGCGGCATCCGGCGCGCCGCCGATGCCGACGGAGTCCATCACCAGGATCAGGGCACGCATGTCGGTTCCCTGATAGGGGGATTGGCGGACGTTGCGGAGGATGCAACACCCGTCTTCGTGCAGTAGCGATCGACCATCGATGCGCAGAAATCGGCAAATTCATTGACGTCGAGTGGCGGGCTGGTGTGATGCGGCTCGATGCCCCGATGCTCGGGTGTGAAGCAGAACGTCACCGTGACCTGAAATTCCGCCAGCGCCCCCATCTGGCGGTCGAACCATGCGAGCGCATTAGGACGGAAGCTGTCGGCCCATGAAAGACCTGTCCTGAGATGGGTCACGCCGAGACGGCGCATCCAGTGCACGGCGTCGTCGAGGCGATGATCCTCGAAGTGGAACCACTGGCACAGACCCATTGCAGGCGCATAGATGCCAAACTGGTCGGCCGCCGCCTTTGGCGTGCCGTCCTCGCGCAGCAGGCCCATGTGGAAATGCCTGTAATACGAGGAGCCTTCGGCTTCCTTGTGCCGTGTCGTTGCTTCCCAGGCGGAGGGAAGGTCGTAGAGGCTGTACCAATGGATGCGCGGGGCACGGCCGATCAGGAGTTCGGCTGTGCGCGACAGGCCCCAGGCTTGCACCTCTTCGGCGCCGAACGAGGAGACGCCGACCTCCGTCACCCAGACAGGCAGGGTGGTGACCGCCTTGATCTCCTCGATCTTGGCCGGCCAGTCGCCGATCTGCCACAGATTCCAGTCGAGCGGAAAGCCATGCACGGCGACTGCATCGAAATTGTCGAGCACGCCGCGGCTCTGCATGTTGCGCATGAAGGACGGATCAATCGGCGAGATGCCGCCGAGCACGATTGGCAATGCCGGCCGTGCACTGCGGATCGATTTGCCGGCAGCAATGGCCAAGTTCGCGAACATCGCCCAATCCGGATCGATCAGGAGATTCCAATGCGACTTGTTGTTCGGCTCGTTCCAGATCTTGGCAGCCTCGATCATCGGCTTGTGCTCCGGCAAGGATAGACGGGTCCATCGGCCTGGGGGCGCTCCGTTCGCTCGCAGAGATAGACCTCCTCTTCGGGATGCGCAGTGATGGCAAAGCCGGCGCTGCGCAGCATGGCCTCGACGCAGGCCCGGTTCGGGACCCACCAATTGGTGGGGTCGTCGGCGTATTTGTGCTCGATGAAGTGCAGTTTGGGATAGCCGGCGGAATCGAACTGGTCGGTGGTCCAGAAATCGTAGTTCTTCTCGATCGCGTCGACGTGACTGTCGCCGCGCTGCATCGACTGGAACAGGAGGAGGTCCTTGGCGACGTGCTCGTGGATGAGATCCAGCGCCAGAAGCGGATGGCGCAGGTGGTAGAGCACGCCCATGAAGATCACCAGATCGAACTTCTCGCGGAGCTGCCCGACATCATAGGCCGACATCTTGCGGAATTCGATCCTGAGGCCTTTCACTTCGGCGGCGAAGCGCGCCTGCGCCAGGTACTCCTCGTCGGTGTCTAGTCCAAGCACGCGCTCGGCGCCCCGCTGCTTCATCTCCATGGCGTAAAAGCCGGCGTTGCAGCCGATATCGAGCACGGTCTTGCCTTCGAGGCGGTCCGGAATGATTCCGGAAAATCGCCGCCATTTCACGCTGGGATAGTCGCCGAGGAAGTGGGCGGGGGCGGTCGGCACGCCGTTCAGGTCGAGATTGTGAAACCACGGCCCGAGCGCATCGACGCGCTTGCGAATTTCCTCGCGCGTAAGTAGCGCTCTCGTCATGCAGTCGCTCCGTTGTCCATCGCGGGGATCGGTCGAGCTCCATCCGACGAGGTGCCGACCCGCAACCTCGACCGGCCGTCAGCGCCGGCGCTGTCCGCGAGAAGAGCCATAGCCTTGCGATAGCCGTCGACGGTTCCGACATCGACATAGGACTCCCCCGCCTTGATCCCGATGCCGACGCCGCCTGCCTGGAGGTAGGCATTGACCAAAGTCCCAAAATATTCGTCTCGCCGGTCTCGCGCGTTCCAGAGCGCATGCAATTCGCGGAAGCCGGTGGCCGACATCCTGAAAGCGCCCCAGATCCACCGCGAAGTTGGGGTCGGCTGCTTGACTTGGATCTCCCGCACGCTGTCTCCCTCGACCACGACGGCGTCGAAGAATTCCGGGCGCTCGACTGGGAAGAGGAGGAAGGAGAGGTCGGCATCGGGCAGAGCCTGCAAGGCGGCCTTTGGAAACCACACGGTATCGGGCAGGCCGACGACGACGTGCTCGTCATGTCCGACCACGGTGCCGGCCCGGAAGACGGCGTCGCATAAGCCGGATGCGTCGGGCTGGACCACATAGGCGAGCTGAGCGCTGCCGTAGTGATCGCCGAAATATTCCAGAATGTCGGATTTGCCCGGCGAAATGACGAAGCAGATCTTGTCCGCTCCGCCGAGGATGAGGCGCTCCAGGAGATACTCGGAGACCGCGCAGGGGCGCTCCGTGCCGTCGTCGCGCCGGCTGCCGACGGGCAGCAGCTCCTTGGAGAACGCCAGCGGTTGGATGCGGCTGCCGCGGCCTGCGGCCGGAACGATGCCCCACATGGTCAGGCCTCCTCGGATTGCTGGCGATGCGTGCCGCTGGACGCCGCCTGCTCGAGCAGCGACACCAGCTCGCGCGCGCGTTTGTCGGATGTGTGCTGATCCAATGTCCGTTCATAGGCGCATCTAGCGATGGATTGGAGCTCGGCGCTCGGCATCGCCAATGCCGCCAATGTGTCCTGCGCGTCGCGGGCGATCAGGATCTCCCTGCTAGGCGCGAAGAACTCTTCGATACCCGGCCAGTCGTCGCTCAGGAGCGGGACGCCACAGGCAGCCGCCTCGAACAGACGGCCGGAGGGGCACCAGCCCATCTCCGCCATGGCTCTGCGTGTGACGTTGAGGGTCAAGCGGGAGGACGCAAAGAAAGGCGCATGCTCCGATGGCGGCAGATGCCGCACGAAGTAGATGTTGGGCGACCATGGGAAGTCGTCAGGATATTGCGCCCCGCCGATCAGGAAGCGCAGGTCCTGCCGCGCGCGTGCCGGTTCGACGAACAGCGCTTCAAGTCCGCGCTGGCGGTCTTCGGAATAGGTGCCGAGATAAGAGAGATCTGCGCGGTAGTGCGGTCGGGGCGGCACCGGGCGATGAATATCGACATCGACGTGGCCGTATAGGGGGCGAATGTCGCGGGCGCCGAGCCGGTCGCGGAATTCGTGGGCAACGCGGGGCCCGCCGGTGAAGCTGAGGACGAGCGCGAAATCCCGTAGGCCCCGCGGGCTGATATAAGGAACGGATCCACCCTCCATGAGCCGCGCCAGCGTGATCGGGGTATCCAGATCATAGAAGACGGGAACGGCGCGTCTTTCCGACATGATCAGGTCGGTCGCCGCGATCGCGTCGGGACAATAAGACGTGACGATCGCGACATCGGCATCCCCGACGTCGCCGCGGGCGAGGGAGCGGGTCTCGTCCCAACTCGAATACAGCCGCAGCTGGCCGCCCGGCAATTCATTGAAGTCGCGGGCGCCGGCGTAATAGGGCACATCGCGCTCGTAGAAGACGACCCTGTGGCCGAGGTGTGTCAGATGCTTGCAGAGGCCGCGCCACAGGGTCGCGTGGCCGTTGCCCCAGGAGGAGGAGATGGTCAGCCCGAAAATGACGATCTTCACGCCGGCACCCGCTGATTGATCCCGGTGATCCTGAACCCGCGGCTGTCCACGCTGAGAGTGGAGATGCTGGATGGGTCGATTTCGATCGAGAGAAAGTCGTCAAGCCGCATGCGCGCGTAATGCAAGAGCGCCGCACGGATCGGCTCGGCATGACTGACGGCAATGACGGTGCCAGCAGAATGATCGTTGCGCAGCTGCTCCAGATGGCCGACGACGCGATTCTGGAGCGACCGCATGCTCTCGCCCCCGGGTGGGCGGCTAACCCCGCGTCGCCTGTTCCAGCGCGACCATTGCGGGTCCTGACGGAGCTCCTCGAAGGACCGGCCGCTCCATTCGCCATAGTCGAGCTCGTCGAGAGCGGGAACGATCTCGATCGGCAGTCCGAAGTGCGCCGCCAGAATGGAGGCTGATTGCATGCAGCGCCGCTGCGGGCTCGACTGGATCAAGGCTGGCCACGGGCTGATCGTGATTGCACAGCGCGCCATTTCCTCGCAGCCGATGTCGTCGAGCGTGACGCCATTCATCCGGCCGCATAGCGTGCGGCCGAGCAAAGCATGGTGACCGTGACGCACGAGATGAATGATCCTCGCCATCAGGAATACACCTTGTCCTCGATGAAGGCGCGCGTTCGCCGTCTGGCCTCTTCGTCGGTGAACTGCTGCGGCGGCGATTTCATGAAATAGCTGGAGGGACCGGTTAGGGCGCCGCCCTGACCGCGATCCATGGCAAGTTTTGCGCAGCGAACCGCGTCGATCACGACGCCCGCGGAGTTCGGGGAGTCCCACACTTCGAGCTTGACTTCGGCGCTCAGCGGCACGCCGCCGAATGTCGTGCCTTCGAGCCGGATGAAAGCGAGCTTGCGATCGGTCAGCCAGGGCACGTGATCGCTCGGCCCGACATGGATGTTGTCGGGATCGATCGGAACGTCGAACTGGCTGGTGACCGCCTGAGTCTTGGAGATCTTCTTCGAGGTCAGCCGCTCTCGTTCGAGCATGTTCTTGAAATCGGTATTGCCGCCGACGTTGAGCTGGTAGGTGCGGTCCAGCCGCACGCCGCGATCACGAAACAAATTGGCGAGCACGCGGTGCAGGATGGTTGCGCCGACCTGGCTCTTGATGTCGTCGCCGATGATCGGAAGGCCTGCATTCTCGAACCGCTGCCGCCAGTCCGGATTGGAGGCGATGAAAACGGGGATGCAATTGACGTAGCCACAGCCGGCTTCGATGGCGCGCGCTGCGTACCATTCACTTGCGCGTTGCGAGCCGACGGGCAGGTAGGACACCAGCACGTCGGTGCGTGACATCGCCAGGACCTCCGAAACATCGGCCTCCGGGACGTCGGCGACCGGAACATCATCTTCGAGATAGTGCCCGATGCCGTCCATGACCGGGCCGCGCTGAACGATCACGCCGGTCTGTTCGACATCGGAGAACCGATGCGTGTTGTTCGGCTTGGCAAAGATGGCGTCGGCGACATCGCGTCCGACCTTGCCGGCGTTGACGTCGAAAGCTGACGCGATCTGGAGGTCGCTGATGTGATACCCGCCGAGATCGACGTTCATCAGGCCGGGCACAGGCTCGTTCGATTTGGCGTTTCGGTAATAGGTGAGCCCCTGGACGAAGGAGCTTGCGCAATTGCCGACGCCGACGATGCCGACGCGCACGCGGCGCCTGTCCTGAAGACGGGAATGCATGGACTAAGACCTCCGGGAAGACGATGGCATCAGCGTAAGTAGATCGGCGAACGTGTCGGAAGGTATGTTCGTTCCTGTGCTGGAGCCGCCGAGCCGGCGTGCGCATCGATTCAGGGCAACAAAAATGCAGCGCGCTTAACTTGGGATAAGATCCGCAGCCGGATCAACGGAACGAAGATCATCCTGGATGAAGATGAAGAAGATGATGCTGGTTGTCCGGCGTCGGCCCCGCCGCGCGTGAAGAACAAATCCTGCCGGCCCGCGTTTCATCGCAAATGGCTTCGGCGATGGCCGTGTCATTGCCGGGCCTGCACAAGCGAGGTGCCACATGACGTCCAAGACGCAGAACAACGAAGCCCAGCAGACCACCGATCACGCCGCGATCCGCAAATGGATCGAAGAGCGCGGTGGGCAGCCGGCGACGGTCAAGGCGACCGAAGAAGATGGACACGCCGGCATCCTGCGCATCGATTTCGATCCGCCGGATGAGGGGCTGGACCGCATCGGCTGGGATGAGTTCTTCGAGAAGTTCGACGAGGCCGGCATTGCCTTCCTGCACCAGGACCGGACCAAGGACGGAAAGCTGAGCCGCTTCCACAAATTCGTCCGTCGCTAGCCGGATCTCGGGACGTGACGAACGGCTGGGTGGAGGCCATGCGAGCAGGCGATTTTGCGCGTGCCTGGGCCATCAATGACGAAGATCTCGCGACGTCTGGGTACCCGCCCAAGCATACCGGTCCGCGTCACCTTCAGCGAATCTGGCGGGGGGAGTCGCTTGCGAACAAGCACGTGCTCGTGCGGTGCTATCACGGGCTCGGCGACACGATCCAGTTCCTGCGTTTCATGCAACCTCTTCGCGGCATAGCGCGCAGTGTCACGGTCTGGTGTCAGCCCGAACTGTTGCCGCTGGTCGAGCGCACGGCAGGCGCCGATTGCGCGCTTGCGCTCCATTCGGGCACGCCTGAAGCTGACTTCGACGTGGACATCGAGATCATGGAGGTGCCGCACGCGCTCAGGGTGGGGAGAGAGGAGATCGAGATGAGCGCGCCATATTTGACGCTGCCGCCGAGAAGCATGCCTGTGTCGCTCGACTGCGAAGGTCTGGCCGTCGGCTTGGTCTGGGAGGTCGGCCAATGGGATAAGCGGCGCGCTGTTCTCCCCGCATTGTTGCGTCGTCTCGCCGTTCCTGGCGTAGCGCTTTATTCGCTCCAAAGAGAGGCGGCGACCGAAGAGCTCGCGCAGATCGGCGCTCGCGACATCAGCACGCCCGATATCGCGGCTCTCGGTCGTCTTCTCTGTCAGCTCGATCTCGTCATTTGCGTTGACACCATGGTCGCACACCTCGCGGGAGCACTCGGATGCGAAGCCTGGGTGCTGCTGCACGCCGATTGCGACTGGCGCTGGCCTTCATCCGGGTGCCGTACGTTTTGGTATCCGAGCCTGCGCCTGTTTCGTCAAAAGACAGCCGGCGATTGGGGTGCTGTCATTCTGGAAGTGCGCAGAGCCTTACAGGAGCGCGTGAGGTGTGAGCAGAAGGTTACACAATATCATCTGGCCGACGCGACGGCACCTTTGGTCAATTCCAGTTGCACTGGTCGGCGGCCTTGATCAGGTGGCCGGATGCCTAGATACGCGGGATCGAAGCCTGCCAGCCGGACCAGTCCGGGCCAGTCGGAGATCATCAAGGTCTTGCCGTGCCAGTGCAGCAGGTTGCAGCGGCGCAACTCCCGGATGGTGCGATTGACATGGACTGGGGAGATGCTGCAGGCCGCCGCGAGGTCGGATTGGGTGAACGGCGAAGCCAATCTGAAGTCCTTTGCGAGCCCGACATTCTGCAGGCGTGTCGTGATCTCGCAGAGCAGGTGCGCTACACGCGTCAAGGCGTCCCGGCTGCCGAGGTTTACGGCCCAGTTGCGCTGTCTGGCGTGGTCGCCAAGCAGCATCAGCAAGAGGGTACGCGACATCGCGGGCGAGCGCGCCGATAGTTCGCGAAAGAAGCGATGCGGCACCAGCGCGACCACGGCAGGTCCGAGCGCAATGAGGTTGCCATTGATGCGGGGCTGATAGAGGGTCTGGAGGTCAGCGATGTCGCCGGGGACCGAGATCGATGTGATCTGCCCGTCTGCGGCCTGGGCGTCCTGCCAGGACAGGTAGCCCTGGAGCAGCAGACAGCATTGATGGCTGTCATCGCCGTGGCGCAGGATAGCCTGATGTGAACTGAAGTGCGCGATCGTGCTCGGCATTTCTGCCAGCAGATCGAGGTCGTCGGCGGTCACGTCACCGATACTCGCCAGGTGATCGGCAAGCTTGGAAAAGGCAAATCCCGTCTGCATCGGTCATCCGATCGCCCGCCGCCTACCGCAACTCTGACCCAAATGGCAAAGGGCAGGCATTAACCTGTGATACGCTCCCTCGACCAGGGTATGATCGATTGGTGCGAGTCGACGTTCGCCAGTCTTCAATGTTCCTGTGAAATGAAGTCAGGGAAAGCGGCAATCGTCCGCACTTCGAGCGCCCGCAATCTTTCGCGGGCGCCATTGCCCTAGTGTGAGGTCTTTCCGCGCGAGGCGGTCCCCTGTTTGACACCGACACGATGGCGACAAGGGACAGACCTCTCCTGGCGATCCTCCGAAGGCCGGTTCCAGGGCTTTGTCCGAAGCCTCAGCCATGCGGCGGTAACGGGCGGGAACGGGGCCGTGGCGAACTTGCGACGCCGGCACCTGCGCGGCTCCCCTGAACGGATTCGCTCCTGTACATCTTTGAGTCATCGAAGCTTTTGCGCCGGGCCGCCCTGGCTAGGAACGAGCGTCATGTCAGGGATTTGAGCAAGGTCCCGACCGGAAGACGCTCATGGACAGATTTGACGCCGCTTCATCGACCGCCGCCCTCACGAGGGTGACAGATGACATCTGGATCGCGGACGATGCGCCAATCAGCGCGGTCGGTCTGCGTCTGCCTGTTCGCATGACGGTCATTCGGCTGTCGAATGGTGACCTCATGCTGCACTCGCCGGTGCGATATTCGCCTGCTCTGCGCAATGAGCTGGAGCGGTTGGGATCAATCAAATATCTGGTCGCGCCGAACGTTGCGCACTGGATGTTTCTGCCTGCCTGGCAAAGGCATCTGTCGCAAACGTTGACCTTTACAGCGCGAGGACTGTCTGCGCGGAAACAGGTGCGAGAGGCCGGACTTCGCGTTGACCGCGAGGTCGGCGACACCACCCCCGGAGAGTGGGCCGCCGAACTTGAGACAGTCTCGGTGCATGCCCCGATGTTCTCCGAGGTGGAGATATTCGACAAGCGGAGCCGCACACTGATCCTGACGGACCTCGTGCAGAACCTTGATTCCCATGATCTTTCCGCGTCAAATCAGGCCGCCGCAAACCTGCTCGGCATCGCCAAGCCTGACGGCAAGGCGCCGATTTATCTTCGGCTCTTGTTGCGCCTCGGCGGCCGTTCGGTACAGGCCGCGGCCGAACGGCTCGTGCGCCTGGCGCCCGAGCGGGTCATCTTCGCGCATGGCGACTGGTTCAAAGCGGATGCGGCCGTGCGCCTCCGGCGGTCGTTGCGCTGGCTTGTCCCAATGGATGCCTCGGGATCTTCGCCGCGGCCAATGGCGGGCACACGGGTCGTCATTACGGGAGCATCCAGCGGAATTGGCCGAGCGGCGGCGCTGGCGTTTGCGCAGGAAGGGGCGAGCGTGGCGCTTGCCGCACGTCGCGGCGAGATCCTGGCAAGCCTCGCGGCAGAGTGCGAGGCGCTGGGAGGCCGTGCCTTGGCGGTCCAGACCGATGTCAGCGATGCGGAAGCGGTGCAGCGATTGGCAGCGCAGGTTGACGATGTATTCGGCGGTATCGACGTCTGGATCAATAACGCCGGCACCGGTGTATTCGGCGCCTATCAGGACGCCGATTTCGCGCTTCACCGCCGAACCATTGAAGTCAATCTCCTGGGAATGATGCACGGCGCCTTCGCGGTGCTTCCGATTTTTCTCCGCCAGAACCGAGGCATCCTGATCAACAACATCTCGCTGGGGGGGTGGGTGCCGACGCCGTTTGCGGCGGCCTATTCCGCAAGCAAGTTCGGCCTGCGCGGTTTCACGGCGAGCCTGCGCCAGGAACTCGGCGCGCATCCGAACATCCATGTCTGCGGCGTGTTCCCGGCGATGGTGGATACGCCGGGCTTCGTCCACGGCGCCAACATGTCCGGGAAGAGGCTCGATCCGGGGCCGCTGCTGTACCAGTCAGAAGATGTCGCTCAGGCCTTTTTGAGCCTCGTTCGCGCGCCGCGCGATGAAGTGGCCGTCGGCTGGCTCGCGCGCGGTGGCCAGATCGCCTATGCCATCGCGCCGAAATTGACAGAAAATCTGTTGGGTGGCGCATTCCGATTCCTCCTGTCGCGCGCCGGACGCGCACCGATCAGCGAGGGAAGTATCATCGAAGCCTCGCCGCTCGGCACGTCGGTAGACGGGGGATGGCTGGGGCGGAAGCAGCTTCCACCGGCTGGGGTCATCAGCAAGGGGCTTGCAGTTGTGGGAATGGCTGCGTGTGTGGCTTTGGTGGCCTCGCTAGCCGTCCGGCCGCGTCGGCCGCAGATCAGGACCAGGTGCCGCCGGACGCCGACGGGACGTACCGCAGCAAGGCCGTCTTGACCGACGGACATCATGGCAGCGCGTAGGCCCGCACGTAGTCCCCGAGCCTGGTGCCGAACGAGCCGTGGCCGCCATCGACCGTCACTACGTATTGCTTGCCGCCGGTCTCGTAAGTCATCGGCGTTGATTGGCCGCCAGCGGGAAGGCGGTCCTGCCAGAGCTGCTGGCCATCACCGACGTCGAATGCCCTGATATAATCATCCATTGTCCCCGTGATGAAGATGACGCCTCCCGCGGTCACGATCGGCCCGCCCAGCATGGGAACGCCCAGCTTGAACGGAAGCGGGACAGGGGCCTGATCGCGGATCGTGCCGATGCGGTGTTGCCACACCACCTTGTGCGTCTTGAGGGCAATGGCCGCGATATTCCCCCAGGGCGGGGCGAGGCAGGGGATGCCGAGCGGCGACAGGAAGATGCCGAGTTCGACGCCATAGGTAGCGCCGTACATCGGTTGAACGCCGAGTTCGGTGCCGGGTGGATGCGCAGCGTTCGGCGCGGCCGGATTATCTCTTCCACGCGGCACCAGGCGGGAAATGAACGGAATCGATTGAGGGTTTGCGATCGCGATCTGTCGCTGTGGATCGACGGCAATTCCGCCCCACTCGAACATGCCGAAATCACCCGGGAACACCAGCGTGCCTTGCTCCGAAGGCGGCGTGAACGGCCCTTCGTAACGGAGACGCTTGAACTTGATACGGCAGGCGAGCTGGTCGAACATCGTGCTGCCCCACATCTGCGCGTCTGTCAGCATGCCGGGTGGGCGGAAGCTCAATTCCGAGAAGGGTTGGGTGGGGGACAGCCGGTCGCCGGGTGCGGCGCCTTGCGGCACGGGCTTCTCCGGTGCGGGCACCAGCTGATGCCCGTCGCGGCGGTCGAGCACGAAAATGTCGCCCGTCTTTGCCGGAATGTAGATCGCCGGCGTCGTGCCGCCATTCGAACGCAGATCGACCAGGCTCGGCTGCGAAGGCATGTCCATATCCCAGAGATCATGGTGCACGTTCTGGAACGACCAGCGTAGTTTTCCGCTGGCGATATCGAGCGCGATCAGCGCTGAATCGTAACGCTCCTTGTCCGACGAGCGGCCGCCGCCCCAGATGTCCGGAGAGCTTGAGCCCAGCGGGACGTAGACGAGCCCGAGATTTTCGTCGACCGCCGAGATGCTCCACGAATTGGGTGAACCGGCCGTGAAATGATGCGAGGCGGAGGGCATCTCGTTCGGATCGGGATTACCGGCATCGAACGCCCATATCAGTCGCCCGGAATAGATGTCGAAGCCGCGGATCACGCCTGAAGGCACGCGGTCGGAATAATTGTCGATGACGGCGCCACCGACGATCAGAACCTTCTCGGTCACCACGGGCGGCGAGGTACCCTCGTAGAAGCCGAGCGTCTGGATCTCGCTTCCCTCCTTGAGGTCGATCTGACCTTGGTTGCCAAAGCTGGCGCAGGGCGTGCCGTTCTGGGCATCCAGCGAAAACATCCGGCCGTCATTCGTCGGCACGAAAATGCGCTGCGGACAATCGCTTGGGGCCGGCGCGCCGTCGGCCGTGACCGCGCCAGGTTTTGTCGCGTGATAGGACACGCCGCGGCAGGTCATGTGCTGGAACGCCTTGTTGTGCTGGATCTGAGGGTCAAACTTCCAGCGCAACTTGCCGGTCGCAGCATCGAGCGCGAACACGATTTGGTGTGGCGAGCAGGTGTAGAGGAGATCGCCAATCTTGAGCGGCGTCGCCTGGTTGGTGATCTCATCGGGATCATCGGGTCCCTTGTGGTCGCCGGTGCGGAATTCCCAGGCGAGCTTGAGGTCCTTCACATTGGCTTTGGTGATCTGGCTGAGCGAGGAATAGCGCGTGCCCCAGCCAGTGCCGCCATAGGCCGTCCAGTTTTCGCCGGCGGCGGGCGGGGCTGCTTCGGAGGACGCAATGGCGCCCGTCGTTTCGCTCTCCGGCACCGTGCCGGCAAAATCGTGGTGATCGCGCGTGAGGGAGAGGGCGAGCACGGCGGCCGCCGCCATCAGTACGAGGCCGAGCGCCCATCGCGCGGCACGCAAGTGAGGTGCCAAACGACGCGTAATGAAGGGCAACAACAGCCAGACGCCCAGCGGCGCAAGCACGTCGCCGCGCGGCGCCAGGGACCAGAAATCGAGCCCGGCCTCCCAAATTGCCCACGCCATCGTGCCAAGCAGCAGCGCGGCATACACCCAGAGCGCCTCGGCACGCCGGCGCGTAAGCAGCCACGCTGTGAGCAGAAGCATGGCCCCGGCGACGAGATAGTAAAAGGAGCCGCCAAGCACAGCGAGCCAGGCGCCGCCGCCGGCGAGGGCCAATCCCATGATAGCGACGATCACAATGGTGATCGCGAGCAGTGGCGCGTCACGGAACAAGTGGATGGGGGTCATATTTCCTACTTCAGCGTATAGAGAAACGCCGCGATATCACGCGCGTCCTTCTGCGGGATGCCCATTCTCGGCATGGCGTTGCCCGGCAACGTCCGCTGCGGATCTTCGATCCAGTCGGCCATATTGTCCGGCGAATTCTGGATGTAGCCGGCGATGTAGGTCCGCGTGCCGATCCGGTGCAGAGGTGGGCCGACGTTGCCGTCGGCACCGGCGATGCCGGGAATGTCGTGACAGCCGCCGCACTGATATTGCTTGACGAGGTCGGTGCCACGGCGCGCATCGCCCATGAAATTGTCCGGGCCGGCAGCCGTGCCTTTGTCGCAGGCCACCGCCGTCAGGGCCAGCAGGGAGGCGATGAGCGATCGTGTCGTTGGAGTCCCCATCGGCTGCTCCGCTTTCCCGATCAGGGTTTTCGGCCGAAATTGAAGGACTTGGTGGCGGACCACGGATCGGTCGTCGAGACCTGCTCGCTCGGGACTTGCTCCACTTCAGGGGATAGCGGATTTGCCGAGAAGGTCCGGCCCCATTGCCGGTTCGGCTCGTTGCTGATCTTGCCGATATAGGTGACGAGGTCCCAGATCACGCTGTCGGGCAGCACGCCGCCCCAGGCCGGCATTCCATTGGGCCGCCCCTGGTAGATCGACAGATAGATGCTCTCGGGCTGCGAGCCATAGGTGAAGATGTTGTTGCTCAACGCCGGCCCCATGCCGCCGCCGCCGTTTGGCGCGTGGCAGCCCACGCAATTGAAGCTGACGTAATAAGTCATCCCGCGCTGCTCCGCATTGGGATCGCCTTGCACGGGATTCATGATCTGGGGTCGGTCCGGCTGCGCGCCGGGGAAGAGGTGGCTGACCGGGACCTGCATGAAGACGCCGGGTCTACCGTTGCCGACGCTGCCGCCGAAATTCGGGCGCGGTGCCGGCATCGGCATCTGCGCTTCCTGTGACTGCGGCAGAGTTTGCTGGGCAATTCCGGCGCCGTTCGACACGATCGCGAGGAGCAACGATAGGAAGCTCATGCGTAATGCTGGAGCAGGCATCACTCATGCCCTCCGGATGCCGTGACCGGCTTCTCGACCAGTGGCACGCCGAAACTGCGCAGCAGCGACATGATCTCGGATCGATGCTCGTCGATGAATGCATTCAGCCGGTCGCGCAGCGCGTGGTCGTCCTTGCGTACGCCCATGGCAATGGAGAACTGGAACTGCTGGGGGCCAAAGCGCTCGTAATCCCGAATTGGCGTGACCGTCAGCGGGACGGAAGAGCGCTGCGCGAAATAGCCACCCAGCGGACCCCAGGCGGCAGCAACATCGATCTCGCCGTTCTCGACTGCCTCGATCAGGCGCGCGGGCGGATCAGCGTGGCGATAATCGCCGTAGATAGAATAGCCACGGACATTGTCGACGATGCCCTGTTCGCCGAGCGCCTGCGCAGGCGGTGGATTGTTGCCGTCGTCCCCGATCAGATGCACGCCGATCACGAGGTGATGTAAACGCGGGTCGAGCAGGGACGAAAGATCGAGCTGCTTATCCTGTCGAGCCACGAACACGTAGCTCGAGCGATAATACGGCTTTGTCGTCTCCACGAGATCATAGCCGACCGGTACGCCCATCACGACGTCGCATTTGCCGGCATTGAGCGTGTTGCGGACGAAGCCGCGCCGCTGCGCCCACCAAGTGTAGGCGACCTGCTGGCCGAAATGCTCGCCGACCATGGCTGCGAGCCTGTTCTCGAATCCCGCTTTCGCGCTGTTCGAGAACGGCAGATTGTTCGGATCGGCACAGACGCGGAGTTCGCCGTCCGATGCCGCCGCTCCGGTGCTCGCGAGCCCGATCAGGATGCCGAGGGCGATGCCCGGACAATTACTTCGAGGGCGCATGGCTGGTGTCCTCACCCTTTGCGTCTCCAAGCTTGAACACCAGCAACTCGCTCCCGCCGGCGGTGTAAAACGGCAAATCCTGCGTCGCGCCCGCAAAGCCCAGTGCGGCATTGCGCACGCGCGGATCGACCTCAGCATTGGCCACCACCCCCGGCCAACCGCCGACGCCCGAGAGGATCGCGATGTATTGCTGTCCGTCGGAGCCGCGATAGGAAACCGGCTGGCCGATGAACCCGGACCCGGCACGGAATTGCCAGAGCACACGCCCGTCCCTGGCGTTCACCGCCTTGAAAAGGCGATCCATCGTGCCGTAGAACGCCACGTCGCCGGCCGTCACCAGCGCGCCGCTCCAGACCGGAAGCTTCTCGTGGATCTCCCAGATCTTCTTGCGCGCGACCGGGTCCCACGCCATGAACTCGCCGCGATAGCCGCCAGGGCCAGCATACATATCAACGTCCGCGCCGACATAGGGCGTGCCGGCGATATAGCCGACCTGCGAGGCCTTGAAGTCCATGCAAAGGTGCTGATGCGGGACGTACAGCAGCTTGGTCCGCGGTGACCAGGCCGACGGTTGCCAATCCTTGGCGCCGGGCGCGCTCGGGCAGATGTTCTCGACGGTCTTGCCGACCAGGGGCGTCTTCTCCTCGTTTGGGATGATCTTGCCGGTCTTCAGATCGACGCCCTTGTAGCTGTTGACGAACTCATAGGCGTCCGCCGAGATCACTTCGCCTGTCGCGCGATCCATGACGTACATGTAGCCATTGCGGCCGGGATGGATCAGCACCTTGCGGGTCCGGCCGCTAAGCTCGAGGTCGAGAAGCACGTTCTCGTTGACTTCATCGTGGTCGAACAGATCGTGCGGGTTGATCTGGTAGGCCCATTTGGCGCGACCGGTGTCCGGATCGCGCGCAAAGATCGTGGTACTCCAGAGATTGTCGCCGCTGCGCTGGTTGGCATTCCAGGGACTTGGATTGGCAGTACCGTAGTAGATCAGGTTCAGATCAGGATCGTAGGAGATCCAGCCCCAGACCGTACCGCCGCCGACCTGCCAGCGATCGGCCGGCCAGCTCTTCACGCCGAGATCCGTGCCTTTGAGATTGTCATAGAACGGCTTGAAATCGTCCCCGATCAGCACCTCCTTGTCGGGGCCCGTCGAATAGGCGCGCCAGGCGATGGCGCCGGTGTTCTCATCTAGCGCCGTGACCCAGCCACGAACGCCCATTTCGCCGCCGCTGTTGCCGACGAGAATCTTTCCCTTCACCACGATGGGTGCCATCGTGATGGTCTCGCCCTTGTTGATCTCGCCGAGCTTGGTGTGCCAGAGCTCCTTGCCGGTCTTCGCATCGATCGCCACGGTGTGGTTATCGAGTGTATTGAGGAAGACCTTGCCGTTGTCGAAAGCGAGCCCGCGATTGACGACATCGCAACAGGCGACGCCCGCGGCCGCCGGCTCTGGCTTCGGCGCGTAGGACCACTTCAACTCACCTGTCGTGGCATCGAGTGCGAACACACGGTTGGGGTAGGGGCCTGCATAAGGGCCGACCACGTACATAGTGCCGTCCACGACGAGCGGCGCCGCTTCCTGGCCGCGATCGGCGCCAACCGAGAAGGTCCACGCAAGCTGGAGGCGCGAAGCGTTGGTCGCGTTGATCTGGTCGAGCTCGCTGTAGCGCGTGTTGGCGTAGTCGCGCGCGGCCATGGGCCATTGGCCCGGATCCTTCATGCGGCTGGCGAGATCGGTTTGTGCCGACCCCGACGACAGCAGCGCGCCGAATGCGCAAAGGACGCTCAGCAACCGCGCGAAACCACGCACTAACATGTGTAAAGCACTCCATGGCGGTGATGAGGCCATGCCGCGTTGCAGGCCGGTGCGAACGTACAAACGTTGCGCTTCCCCTTGGTTCCAAAAGGAGGGATTCGCAGCTATCTCACGACGTTGCCCGATACGCCTGCGCCGAGATCGACCGCGATCTGATCCTCCTTGCCGTTGCACTTGGGGTGGCCGAATCCTGACGGGCTTTTGCCGTCCGGGCCGATGTCATAGATGATCGCGTCCTTCATATTGGGACTGACTCCGGCCGGCACGCGGTCAAGTCCAAGCAGGTGGCGGACGCGCCAGGCAACATTGTGATCGGCGCAGGAACTGTCGCCGCTGATACCAAGCGCACCGGCGATCCCGTTGCCGTCATAGAGCGCCAGCCCACCGCCAAAGACGATCACGCCGCCCACGGGTTTTCCAACCATTGGATCGTGCGCCGTACCGAATTCGTCGGGCGAGCCCGAGTACAGAACCTCTGACGATGGTGGGTTGCTGAGACCTGCGCCGAACAGAATTCCGCCAGGTTGCGCGCCCGCGTAGAGGTTGGCCGTGGCGATCGCCTTGTCCTTCAGGCTGAACGCATTCGCCGTATTCGCCTTTTCGGCTGCGATTGCTCGGCTGCCCAGCCACTGATCATCGACCTTGCTGCCACTGTAGGCGACCGCGCAGACAAGACCCTGTCGATTGACGACAGCAGCCCATTCGTTGTTGTCGAAGCCTCCATTGCCTGGCCCACCGCCGGGCTTCACACTCTTTTTGAGGATATCGGCGAGTTGCTCATGGTCGACCGGACACGACATAGCCGGCCGGGGTTGGTCCTGCGCGTTCGAGATCGCAGGCGCCAAGAACGCCGTGGACAAGACAGCCGTTGCCGCCATGACAGATCGTTTGCCCATGTGGCCTCCGTGGAGTGTCGCACTCAGCAGGCGAACGTCCGAAGAGAAGTTGCGGTTCCTATGCAGGACCGCTCATGAGCGGCAGGTGCGAGTGGCCAGCCTTCGTGGTCAGCCACCGGTGAGCAAAGAACAATGCGGCGGCTGTGTAGAGTATGCCCATGGGCACCCACATCAGGATGCCTGCGAGCTGCTGGTCTTCAAGGGGCGAAAGGCCGAATTCCCCGGCGAGGGCGCCCTGGGCCGGGATCCAGAGCCGCGGCGATACGGTCAGCAGGGCCCCGAGCACACCGGAATGCAGGATGGTGATGAACAGGCAGGCGACGGCGATGCCGTCGCGAGTTCGGGTGCTGCGGCCCCGTCCGCGGCCATGCAGCAGCACCCACCAGAACAACAGCGCGGTCACAAAGAAGCTGACGTGTTGGAGGCGATGGATCCCGGCGTTGTCGAGCGCCCACGCGTAGAGCGGTGGTGCATGCCAGATCCAGAGCGCCGCGCCTTGGAAGATGGTCGCGCTGATGGGGTGGCTCACAAAGGTCCACGGCCAAACCAGCATCGGCAGATTGAGAATTCGGCCCGCCGATGGCCGGAACGAGGCTGGTAGGCTCCACAGCAGCGGGCCGTTGATCCGGGCAAACGCCATCAGCGGCGCCGCGACGAGCATGAGCAAGCCGTGCTCGACCATGTGCGCGGTGAACAGCCGCTCGCCCAGCCAGTGCAGCGGCGAGGTCACCGCCAGCGCGAGGACGAGCCAGCCGGTCCAGAACGCGGCGACCTGCCGGAAGCTGACGCCGCGGCCGCCTCCTGCGTGCCGCCAGAGTCGCTGCGTTCCAACGTAGAAGCCAATGCCCATGGCATAGAGCGGGGCCATGAGCCAGGGGTCGTAGCTCCAGAGTGATCCCGAATCGACATCGGATAGGCCGTGCGCGGCGGCGGGCTGCGCGAGCAGCGCAAGCAACCACGCCGCAAAACTCAGCGCAGACATGGGCTGATCATGAGCGACGCGGCGAGCTGGTTCGCGATGACCAGCGCGAACAGCACGCCGGAGCCGACGCCGAGCCACGCCATGAACGTCCTGGGACCGCCACCTTGCGCATCGGACCATTCGGCGCTGGCACCGCGCCGAACCGCGAGTGCCGATATGACGGTGCCTGCCAAGGCGAGGATGGCCAGAACAGCGCTCAGGATTGCTCCGCTGATCCTCGTCTTCTCGCACGAGAAGTGCGCGAACACGTAGACACCTTGCAAATTAATACCCCATGCAATGGGCCCCAGGGCAACGCCGGCCCAATACAGTAATCTGGAATGTCCGTCAGCTTCGGTCATAGGCGCGGCACCCAATCCAGCAGCACGTACAGAGGCAGCCAGGCAAGCACGACAAAGTTCCAGTAGAAGACGTTGTCGGTTACATCGCTGAAGCGGCGCGGCTTTGCGTGCCTCGTGAACATCAGGACGGCCAGAACGATCGTGTCGCCAACATCGGTGGCGAGATGGGTCGTGTGCAATCCGAGAATGAGCCACACGATCGATCCGTAGGCGGAATTGTCCCAGCGCGTATTGAGATGGGCGAACTCGAAGCCGCGCAGAACAAGAAGGGCGGTGCCGATCACGGCCATCACGATGAGACCGATCCGCACTTTCGCAAGATCCTGCCGGTGCGCGGCCCGATTGGTAATCTCGTTCGGGATGATGCTGAGCAGATAGACCGCGACCTCGGCCGTGCCTGGCCAAAGATCGGGCGGCGCGGCGCCGATCGGCCAGTTCGGATTGACGGCGTAGAGATAAAGATAGGCGCCGATCGCGATGGCAAACCCCATGCCTTCGAGCGCCATGAAGCCCATGGCGCCCCACCATGGTCCACTGCGTGGGCCGTACCCGTAAGTCGGCAGTTCGGCGACACTGCGAACGATGGTCTGTCTCACTCCTCGTCCTCCCTGCTGCCGGTCGGCCAGAACCAGCCGATCAAGGCGAAGGCCATCGGCGGCGTGCCCCAGAGCACCGCCCACGGCGTGAAGATCGAACCGATGAAGAACACTGTGGTTGCGATGGCTGTGAGCAGTGGCCAGATGCTGGGTTCGGGCGATGCTTCGCGGATTTGCGGCTCGGCCTCTGCCAGTGAGGTGAGCAGGACTTCGCGCCGCTCCGCGCTCAGACCCGCGACGACAGGCAGGCTCATGCTATCGGCCCACAGCGGATCGCGGTGTTTGACGACCGGAATGCGGTCGAAATTCTGCGGCGGCGGTGGCGAGGACGTCGCCCATTCCAATGTTGAAGCGTGCCAAGGATTGTCGCCCGCGAGCTCACCCTTGCGCAGGCTGTAGATCACATTGACCAGAAGCAGCACGAAGCTGAGCGCGAAAACGAGCGCGCCGCCGCTGGACAACAGGTTCAAGTGCGCCCAGTCCATGTCGGCCGTGTAGGTGTAGACCCGACGCGGCATTCCGATCAGCCCGAGAATGTGCATCGGGAAGAACGCGACGTTGAAGCCAATGAAGGCCAGCCAGAAATTCCAGCGGCCGAGGCTCTCGCTGAGCATCCTGCCAGTGATCTTCGGAAACCAGTAATAGACGGCACCGATGAGCGGGAACACCGCACCGCCGATCAGGACATAGTGAAAGTGCGCAACGACGAAGTAAGTGTCGTGCACTTGGGTGTCGATCGGGACCGAGGCGACCATCACGCCGGACAGGCCGCCGAGCACGAAGATCACGATGAAACCGATCACGAACAGGAGCGGGGTGCGGTAGACCGGCCGTCCGTCCCAGAGCGTTGCCAGCCAGCAGAAGATCTGCAGCCCGCTCGGCACCGCGATCAGCATACTGGACGCCGTGAATAGGCCGGCGCCGAGCTGGGGCAGGCCCGTGACGAACATGTGGTGGACCCACAGGCCAAACGATAGGAAGCCAGTCGCGATCAGGGAGAGAATGACGACGGGATAGCCGACCACCGGCCTGCGCGCGAAGGTCGCCAGGATTGCTGAAACCATGCCGGTGCCTGGAATAAAGATGATGTAGACCTCCGGATGGCCGAAGAACCAGAACAGATGCTGCCAGAGCAGCGGATGCCCACCGGAGGATGAATCATAGAAGCGGGTGTTGACGAGCCGGTCGAGGATCAGCGACGTCGATGCGACCATGACCGAGGGCATCGCGAACATCACCAGGAACGCCGTTACCAGCATGGCCCACACGAATAGCGGAATGCGGTCAAGGGTCATCCCGGGCGCACGGAGCTTGAAAACGGTGACAATGATCTCCACGGCGACTGCAAGCGCAGCGACTTCGGTGAAGGTGATCATCTGCGCCCACACGTCCGGGCGCTTCGTCGGCGTGTATTGCAGCGAGGAGAGCGGGACATAGGCAAACCAGCCGACGTCCGGGCCGACATTGAGCGCAAAGGAAATCCAGAGGAAGCACCCGCCGAACAGAAATATCCAGTAGCTGAAGGCATTGAGGCGCGGAAAGGCGATGTTCCGCGTGCCGACCATCAGCGGCACGAGATAGACGGCGAACGCCTCCATGACCGGCACGGCGAACAGGAACATCATCGTCGAGCCGTGCATGGTGAAGATCTGGTTGTACTTGTCGGCCGACAGGAACGTCTTCTCCGGTCCGGCAAGCTGAACGCGCATCAGGATCGCGAGAATGCCGCCGAGAAGCAGGAAAGCGAAAGCGGTGACGATATACCGGCGGCCGACGACCTTGTGGTCCACCGACGTGAGCGCACCCGTCCATCCGGACGGCGTGCGCCACACCCGCTCCAGCTGCGTGGACAGCTGTAGGTCATTCAGGACGTCGTCCCGTATCTCACGTGGTTCAGCGGCGATGCTCACTTGAGCTGCTCCAGATAGTGTAGGATCGCGATGAGCTCGCCCGACTGCAGCGGCATCTTTGGCATGAGATTGCCGGGCTTGATGTGCTGGGGATCGGCGATCCAGGCCGCGAGCGTCGCCGGCGTATTCGGCAGCGTTCCTGCCGCGATCGTCGTTCTGCTGCCGATATGCGTGAGATCCGGGCCGAGCTGCCCGCCGGCCAGCGTGCCGCTGATGTTGTGACACAAGGCACATCCGCGGGCCCGGAAGAGTGCCTCGCCCTGCTTGCCGAGCTGATCCGTAGGGCTGTTCGCGCTCTGGTTCTCGTGGTCGCGCCAGCGGCCGAATTCATCCGGCGGCAGCGCAAGCACGGCGAAGGCCATATGCGCATGCTGAAGGCCGCAGAATTCGGCGCATTGCCCGCGATAGACGCCGGCATTCTTCGCCGTGAATTGCAGCTCGTTCTTTTGCCCGGTGATGAGGTCCATCTTACCGGTCAGGCTCGGCACCCAGAAGCTGTGGATCACATCGGCGGATTCCAGCTCGACCTTCACCGGTTGGCCGGTCGGGATGCGGATCTCGTTAGCGGTCGCGAAGCTCCGATGCGGACTATCAGCTTCATAGTGGACTTCCCACCACCATTGGTGGCCAATGATCTTGAGCGTGAGGGCGTTCTCGTCCTTGGCAAAGATCGTGCGCTGACCGGCATAACTGACAATGGAGAGTCCGAGCATGACGACGAGGGTTGCGAGCCCCAGGACAAAGATGACGCGACCGCTCGTCCGCTCAAACGGCTGGTGCAGCGCGAGTGGTTGGTCGGCCGGGCGCTTTCGGCGCAGCAAACTGACGCCAAGCACGACCACGACGGCGATCCAGACGGCGGCCGCAACGGTCAGGAAGATGAAGATGGTATGAAGGATCTGGCTGGACTGAAGTCCCTGCGGGTCGAGCACGGACTGCCGGCCGGCGCAAGCGGCCAGCGGCAACGTCGCAAATGGCACCAGAGCCGTTCGCATCCGGACAGGCATCGATGTTCGCCGTGCTCCCCTGTTCGAGGGCGAACCGGTCAATCGTATGAAGGTTCCTATCTCCGCGAAATGGCTGGTTCACAGCGTCTCAAAACGGCCATCCTCTGGTCGCGATGAAGATTGCCGCATCGGCCACGGCCATCAGCAGCAGGACGATCAGGACGGCTATCATCGCCCCTGGCTCAGTAATCGCGCGAAGGTCTTCAAGCATTGATCATCCTCGACTTTGCGTTTCGATCACCTTGCCATCGGCTTTTGTGGATCGTGCGGCTTCGGTGCTTCGCTCCCATTGCGCGCTCGTTGCGGAGCAAATGCCAAAAGCACGCCGACGCCGCTATTGCCCGTTTGAGTGCTCCCGTCAGACGTGCGGGAAATGCGAGCGTGCTGTCGTGGTTCCTAACCCTTGTGTATCACCAGGACGCCAGGAGAGGCGCTGTGATCAGAATTGGCGTGATTTCGGATACGCATGGCTGCTGCGGCTGGAAGCGGAACACTGCATTGTCGTGCCGTGCCGTGCGCGTGCTCGAGGGCTACGCCGGATTGCGCCGCCGCGGCCATCCGGGGGACCTTGATCTTGGCGATTGGGCCGAGCCAGCAACGAGGCTTCTGTGATCGCGCCTGCTGCTGACTTCGGACCATCTGGCCCGATATCGCCTTGCTCCAAAACCTCCAGCCCGCCAGCACCTTGCGTGCGGCCCGCTTGTATCCCGGCCGGCGGGCAAGTGCCTCGAACTCGTCGGTTACCCATCGGACTTCGACTTCGATCACTGACATCGTCGCTGAGCACAAAGGTCGAGGAAGTAAGTTCAATATTAGAATTTATGTTTACCGCTGTGCGCCGAGGCTTCCTGCCCGGTGATCAGAGCTGTCGCACTGTGCAATGATGGCTTTTGCACGGGTATTAACAGTCGAGTTCGGCACCTCCCGGGCGCGTCACGGACTTTCCGCGAGCCATCATCTAATCGCTTGACCAGTTCTGAAATAGAACTGTAGGATGGACCGAGAAGATGGCCGATCATAACGGCCGCCCCTTCTACGGATTGCCGCGCCGGACCAACTCAGGCCTGCGGGTGAGGCGGGGCGTGCAGCCGCGCGAATAAACAGGACCACGTACCAGGAAGGTGCGGGTTTGGGAGGACGGACAATGTTGACGAAATGGAAGGCCGTTGCGGCCCTGGCTTTGCTTTTGAATGGTCCGGCGTTTGCGGCCGACGAGGTCGGCGTTACTGCGACCGAGATCAAAATTGGCGGGGTGTTTCCGTTCAGCGGACCGGCGTCATCGATCGGTCTCGTCGGCAAGGGCCTTATCGCCTACATTCAATCGGTGAATGACCGCGGTGGCATCAACGGCCGCAAGATCAACTACATCGCCTATGACGACGCCTACAGCCCTCCGAAAGCGGTAGAGCACGTCCGCAAGCTCGTCGAGAGCGATGAGGTGGCGTTCATGTTCGGTCAGCTCGGCACGCCCGGCCTTTCGGCCACGGCAAAATACCTGAGAGCGAAAGGCGTGCCGAGCATCGCGATCATCAGCGGCTCGTCCAAGTTCACCGACGTCGCCAGTTACCCGCTGACCACGACAGGTCTTGTCAGCTACGACACCGAAGGAAAAATCTACGCGAAATATCTGACCAGGACGCTGCCGAACGCCAAATATGCGATTCTCTATCAGAACGACGATCTCGGCAAAGATTACGTCAATGCCTTCAAGGCCTTTCTCGGCAAGGACTACGATCGAAAGGTCGTCAGCGCGTCCTATGAGGTCACCGAGCCGACCGTCGACTCACAGATCACAAACCTGAAAAGCTCCGGTGCCGACGCCCTGGTGATCGCGGGAACGCCGAAGTTCGCCGCGCAGGCGATCCGGCAGGCTTCTGTGATCGGCTGGAAGGCGACGCTGATCATCAACTTTCCATCCGGTTCGGTCGGGGGCACGCTCGCGCCGGCTGGCCTCGACAAATCAGTCGGCGTGATCGTCGGGACGATCAACAAGGACGTCGTGGATCCGACATGGAAAGACGATCCCGCCATGCAGACCTATCGGGCGTTTCTCGACAAGTACCTGGCCGGCGTCGATATCACCAACGGCAGCTATCTGACCGGCTATCAGCAAGGCATCCTGCTCGAGCAGATCCTGAAGCAATGCGGCGATGATCTATCCCGCAAGAACATTCTGGCGCAGGCCAAGAACCTCAGGGATTTCGTCGTCCCGACCGCGCTGCCCGGGATCAAGGTGAACACCAGCGAATCCGAGAACATGATCTGGACGCAGATGCGCTTGCAACGATGGACCGGATCGACCTGGGAAGCCTTCGGCGAGGTGCTCGACGCCAGGTCCGAATGAACTCGCCCCAGCCAGATGCCGCATGAGCTGCGTCCCAAGCTTGCAATGCGCCGGTAGGCCGCCGCTGGGCATTACGGGAATGCACGGCATGTGGTCGTCCTTCAGCAATTCGGGAGATCATTTTCGATGTCGACGACGGCACTGACGTTTGCCCCGCGCGAGGTTTCGATCGAGCGTCGCCCCGACGGCACGCTCATCTTGAGCTCGCCTCTTGAATGGACGCCGTGCGACTGGCGCATCACCGATTTTCTGCCGCGCTGGGCCAATGCCGTTCCGGATCGGGTTTTCCTTGCGCAACGCAATGCGAAGGGAGGATGGGACGAGATCACCTATGGTGAGGCATGGTCGCAGGTTCAGGCGGTCGGCCAAGGCCTGATCGATATGGGCGCAAGGCCAGCCGACAAGCTGGCGGTCCTTTCCGGAAACTCCATCGAGAACGCGGTGATCTCGTTTGCGGCGATGTCGATCGGGGTCATCCTGGCGCCGATTTCGCCGAACTACACCGTGATGCCGGGGGGCCTCGCACGTCTCAAGGACATCGCGGAAGTGCTGCGTCCGAGCTTTGTGTTCGTTCAAAGCGGACGCGACTTTTCCGCCGGCCGCGCCATTCCCGAATTGGCAGCCGCGACCTGGATCAGCGTCGATGGTGCGCCGGACACAGTGCCTTTTCAGGTTCTGGCCGCGCGAACCGGGCGCGAAGGATTCGAGCGCGCATCGCGGGAGGTGCCTTGTGACGTCGTCGCGAAAATTCTCTTCACGTCCGGTTCGACCGGCTTCCCCAAGGGCGTGCTCAACACCCACCGCATGATGGCAAGCTCTCTGCAAATGGGAAGTCTGCTGGTGTCTCCGCCCGATGCGCCGGTCCAGGTGGAGTGGCTGCCCTGGCACCATACGATGGGTAGTAATGTCATCCTTCACGGCATCCTCAGGAATGGCGGGACGCTCTATATCGATGATGGCCGGCCGCTGCCGCATCTCTTTCACAAAACGGTCGAGAATCTCAGGGAGATCTCGCCAACCGCCATGTTCAACGTGCCTGCCGGGTATAACCTCTTATGTGATGCAATCGAGAACGACCTCGACCTTGGTGCCAGCGTGTTCAAGCGGATGGACCGATTGAGCTATGCTGGCGCCGCAATTTCTCAGGACACTCTCGAGAAACTCTATCGATTGACATTTGCCGCCACCGGCCGGCGAATTCCGGTCATGTCGGGTTACGGCACGACCGAAACCGCGCCGACGATCAGCACGACGCATTGGGCAACGGATCAGCCCGGAGAGATCGGTCTTCCCGCGCCGGGGCTGCAGCTCAAGCTCATTCCGGTCTCCGATACCTACGAGGCCCGGGTCAAGGGCCCCAACGTTACGCCCGGCTATCTCGAACGGCCCGATCTGACGGAAAAGGCCTTCGACGAGGAAGGATTTTATCGCATTGGCGATACCGTCTCGTTTCTGGATCCGCAGAGGCCGGAGCGGGGCCTTCGCTTTACCGGTAGAATTTCCGAGAACTTCAAGCTTGCGAATGGCACCTGGGTCTCAATCGGAAACATGCGTGCGGCAATCCTGGCTGCCACACGTGGCGTCTTGCTGGACATCGTTGTTGCCGGCGAAAATCGCGAGACGTGCGCGCTGCTGTGCTGGCTGAACCCGACCGAGGCAGGCCGGATATCCAAGATTGCAGCCGTTGATTTGACCTGCGATCCTGTCGTGGTTCAGTTTCTGAAGGACCGCTTTCGGGAATACAACGAGGCGGTCGGAAGCAGCGAACGAGTCTGCGCCTTCTCCCTGCTGAAGGATCCGCCGTCAATGGCAGCAGGAGAAATCACCGACAAGGCCTATGTCAACCAGCGCGCGGTGCTCAAAGCTCGCGCCGAGCAGGTTGAACGTCTCTATATGAACGAACCATGCCGGGATGTGGCGCGGGTGTAGGGCAGGGCAATCGCATTTGGAAGACCGCTTCGCTGCGACATTCAACGAGACGCCCGCCTTCGGGCCGCCAGATCAGGACAGAGTGTGTGGCAGCAGGTTCAATGGGCGCCGACGCCGCTTTCCTCCTCGTATTGCCATCTCTCTGGCACGAGGCCGCGATGCGCAGGCCTCAAGCGGCGCGCGAGCGCGCCTTTGTCTTTCGGACCTCCGGCACCGCCGTCGCCGGAGTGCTGCGCGCACCCGGCCCAGGGTGAGTATGAACCTCCTTGGCCGAGAGCGGCTCGCCGCATTCAGAGCACACCATGACCGGATCGAAGTCCTTTCCGCACCTGCGGTGCTGGTGCAGCAAGGGCCGGCCGCGCTCGTCGACCATGTGGGTATCGCCCCAATGCACGATCGCCATCATGATCGGATAGAGGTCGAGGCCCTTCTGGGTCAGGATATATTCGTGGCGCTTGGGGGAGTCCTGGTAGGGAATGCGGCGCAGGATGCCCTGCCGAACCAGCTTCTTCAGCCGTTCGGCGAGCAAGTGCCGCGTGATCCCGAGCGCCGATTGAAATCCCTCGAAGCGGCGCGTGCGCAGGAAGCATTCGCGCAGGATCAGAAGAGTCCAGCGATCGCCGATCACGCCGATGGTTCGGGCCATCGAACATGGCTCTTCCTCGAGCTCTTTCCACTTCATTCACCCACTCCAATCGTCCTGGCATGGGCCGTCTCGAATCGTCACGGAGGCCGGCCGCGCGGTTTCGCATTCTAGATAGGTACTGAATTCCAAACAATACCCCTCCTGGTAGGCCAAATCAGCAGATTGCAGGTGTGTTTGACAGTTCTATTTTAGAACTATATGATTAGCGGAACCTCGGGCTGGCGATCGGATCGCCGGTGACCGCCATTCGCTCTCCGGGAGAAGGCCCAGATGACCCTGACGATTGAATTCCAGTTCGATTTCGGCAGCCCGAACGCCTACCTGGCGGAAGTTGCCATTCCCGGCATCGAGCAGCGCACCGGCGTGAAGTTCGCGTATGTCCCGGTTCTGCTCGGCGGCATCTACAAGGCGACCGGCAACATGTCGCCGTTCGACTCGCTTCGCGGGATCAAAAACAAGCCGGAATACCAGGCGTTGGAGACCCAGCGGTTCATCCGCCGCCACAACATCACGAAGTTTCGCCAGAATCCATTCTTCCCGGTCAACACGCTGATGCTGATGCGTAGCGCTGTCGCCGCCCAGCTCGAGGGTATGTTCGAGCCCTACTTCCGTGCTGCCTATCATCATATGTGGGAAGAGCCCAAGAAGATGGATGATCCGGAAATTTTCCGGAGCGCGTTCGTGTCCTCGGGGATCGACATCGACCGGTTGATTGCGCGCGCGCAGCAGGATGACGTCAAGAAGAGGCTGATCGATCTGACCAATGACGCCGTCAGCCGCGGTGCATTTGGTGCACCGACATTCTTCGTTGGCAAGGAGATGTTCTTCGGCAAGGACCAGATCCGCGACGTCGAGGAGTCGATCCTCGAGCAGACCAGACAACCTGTTTCCAAGACGGCTTGACGGCGCCGACTGTCCAGGTTGAGTGGCGAAAGCCACTCGGACCCAAAGCAAACGCAAATTCAGGGAGAATGCCCATGCCCGGACCACTTCACGGCGTTCGAGTACTCGATTTGACCGGCGTGGTGTCGGGTCCGTTCGCGACCATGTTTCTGGCGGACCAGGGCGCCGACGTGCTGAAGATCGAGCCAATCGGTGGCGACATCACCCGCCGCAGCCGTGCCACCATCGACAAGGAGGGCGAGTTCTCCGCACTGTTCATCTCGTCAAACCGCGGCAAGCGTTCGCTGTCGATGGACGTCAAGAGCGCGTCCGGGCGCGAGGTGCTCGCCAAGCTGATCGCGCAGTCCGATGTCCTGGTGCAGAATTTCCGGCCAGGTACCATGGAACGCCTCGGTCTCGGGGTCGAGGAATTGCGCCAGCGCCATCCGCGCCTGATCTACGTCTCGATCAGCGGCGTCGGTGATAGCGGCCCCTACGTGAAGAAACGGGTCTATGATCCGATCATTCAGGGCTTGTCCGGCTTCGCCGATATCCAGTCGCAGCCGGTCACGAACCGCCCGCAGATGATCCGCACCATCGTCTGCGACAAGACCACCGCGGTGTTCACCGCGCAGGCCGTGGCTGCTGCGCTCTATGCCCGTGAGAAGACGGGGCAGGGCGACCACATCCAAGTGGCGATGCTGGATACGATGATCTCCTACCTCTGGCCGGAAGGAATGATGCAGTACACGGTGGTCGGCGCCGAGGCAGCCGCGGCCGATCCGAATGATCGGCCGGACTTGGTGTTCAAGACCAGCGACGGCTACATCACCGCCGGTACCATCTCCGATTCCGAATGGCAGGGCTTTTGCCGTGCCTCCGGTGACCCCGAGCTCGCCAAGGATTCCCGCTTTGCGACCCCAGCGGCGCGCTCGGTCAATGCCACCGCGCGGATCAACAAGATGGCGGAATACATCAGCCAGCATACGACAGCCGAATGGCTGGAACGCCTCGACGCAGCGGATGTGCCTTGCGCGCCGATCCTGCGTCGGGCCGAGATCATCCACAACGAACAGGTCCTGGCCCGCGGCATCATCGCCGAATTCGATCAGCCGAAGGTCGGCCGGGTGCGGCAGCCGAGGCCGGCAGCTCGCTTCGAGGTCAACCAGGCCGCGATCGGCGGGCCGGCCCCCCGGGTCGGCGAGCATTCGCGCGAGGTACTGCGCGATCTGGGTTACGACGACCGCGCCATCGACAAGATGATCGCCGAGCGCAGCGTGCGCGCGGCCGTATAGACGGAAGCGCGCACCGGCGATTGCTCTCAGACGGTTGCCGATACCGGCGTAATTGGCGCCACGGGAACATTCGCCGCCTGGGCTCTGCAATACGCGTCCCGCCCGTGAATGCGCTCAAGGTATGGGTGCGCATTGTCGCAAATGTCGACCCCATAAGCGATGGCCCAATCGAGGCACGTCGTGAGCAGGAGGTCGGCGCTGGTGAACTGATCGCCCATCAGGAACTGGCGCCCATCCATCAGCGCGACCTCCACATGCCGCAATTGTTGCTGGAAATATTGGCCGGCTTGGGCGACGACCTCGGGGGCGACGCCATAGATGTGTCCGAGCGCATCCGCCCGGTGGCGGCGCATGACATAGAGGCTCGTCGAATCGAGCTCGGCCACGACAAAGAAGCACCATTCGAGCCACGCGGCATAGTCGCGGGTGGCTTCCGGAATCAGCGAGCGCTCCGGCGTGGAATACATGCGCGACAGGTACGCGACGATCGCGGCGCTTTCACCGATGCAGAAGTCGCCATCCTGCAACAGCGGAATCTTCTGGCGGGGATTGAGCCGGGTGTATTCAGCGGTCTTGGTTTCGCCTGTCCGTGGTCCGATCGGCTTGACCTTGTAGGACAAGCCGAGTTCGTGCATCGCCCAATGTGCACGAATGGTGCGGCTTGTTCCGGCACCCCACAGGGTGAGGTCGGGTGTCGTACTCATCACCACTTCTCCACCGACGGGCGAAGATCGAGTTCATGGGTCCAGCCGTCGCGGCTCTGCTGGTGCGTGAACCAATAGGCTTCTGCGATAGAGGAGGTCTTCGTCAGGCTGTCCGGCGGGATCTCGCTTGCCTCAATCCCCTTCGCCGCTTTCATGCGCTGGTGGATGGCTTCGCTGTCGACACCGGCGTCGATGATGAGATGGACGACGTGGATGTTCTTCGGCCCAAGCTCGCGCGCCATGGCCTGGGCCACCGCGCGAAGCCCGAACTTCGCCGACGAAAACGCCGCAAACCCCTGGCCGCCGCGAATGCTGGCCGTCGCACCGGTAAAGAAAAGGGTGCCGTGCCCGCGCGGCAGCATGACGCGCGCGGCCTCGCGCCCGACGAGAAATCCGGCGTAGCAGGCCAGCTCCCAGGCCTTGAAAAACAGTTTTTCGGAGGTCTCCACGAGAGGCTTGTTGACGTTCGATCCGGCATTGAAAAGGCAGACCTCGATCGGTCCGATCTTCTTTTCGATATCGGAAAAGAGCTTCTGGACCTCGGCTTCCTGCCGCGCATCGACGCTGAAGGCATGGATGCGATGGCCGTCAGCCGTCAGCTCGTCCACCAGCGCCTGGGATTTGGTTGCGTCACGCCGACAGATGCAAACTGTGTAGCCGCCTTTGGCAAAGCGCCGGGCGACGGCGGCCCCGATCGCATCGCCCGCGCCCACCAGGATCGCCACGCCGGGACCTTCCATGATCGCTTCTCCCTGTAAGTTCTTATTTGATACCTATAGCTAGCCGTTCGCAGCAATGTTGTAAACGACGTTCTGTAAGTCCAAAAAAAGCGACAGCTGCTCTGCCGTTCCGGCCGAAATCGCCAGATGGCAATTTAGCAATTGACGAGTTCTAAAAAAGAACGTTAACTCCAATTCGAGTAGGCCTCGACAAAGAACCGGGCCGATCGTTCGGGAGGTTGGCAGTGGCGAGCTCTTTCAGGCGCGGTCGATATTGCCGGCGACCGGGTGATCACGGTGCGCGGACAGCGCATTATGCGGGATGCTCCGGCACCGGCAGAGCAGCTTCAACAGATCTAACCTAATCCGGGAGACGACCCTTGCAGAAGAGAAACGCAACCGTGGCCGTGATTGGTGCCGGCGACTATATCGGCAGCGAGATCGCAAAGAAGTTTGCCTCGGAGGGCTTCACAGTGTTTGCGGGGCGCCGCAACGGCGCCAAGCTCGATCCGCTCGTCAAGGAGATAGAGGCGGCCGGCGGCGAAATCCACGCGCGTTCGCTCGACGCGCGCAAGGAGGAGGAGATCATTTCCTTCCTGGGAGACGCCGACAAACATGCGCCGCTCGAGGTCTGCATTTTCAACATCGGGGCCAACGTCAACTTCCCTATCCTGGAAACGACCGAGCGCGTCTTCCGCAAGGTCTGGGAGATGGCCTGCTATTCCGGCTTTCTCGCCGGCCGCGAAGCCGCGCGGCTGATGCTGCCTCGCGGCAAGGGCAACATCTTCTTCACCGGCGCCACGGCGAGCCTGCGCGGCGGCATCGGCTATGCCGCCTTCGCCAGTGCCAAGTTCGGTCTGCGGGCCGTTGCCCAAGCCGCGGCGCGCGAACTGGGGCCGAAGAACATTCACGTTGCGCATCTCATCATCGACTCCGGGGTCGACACCGAATGGGTGCGCCAGCGGCGGGTCGAGGCGCTCGGTCCGGACGCCCTCGACAATCCCGATCTCTTGATGCCGCCGTCGTCGGTCGCGGAATCCTATTGGCTGCTGTATCAGCAGCCGCGCAGCGCCTGGACCTTCGAGCTGGAGATCCGCCCCTTCGGTGAGAAGTGGTAGCGGAGACCGCTGCGATGGAGCTCAATCTTTCCAGTGAGGACGCTGCCTTTCGCGATGAGGTGCGCGCCTTCATCGCAGAGAATTATCCGGCGGAAATGCGCGTTCCGAATCCCGAGACCGATTTGACCAAGGAGCAGTCGCTGCTCTGGCATCGCATTCTCTACAATAAGGGCTGGATCGCGCCGTTATGGCCCAAGGAGTATGGCGGTCCGGGCTGGTCGATCACGCAACGCTTCATCTTCGAGCAGGAGACCTCCCGGGCCGGAACGCTGCCGCCGCTCGCGTTCAGCGTGACCATGGTCGGGCCGGTGATCTACACGTTCGGCAACGAGGCGCAGAAGAGGCGCTTCCTGCCGCGGATTCTCTCCGGCGACGATTGGTGGTGCCAGGGCTATTCGGAGCCGGGCTCCGGCTCGGACCTTGCGACCGTCAGAACCAAGGCGGTGCGCGACGGCGACCACTACATCGTCAACGGCCACAAGACCTGGACCACGCTGGCGCAGCACGCCGACTGGATTTTCTGCCTGGTGCGGACCGACCCGAACGCGAAGCCGCAATCCGGCATCTCCTTCCTGCTGATCGACATGAAGTCGCCCGGCGTCACCGTGCGGCCGATCATCACGATCGAAGGCAGCCACGAGGTCAACGACGTCTTCCTCGAGAACGTCCGCGTGCCGGTGGAGAACCTCGTCGGCGAGGAGAACAAAGGTTGGACTTACGCCAAGTTCCTGCTCGGCAACGAGCGGACCAGCATGGCGGGCGTCGGCCGGTCGACCCGTTACATCGGGAAGCTGAAGCAGATCGTGAAGGCCGAGATACCAGCGCACGATCCGGCACATCTCGAGTTTCTGCGGGACATCGCCCGCATCGAGCTCGATGTCCTGGCTCTGGAGGCGACCGAATTGCGCGTGGTCGCCCAGATGGCGCGCGGCATCGACCCGGGGCCGGCGGCGTCGCTGTTCAAGATCCGCGGCACCGAGATATTCCAGAGCATCACCGAACTCACTCATCGCGCGATTGGCAATTACGGCCTTGCGATCCGCGAGCATCCGATCAGCACCAACCACTTCATGCCGGGCCCGGAGTACGCTCATACCGCGTCGGAGAAATATCTGAACGCGCGCAAGCTCAGCATCTACGGCGGATCGAACGAGATCCAGCGAAACATCATCGCCAAAGCAGTGCTCGGTCTTTAGGCGCGGCGCATCGGGAGGATCGGATGGACATCCAGTTTACGGAAGAGCAGGACATGCTGCGATCCAGCGTCCAGCGTTTGCTGCGCGACCAATACGATTTCGACACGCGCCGCAAGATCGTGGCGAGCGAGCAAGGCTTCAGCCGGAAGCATTGGGAGGCCTTCGCGGAGCTCGGGTTGCTCGCGGCGCCGTTCTCCGAGGAGGTCGGCGGTCTCGGCGGCGGTCCCTTGTCGACCATGATCATCATGCATGAGTTCGGCCGGCACCTCGTCATCGAGCCTTTCGTCGAAACGGTGGTGCTGGCCGGCGGCCTGATCGAGCAGATTGGCACGCCGGAGCAGAAACAAGCCTTCATCCCCGGCATCATCGACGGCACAAAGACCTGGGCTCTGGCCTGGACGGAGAAGGAATCGCGCTTCGATCTTGGCAATGTCACGACGACGGCGCGGCGCGAGGGCAATGACTACATCCTGAGCGGCGCGAAGACCATGGTGATCGCCGCGCCGTGGGCCGACGATCTGATCGTCTCGGCCCGGACCTCCGGCGATGACCGTGACCGTGGCGGCGTCAGCCTGTTCGTGGTCGATCGCCGCGCCGCCGGCGTCGATCTTCAGAGCTTCAAGACCATCGACGGCCGCCGCGCCGCCGAGATCAGCCTGCGCGAGGCTCGCGGGCAATTGCTCGGACCGGAAGGCGAGGGCGTTGCCGCGCTGGAGGCCTGCCGCGATCGCGCGATCGGCGCGCTCTGCGCGGAAGGCGTCGGTGCGATGGGCGAGCTGAATTCCGCCACACTGGAATATTCGAAGACCCGCAAGCAGTTCGGCACCACCATCGGCTCCTTCCAGGTGCTGCAGCATCGGATGGTCGACATGTTCATCGCGCATCAGGAGGCGCTCTCCCTGCTGCAACATCTCAACCTCAGCCTCGCTGCGGGCGATGTGGGACTCCCGCGGCTCGCCTCGGGCGCCAAGTCGAAGATCGGCTATGCCGGCAAGTTCGTCGCCGAGCAGGCGGTACAGCTTCATGGCGGCATGGGAATGACCGACGAGCTCAACGTCGGACATTATTTCAAGCGAATCTCCTCCATCAACATCCAGTTCGGCGATCCCGCGTTCCACGTGCTGCGCTACGCGCAGCTGGACGCAGCCGCGTAAACAGAGAGGCCAGCATGACGACTGAAGCAGTCATCGTTTCCACGGCTCGGACCGCCGTCGGCAAAGCCTATCGCGGCGCGCTCAACAACACGGACGGCCCCACCATGGCCGGGCATGTGATGGCCGAAGCGGTGAAGCGGGCCGGCATCGCGCCCGGCGAAGTCGAGGACGTGGTGATGGGCTGCGCGATGCAGCAAGGCACCATGGTGATGAACGTCGCCCGCAAGGGCGCGATCCGCGCTGGCCTGCCGGTCACCGTCGCCGGCACCACCATCGACCGCCAATGTGCGTCGGGGCTGCAGGCCATCGCAGTTGCAGCGCGGTCGGTCATGCTCGATGGCGTCGAAGTCGCGATCGGCGGCGGCATCGAGTCGATCAGTCTCGTGCAGAACGAGCACATGAACAAGTTCCACGCCGTCGACGATGAGCTGATGGCGATGAAGCCCGAAATGTACATGTCGATGCTCGAGACCGCCGAGATCGTCGCCGAGCGCTACAAGATCGGTCGCGACAAGCAGGATGAATATAGTCTCGAATGTCAACGGCGCGTCGGCGCTGCTTTGCAGGCCGGCCGCTTCAACGATGAGATCGTGCCATTCACGACCAGGATGGCGCTTGTCAACAAGGACACCAAGGAGGTCACCTACCAGGAGGTGACGCTAACAAAGGACGAAGGTCCACGCCCCGAGACCACGGCCGAGGGCCTGTCCAAGATCAAGCCGGTGTTCGAAGGCAAGACGATCAGCGCGGGCAATGCCAGCCAGCTTTCGGACGGTGCTTCGGCCTGCATCATCATGAGCGACAGGATCGCGGCCAGGAAGGGCCTCAAGCCGCTCGGCATCTTCCGCGGCTTCGTCGCCGCTGGCGTCGAACCCGACGAGATGGGCGTCGGCCCGGTCGTCGCGATCCCGCGCTTGCTCAAGCGCCATGACCTCAAGATCGACGACATCGATCTTTGGGAGCTGAACGAGGCTTACGCGGTGCAGGTGATTTATTGCCGCGACAAGCTCGGCATCGACCCGGACAAGCTCAACGTCAACGGCGGATCGATCGCGATCGGTCATCCCTACGGCATGACCGGAGCGCGGCTTACCGGCCACCTCCTTCTCGAGGGCCGGCGGCGCAAGGCGAAGTACGGCGTGGTGACCATGTGCATCGGCGGCGGCATGGGCGCGGCGGGACTGTTCGAAATCATTCACTGAGCGGAAACGCGGGGAGGTCATTCGTGAAGACAGCGATCACTGAACTGTTCGGCATCGAACATCCGATCATCCAGGGTGGGATGCACTATGTCGGCTTTGCCGAACTCGCAGCCGCGGTGTCGAATGCCGGCGGGCTCGGAATCATCACCGGCCTGACGCAGCGAACGCCGGAACTGCTGGCCAAGGAGATCGCGCGCTGCCGCGACATGACCGATAAGCCATTCGGGGTGAACTTGACTTTCCTGCCCACCTTCAGCGCACCGCCCTATCCGGAATACATCGCTGCGATCAGGGAGGGCGGCGTCAAGATCGTCGAAACCGCCGGGCGCAGCCCCGAACAGTACATGCCGGCCTTGAAGGCGGGCGGCATCAAGGTGATCCACAAATGCACCTCGGTCCGGCATTCGCTGAAGGCCGAGCAGATCGGCTGCGATGCCGTCAGCGTCGATGGTTTTGAATGCGGCGGCCATCCGGGCGAAGACGACATGCCCAACATGATCCTGTTGCCGCGTGCCGCCGAGGAACTGAAGATCCCGTTTGTTGCCTCCGGCGGCATGGCGGACGCGCGCAGCCTCGTTGCGGCGCTGGCAATGGGCGCCGCCGGCATGAACATGGGCACGCGCTTCATCGCCACCAAGGAGGCGCCGGTGCACGAGAACGTCAAGAATGCCTTGGTCCGGGCGTCGGAGCTCGATACAAGGCTGGTCATGCGGGCGCTCCGCAACACCGAGCGGGTCCTGAACAACAAGGGTGTCGAGCAGCTGCTCGGGGTCGAGCGGGAGAAAGGCAAGAGCCTCAAGATCGACGACATCCATGATCAGGTGGCTGGCGTTTATCCCAAGGTGATGATCGAGGGCGATATGGACGCGGGCGCCTGGAGTTGCGGCATGGTCGTCGGGCTCATCCACGACATTCCAACCGTGAAGGAGCTGCTCGACCGCATCATGGCGGATGCCGAGCGACTGATCAGGGGTAGGCTTACGGGATTTCTCGACGCCGACAGCGGGGCCGCGCTGAAGGTGGCGTGAAGCCGCGGCGAGCGGATCGGCCTTTTGTGCATCGAGCGACGCACTCGCACGAGTGCGTCAGGTGGATCTTGAAGACGGTCTTGCCGCAAAGAGGCTTCCTGGCCTGCCGCATCGATGCGAGCCAAGGTTCCGCGCGCTCAATTGGCGTTATCGCCGAACATGTTGCGTAACGCCGTCGCCACCGCGGCGACGCCGCTCACGCCCTGCATCAGCGCGATGTCACCTTGCTGCTCATGGCGGAGGGCATGAGCCATGATACGCAGGCGCGGATCGCCACGGCTGTGCCACATCTGGTCCGCCATCTTCACCGCACCCCGATGATGCAACGTCATCATCTCAACAAAGAGGCGAGCGAACGCCTCGGGCGCGGCGATCCTGACTTGACGCATCTCGGCTGGCGTCAGAAAGCCCGGCATGGCGGAGCGCTCCTGCGCGGTGCAGTCCGGCATCTCCGTGTCGAACCAGCTCAGCCACCAGTTCTCGAAGATTGTTTTCTCGCCGGTCTGGCTTGCGATCATCAGCATGGCGAGCTTCTGCAAATGCGGGTCTTGCGCACGCTCGGTTGCGATCCGCGCAAGCTCGATGCCTTGCGCGTGGTGGGTGGTCATGTGCCGGATATAGGCTTGGTCGACATCCCTGTCGCGTCCCATCCACGGCAGCTCGTAGCCATGGCGGCCGAAAAAGGCGGTCGTCCCGAGCAGTGCGATCACGACCAGGGCGCCGGTGATCCAGGCATTGGTGAATCGCACATCGCGGGCGGGCGTATCGCCGTGGGCCCAGCGCAGCCGCGCGAACAGGGGATACATCACGGCCGACGAGCCGTGCACCAGAAGCCCGATCCAGTAGGGCTGCTGCAGCGTGAACAGGGGCTGCCAGAACGGAAAAAGCGGTACCAGCACGAGCCATTCCATGCCTGAGGAAAACACCGCCCAGGGCAGCGCGAGCAGCAGGATCGTCAGCGGCCGCAAGTCCGCCGTCCAGCGTCCCAGCACGCCGAAGAAGACAACCGCCCAGGAAAAGTCCGCCCATTGATGGAACGCGATGCCGGTGACGACCGCGCTCCATGAGGGCTCGGCGCTGATCGCCCAGTCGCGCGCCGGAATGGTGGCGACAATCATCCAGTCGACCGCTGCATCGCGGCCGATCCGGGCGGCGAAGAGCTGGCTGACGATGGTCGAGAAGGTGCTGCTGATCAGGCCGAGCGCGATGGCCGCGGTCCAGCGCGAGCGGCGTCGCCTCCTGGTGACGTAAAGCGCCGGCTCGGACGGCGCGTTCACGTCAGCTGCTGGAGCTTCTTCAGCGGATTGAGCTCGCTCGGTTTGTCCTGTTCGTCGCGGCCGCGCTCCGCCTCGGCCTTGCCGTCCTCATGGAGCTCCTGATCCCCGACGATCTCGCCGACGGCCTGTTTCGCCTTGCCGGCGATCCGCTGCTTAAGACCCTTCACCTTGCCCATTGCAGCCTCCAAGCTCACGCCGCCGCCCCGGCCCCCAAAGGGGGAATGAGCGTCGGAGCTAGCGGTTTCGTCCAAAATGCGTCCGGCAGCACGGGGGGAGATGCCGGAGGCGTTGATCAGACTCCTCGGCGCGCCGATGGTTCCTCCGATCATCGCCGCGCGAGCTCAATGATCACGCCTTCATTGCCCCGAAGCAGGATCGATGCATCCCGCAATGCTTCGCGCGGCCGGTCCAGGTGCGTCGACATCAGCAGGCGGCCGCGGCCCTGCCAGTGCCATCTTCGCGGCTCGGCGGCCATGTTGAGCGCGACCAGCACTTCGCTTGGGCCCGCCAGGCGCTTGAAGGCGAGCACGTCGTTTTGCGAGCGCAGCGGCGCGTGGCTGCCGTCGCGCAGACAGGCATGCTCGCGCCGTAACGCGATCAGCGCGCGAAACAGCGCCAGGAGCGAACGCTCGTCCCGTCTCTGCTGCGCCACGTTTGGCGCATCGCCGGGCCCGAGGGGCAGCCACGGGCTGCCGGTGGTGAATCCGCCGCTCTCGCCGTCATCCCAGCGCATCGGCGCGCGCTCGGGGTCGCGGCAAAGTCCATAGCCCGGCACGAGCTTCTCGAAGGGATCGTGAACGCGATCGGCGGGAATGGGAACGCGCTTGCGGCCGATCTCGTCGCCCATGAAGAAGAACGGCGTTCCACGCAGCGTCATCAACAACACCGCGAGCACGCGCATCTGCGCCGCACCGATCTTGCTCGCGATCCGCTGCTTGTCATGCCCGCCGATCACCCACACCGGCCAAGCGCCCTTGGGGATGGCGTTGAGATAGGCGTCGATGGTCGCCTGGAGCGACAGCGCGTCCCATTGCGAGTCCAGCAGCGCAAAATTCAGCGGCAGGTGCAGGCGAGGTCGATCGTTGCCGTAGAAGTGCCCGATCCGGTCGGTCTTGCCCTGAACTTCGCCGCACAACACCCGGTCCGGATAGCCATCGATCACCTCCCGGATGAATTCGATGCACGACATCGTCTCCGGCCGGTCGTCGGTAAATACGGGCGTATGGCGTTGCGGCGGCGGCTTGTCCTTGGCCTTCGGGTTCGGTGGATTGTCGCGCAAGAGATCGTCTTTGATCAGCACGGCGCTGGCATCGACGCGAAAGCCGTCGACGCCGCGGTCGAGCCAGAAGCGCATGACGTCGGCGATCGCTGCTCTCACGTCCGGATTGCGCCAGTTCAGGTCCGGCTGCTCGACCAGGAAGGAGTGGTAATAATATTGCCGCCGCGCCTCACACCATTCCCAGGCGCTGCCGCCGAAACGACTGAGCCAATTGTTCGGCGGCCCGCCATTCTCGGCCGGATCGGCCCAGACGTACCAATCGGATTTCGCGCTGTGGCGCGAACTGCTGCTCTCGACGAACCAGGCATGGTCGTCGGCGGTATGATTGGGGACAAAGTCGAGAATGACCCGGATGTCTTCCGCGTGCAGGGCACTGAGGAGGCGATCGAACGCGTCGAGCGTGCCGAAACTCGGGTCGATTGAACAATAATCGGAGATATCATAGCCGAGATCGCGAAAGGGGGTGCGGTAGATCGGCGTCAGCCACACCGCATCGACGCCGAGCCATTTCAGGTAGTCGAGCCGCGACATCAAGCCGGCGAGGTCGCCTTTGCCGTCGCCATTGGAATCCTGGAACGAGATCGGCGCGATTTCATAAACGACTGCGGATTGCCACCACGCGCGTTCGTCACGGGATTCGTTCATTGCCTCGATTCACCTCGTTACGGTTTGTCTCTCGCGCGAACTCAGGATCGCTCGGGCATGGGGTGCGCTGCGATCTGCTTCGCGCCGCTTCTGGCGTTTTCCAGCCCCTTGGGGAAGCCGCTGCGGTTCGGATAGAGCTTGCGCCTTGCTTCGCGCGGCGGCCGCCGCGGCCTGGTGTCCTGCGCGGCGCGATAGTCGAGCATGGCGATGCCCCCGACCATCAGGAGCGCCAGCGCGATATTGCCTTTCTTGGGATTGTCGGGTGTCAGTCCGGAGAGCAGCGCGGCGGCATCGAGGCCGTCGCCGCCGACGCGGGCCCAGAGGCCGGCGTTCTTGTCCACGGACAGTGACATGATCCCGGCAAGGATCTCCCGCACGCCGAAGGCGCGGACCAGCGTCTCATGGCCTTCCATGCCCATCGTCGCGGTGATGCGCCTTGGCGCAAGGAATTCCACGGCGCCGAGAGCGATACTGAACCAGCCGAGCGCGCGAGCGAGCTGGTCTTCGGCGCGCTTCAGGCTCGGCCCGCCCTCGAGGATTTTCGGATCACCCTTGGTGCGGACGATGTTGGAGAAGTGAAACATGGCGGACTTCCTCAGGGCTTCAGCACGACCTTGACGCAGGAGTCACGCTTGTCGCGAAACACCTGGTACATTTCGGGGCCTTGGCTGAGCGGCACGGTATGGGTGATGACGAAGGACGGATCGATCTCGCCTTCCTCGATGCGGCGAAGCAGGTCGTCGGTCCAGCGATTGACGTGGGTCTGGCCGGTCCGCATCGTCAGCCCCTTGTTCATGAACGCGCCGATCGGCATCTTGTCAGAGAAGCCGCTATAGACGCCCGCGACCGAGATGATGCCGCCGGGACGGCAGACATAGATCATCTCGCGCAGCACGTGGGGCCGGTCGCTCTCCAGCATCACCATCTGCTTGGCGCGGTCGAGCAGCGTGTCCGGTTGCGAGGCCATCACATGCGCTTCCATGCCGGCGCAATCGATGCACTTCTCCGGTCCCTTGCCGTCGGTGAGTTCGTTTAGCCGTTCAACCACGCTTTCGGTCTCGAAATTGATCGTGGTGGCGCCGCCGGCTTCCGCCATGCTGAGCCGCTCGGGCAGGCAATCGATCGCAATCACCTGGTTGGCGCCGAGCAGGATGGCGCTGCGGATCGCCATCTGTCCGACCGGGCCGCAGCCCCAGATCGCGACAGTGTCGGTCGGCTCGATATCGCACTGCACCGCGGCCTGCCAGCCGGTCGGGAAGATGTCGCTGAGGAACAACAGCTGCTCGTCGGGGATGCCGGGGGGAACCTTGATGTGCGTGGCATCGGCGTAGGGCACACGCAGATACTCGGCCTGCCCGCCGGGATAGCCGCCGGTCAGATGCGTGTAGCCGAACAGGCCGGCGCAGGAATGACCGAACACCTTCTCAGCCAGATGACGCTTGCGGTTGGTGGTCTCGCAGACGGAGAAATTGCCGCGCTTGCACTGGTCGCATTCGCCGCAAATGATCGTGAACGGCACGACAATGCGGTCACCTTTCTTCAGCTTGCCGTCGACGCCGGAGCCGACCTCGACCACTTCACCCATGGTCTCGTGGCCCATGATGTCACCGGGCAGCATGCCTGGAATGAAATTGTGGAAGAGGTGCAGGTCCGAACCACAGATGGCGCAACTCGTGACCTTGATGATGGCGTCCCGCGGGTCCTGGATCTCCGGGTCGGTGACGCTGTCGCACCGGATGTCCTCCTTGCCATGCCATACCAGCGCCTTCATCTCCGTCCTCCGCTATCAATCACGTGGCATCTAAGTCCAGGCATGAACGATGGTTGCTATGCGAGGCGCAAATTCCTCGCACTGCACGAGCCTGGGGCGGAAATTGGAACAGGGTGGTCGGTTGGGCGATTGGGCGTCATCATCCCAATCCGCGAGGATATGCCCTATGTCCGCCAATCAACTCGCCGTCGTCACCGGCGCCTCAACCGGTATTGGCCTGGAACTCGCCAGGTGCTGCGCCCAGGCAGGTTTCAATCTCGTCATCGCCGCGGACGAGCCTGCGATCGAGCGGGTGGCCGTCGATCTGCGTAGGCTCGGCGGTAGTGTGGAGCCGGTCGAGACCGATCTCGCCACCACTGAAGGTGTCGATAAGCTCTGCGCCGCGATTGCCGACCGCCCGATCGACGCGCTGCTGGCGAATGCCGGCATCGGCCTCGGCCGGGCCTTCCTCGATCAGGATTTCCAACGCATCAGGCGCGTCGTCGACACCAACATCACCGGCACGCTTGACCTGATCCATCGCGTCGGCAACGCGATGCTGCGCCGCAACTCCGGGCGCATTCTCATCACGGGCTCGGTCGCCGGCTTCACGCCCGGCAGCTTCCAGGCGGTGTACAACGCCTCCAAGGCTTTTCTTGACTCGTTCTCCTTCGCGCTGCGCGAAGAGCTGCGCGATAGCGGCATCACCGTCACTTGCCTGATGCCTGGCGCCACCGACACTGAATTCTTCCGCCGCGCCGAAATGATGGACACCAAGGTCGGCACCGAGCAGAAGGATGGCGCCTACGAGGTGGCCAAGGCCGGCTTCGATGCAATGCTGCGGGGTGAGGCCGATATCGTCACCGGGTTGAAGAACAAGATCCAGACGACGGTCGCCAACATCACGCCGAACGAGATGCTGGCCAAGCAGCATCGGAAGATGGCCGAGCCGGGCACGGCAAAATCGTAGCGCGTGAGTGCACCGACGGCTTGCCGTAGACGGCGTCTGGTTCCTTCCGCTGTGCCGGCGAAAGCGCTGACCTTTGCGTAACCGGCGGGGCCGCCGACTGCAGAGGAGGACGGGCCTTGGTGAACATGGCCGCTGCATCATCATCGAAGACCGCCGTCTATGCCGCGCTTGCCGGCAATTTGCTCGTCGCGGTCACCAAGATCGGCGCCGCCATATGGACGGGAAGCTCGGCGATGACCAGCGAGGCCGTGCACTCGGTGGTCGATACCTCCAATGAGATGCTGCTGCTCTATGGCTACCGTCGTGCCAGCCGTCCAGCGGACGAATCCCATCCGCTCGGCTATGGGCGCGAATTGTATTTCTGGAGCTTCATCGTCGCCCTGCTGATCTTTGCGCTCGGTTCGGGCGTCTCGCTCTATCAGGGTGTCCTGCATGTCGCCGCGCCTGACCCGATCGAGGATCCCATCGTCAGTTTCATCGTGCTCGGGCTGTCGTTCCTGTTCGAGGGCGCCTCGTGGCTGGTCGCACTGCGCCGTTTCCGCTCGGACGCGGCGCGGTTTGGCTACTATCAGGCCTTTGTCCGCAGCAAGGACCCGCCCGCCTTCATGGTGCTGCTCGAGGACAGTGCGGCGCTGGTCGGCATCGTCATTGCGGCCGCGGCAACGGCGGCGGCGGTATGGCTGGCGCAACCGGTGTGGGACGGCGTCGGCTCGATCCTGATCGGGATTCTCCTGGGAATCACGTCCGTCGGGCTCGCCCGCGAGAGCAAGAGTCTATTGATCGGTGAGCCGGCGCACCCTGAGCTTGCGCGATCGATCCTCGAGATCGCGCGGCGCTCGCCGGGTGTGCTACAAGCCAACGGGCTCCTGACGGTACAACTATCCCCTGACGAGATCGTCGCCGCCCTCAGCGTCGAGTTCGCCGACGAGAAGCGCGCCGACGATATCGAGCAATGCGTGATCTCGCTCGAGAGTGAAATCCGCAAGCATCATCCGAGCGTCGCAGCCCTGTTCATCAAGCCCCAGACGAACGCGCGCTTTCACGCCGTTCGGGCGAAACGCTGGAGCCGCAGGTCCTAGCCACCGGCGGCGTTTGCGGCGCCCGGCACCACCTAACCAAAGAAAGCTCCGAGCCTTGGGAGATGTGATGCAGCGAGCGTATTGCAGCCGTTATGAAATTCTGCGGGCGCGAGCGTGCTGGCCGCGACAGGCCATCGCCGTCAGGTACTTGAGATCATCCCAGTCAAACAACACAGGTCCCCAACGCCCGCAGCCATTCTAACGCAAGGGATCTACATCAGTGTGCTTCGAGCGCAGAATCCCTGAGGGAAGCGGATGCGCATTGCGACCGCTACGCGGGCCGCGACGCGAATCCGCACAGCGGATTGGGCCTGCACCACTATTGTCGCGCAGCGATGGCGGTCATCTCGAGCTTGACGCCCGGGCCGAGATCGGCGACGCCAATTGCGGCCCGCGCCGGCAGATGAGCTTCTGCAAAGTGCGCCTTCCAGGCCGCATTGAACTCGGCCTTCTCCTTCAGGTCGGTCATGTAAATGGTCACCTGCAAGATGTTGGTCAGATCGGATCCGACGGTCTTCAGCAGCTGCGCCAGTTGCCGGAGGACGTCGTTTGCCTGGCCCGACATATCGAGGCTCGTGTCCTCGGGAACGATTCCACCGATGTAAAGCACGCATTGTGCTCGACCACTTCGTGGAGCAGACCTTCGTAAGGCGAGACGCGCTTGATCATGATGAGACCGTTGTGGCTTGAGGGGAGGGACGCATATCGCACATGTTCACGACCAATACGCGCCCCGTACCGCGCTCGTGCTCCGCTCGATGCCTTGCCCTTCACACACGGGAGCCCGGCGTTTGCATCAGCCCGGATCTCGATGACATCGGGATGCGGATCGCTATACTGTCACCACATACCGGAACAAGGACGATCTAATGGACGACACGATTGGCTTCCCCGACCCCGGCCTCGACCTGTCCGACGGCTTCAAGCCGCATACTTCGCATTGGGGCGTGTTTTCCGCGCGTCAAGGCAAGGCCGGACTCGAGGTGAGGGCCTATGCGGGGGATCCCGATCCGAACGGCATCATCGACAATTTCCCGGGCGCACTGCGGCATCAGGCCCGCATCGCCCAGCCGGCGATCCGCCGCGGCTGGCTCGAGCGCGGTCCCGGCCCGGACGATCGCCGCGGCCGCGACGAATTTGTCTCCGTGAGCTGGGAGAAGGCGCTCGATCTGCTCGGCGACGAGCTGGAGCGCGTCCGCAACACGCACGGTCCCGGCGCCGTGTTCGGCGGCTCCTATGGCTGGTCGAGCGCGGGCCGCTTTCATCACGCCCAGAGCCAGGTGCATCGCTTCCTCAACATCGCGATGGGCGGCTATGTGCGCTCGGTCAACACCTATTCTTCCGGCGCGTCCTCGGTGCTGCTGCCGCAGATCCTGGCCGGATACGAGGATATCACCAAGCGCAACGTCACCTGGGAGCAGATCGCCTCTGACACCGAGATCGTGCTGGCCTTCGGCGGCATGGCGCTGAAGAATTCCATGGTCGCCGGCGGCTCGATCAGCAAGCATGTCGAGCGCGGCGCCATGGCAGCGGCGCGCCGGCGCGGCTGCGAGTTCGTCCTGGTCAGCCCGCTGCGCGACGATCTTCCGGTCGAAGCCGGCGCCGAATGGCTGAGCTGCGTGCCGGGCACCGACACCGCGCTGATGCTCGGCATCGTCCACACGCTGGTGAGCGAAGGCTTGCACGATCAGGCTTTCCTCGATCGCTATACGGAGGGGTGGCCCGTCTTCCTGCGCTATCTCACCGGCGAGAGCGATGGGCAAGCGAAGCACGCCGAATGGGCCGCCCCGATCTGCGGCGTCGCCGCCGACAATATCCGCGCGCTGGCGCGCCGGCTCGCCGGAAAGCGCGCACTCATCACCGTATCGCATTCGCTGCAGCGCGCCGAACATGGCGAGCAGCCAGTGTGGATGGGGCTGGTGCTGGCGGCAGCGCTCGGCCAGATCGGTCTGTCCGGCGGTGGCTATGCCTATTCGTTAGGTGCGATCGGCTATTACGGCCGCCGCGTCAACGACGTGCCAGGACCGACGCTGGGGCAGGGCCGCAACGGCGTTGCCGACTTCATTCCGGTCGCGCGCATCGCGGACATGCTGCTCCACCCGGGCGCTACCTACCGCTACAATGGCGAGACGCGCACCTATCCGGACATTCGCCTCGTCTACTGGGCCGGCGGCAATCCCTTCCATCACCACCAGGACATCAACCGTCTGCGCAAGGCGTTTGCGCAAGTCGACACGCTGGTCGTGCACGAGCTCGGCTGGACCGCGACGGCCCGGCATGCCGACATCGTGCTGCCCGCGACCATGACGCTGGAGCGCGAGGACATCGGCTATTCCACCAACGATCCCCTCATGGTCGCCATGCACCGGATCGCCGAGCCGTTTGGCCTTTCGCGCGACGACTATGAGATCTTCGCCGATCTCGCCGAGCGTCTCGGTGCGCGCGAACCTTTCACTGAAGGCCGCAGCTCGCGGCAGTGGCTCGAGCATCTGTATGAGCCGACCCGCGCCTCGCTGGCCAAGCGTGGCCTGGAGGCGCCGAGCTTCGATGAATTTTGGCAACGCGGCAGCCTGATCGTGCCGCAGCAGCCCGACGACGGCGGCAGGCTGCGCCGCTTCCGTGAGGATCCCACAGGTCACGCCTTGCCGACGCCGAGCGGCCGCATCGAGATCTTCTCGGCGAAGATCGCAGGCCATGGTGATGCGGATTGTCCCGGTCATCCGGTCTGGCTGGAGAAGACCGACACACCGAAGCCGGGTGCGCCGTGCTTCCTCGTCGCCAATCAGCCGGTGACGCGCCTGCATAGCCAGCTCGATTTCGGCGGACATTCGCTGGCCGCCAAACATCGCGGCCGCGAGGTCGCGCGCATGAATCCGCGTGACGCTGATGCGCGCGGCATCAGGGATGGCGATATCATCCGCCTGTTCAACGACCGCGGCGCCTGCCTTGCCGCAGTCCACGTCACCGACGGCATCGCGCCGGGCGTGGTGCAACTGCCGACCGGCGCGTGGTATGACCCGATGGATCCCGAGGACGACGCGCCGCTCTGCGTGCACGGCAATCCGAACGTGCTCACCCGCGACATCGGCACCTCGTCCCTGGCGCAGGGTTGCACGGGGCAGTTGACAGCGGTCGAGGTGGAAAAGTTCACGGGCAATCTGCCGCCGATCCGGGCGTTCGATCCGGTGTAGGGTATTCGTCGAAGCCCGGATGGAGCGCGAGCGTAATCCGGGACCGCTCGTGCAGCATCGGCCGCTCACGCCCTGGCGCGCGATGTCCGGTGCTGCTCCTTCGTGACGATGCCTGCCGACAGCGTGACGAGACCCATCAGCGCGGCGAGCAGCCAGAACGCCGTTGGCAGCCCACTGGCGCGAGCAACGAAGCCGACGCCGGCGGGACCGATGAGGACGCCGGCATAGCCGGCGGTCGTGATCGCCGCGACGGCGAGGCCCGTGGGCATGGCTTTCTGCTTGGCCGCCCCGCGGAACAGCACCGGCACCAGATTCGATGCGCCGAGGCCGATGAGCAGGAAGCCGGCTATGGCAACCGCCGCTACCGGAGCCGTGAGCAGGACCACGAAGCCCGCGATGGCGATGAGGCTTCCCCACAACAGCGTGGCGCGGTCTCCGATGCGTGCGACGACGGCGTCGCCGCCGAGCCGCCCCACGGTCATCGCGATGGAGAACACCATATAGCCGGCGCCGCCTTGCGCCTCCGAGACGAGACCCGCGCCGATGACGAGCAGAGCTCCCCAATCGAGCATCGCGCCTTCGACGAGGAAGGTGATGGCGCCAAGCAGCGCGAGCAGGAGCACCGATCCGTGCGGCAGCACGAACAGAGGGCCCTCCTGCACCTGCGCTGAGCGGAGCAGGCGCGGCCAGCTCACCAACATCGCGATCAGCATCAGGATAGAGCAGACCAGCGCGCAGGTGAGCGCGCCGAATTGCAGCGAGAGCAGTGCCGTCATCAGCGCAGAGCCGGCGAAACCGCCGATGCTGAACAGCGCGTGGAAGCCGGACATCAGCGGACGTGCTGCGGCGCGCTCCACCTCCACCGCATGGATGTTCATGGCGACGTCGATCGAGCCGAGCGCGGCCCCGAACGCAAAGAGCGCCAGCGCCAGCGCTCCGGGCGAGCTCGCAATCACAAGCAGCGGCAGCACCAGGGCGAGACCGAGCCCGCCCGCGATGATGGTCGGTCTGCTGCCGTAGCGCGCACTCAGCACGCCGGTCAGAAGCATGGCGAGGACCGAGCCGATGCCGAGGCTGAGCAGCAGCAATCCGAGCATGCCGTCGTCGACGCCGAGGCGCGTCTTCGCGAACGGCACCAGCGGTGCCCAGCACGCAATGCCGAAGCCCGCGACGAGGAAGGCGAGTCGGGTCGCAAGGCGTGTTGCCGGCCGGTCGGCAGAAAGCATGGGAACTCCGGGGGAGCATGGGCGGGCGGCCGACAAGCCCCAGGATTGCCGCGCCATTATGTCCGAGCGGTGCACGAATTGTCGCAGGCTGCTCGTGAAAAATGCAAGCGGGCCCCGGCGGGGGAGAGGCGCCCATGGCCCCGCGCACCGGCTGGGCAAGGTGGGACTAGGCGCCCCAGGTGGTGAAATGTGGATGGATGTAAACAGACTAGCCAGGCCGGCGCGGGTCCGTCAGGCAAAACACCCGACCGTTTCCACATGTGTCGGTGTCAAGCCCTAAGCGGAAAAATATTCTCCTTTACCGAAATTCGGAAATGACGTATGTGTCGGCCATCCCGGCTCATCCGAGAGGGGCGATCATGTGTCGTGATGATCGCGGAGCCGGGCTTGCGGTGGACGCGGCAGCGTCGGGCGCGAGAGGCCAGGGGCAGGGCGGATTGCTCTCCGTGAGCCCTTAAGCTTCGCGCAGACGGACGGCGCTGTCAGGTTCGTCGCGCCAGCATCTCGATGGCAAGGTGCACAACGCCGTCGAACCCTGCGGCGCAGGCGAGCCGCGCGTACGGCAAAACCGTGTGGTCCTGGCTGCAAGGGTCTTTTTCTCGAGATTTTCGGGGTTTTTGTCAACCGGGCCCCAATAGGCCCTAGATCATGAGGGCAACGGGGGTTGAAACTCGCCGACACTCAAATGAAACGCCCCGGATGGTGCCGGGGCGTGATCATGGTCGTGGCTGGCCAGCTATTTGTTCTCAGCGTGCGGCCACTTGTCCAGAAAGTCGCGCATAGACTTACACTCGGCTTCAAACACGATGCGGCAGCGCTCCCATGCGACGGGCTCGATATGCGTCTTAATCTCTTCCTCCACGCGTGAGCGCAGATCATTTGGGTCCATCGCGTCCAGTTCCCAGCACAGTTGTCCGTAGGTCTTGCGAAACCATTTGGCGCGCGGGTCCAGTCTCTTCTCTTCCACATTGAAGGCAGGACGGCTGCCGAGTGCATCGCAATCGTCGCGGAGTAGCGCGATCCGCTCAATCGAGATGTAGTGTCCGCCGTAGCGCTCGATCCGCTCGGGAAGGTCGCGCTCTGACATCCACATTCCGCTCGGGTCGTAATCGCCGATGTAGAGGATTGTCACCGGATGGTCCTCATTATCGCGTTCCGAGATGTCGTTGATGACGGTGGCGCTGCCGAAGCCACATGACCCGGAAGCCGACCCCATAGGCATCGAGGACAGGCTGCAACACCCCGCGCACCGTACCCTTCTCCGACCACACCTCGACGCGTTCGGGCTGCTGCTGCCAGAAGTCACGCCGGTAGTCGCGCGCAGTGACCCGCATATATTCCGCGACATCATCCCATGTCGGCACGCGTTCAAGCTCGCGGGTCTCATCAACGATCCATTCCCATGGGATCGTCCCTTCTTCGCGGGCCTCTTTCAGCAGGCGGTAGACGCCTTGCATCTTGCTCATGGACGGGATCAAGCCCAGCGAGAACAACTTGTAGCCGACACCACGTCCGGTGATCGGCCGGGCGTCTTCGACGATTTTGTACATCGCCTTGATCATGTCGTGCGAGCGCTTCGCCCGGCCGCGACCTTTTCTCGTACTTGTTTGAAAATACTCGCCGGTCATCGCTGCACCGCCGCTTGCTGGCGGACCTTGCGCCGACCTTTGCCACGACCACGCGCGGGATCGAAATGCGGATCGCACTCGGCTATCGCCGTCTGCCAAGCGATGATCTCGTCCTCGAACCAAATCCGACGGTTCGGCGAGATATAGGTCGATCTCGGAAACCGACCTGCCTTTTCCATTCGCCACAACGTCGAGCGCCCGACCGGAACGATCTCAAGAACCTGCTTTTCGTTCAGCATGCGTCGAGGTCGGGGCCAGTTATCAGGTGCCTTGTTCCTCGTCTCGGCCTCACCCAGAGCGTGGCATTCGGCGCAGATCTGCATGCCGTGTCGCTCGTTGTCGCGGGCCAGCAAAGAGTACTCAGTCTCTGGCTTTTCCTGATTGCATGTCACGCAAACGCGGTTCGCCAACTCTGTACTTATCATGACAGCCATCAACCTCCCCGGAAGTGATCCGGGGTCCATCGCCAATGTCTACGGTCGGGTGGTGCCGCCCGCTGAGACGAAGCTGCCAGCAGTGACGCCGTGGCACGGGCGCTGTCGCAATTTTCGAACGCCCGTTGATGGATGAATTCTCAATCTGCTTTGCCAGCTCAGTCAATATGTCCGCTCAAATAAAAGCCGATAGTGAGGAAATTTGCAGCGAGAGGCAACAGCGGTGCCGCAGGACGAAGCATTGTAAGCTTCGATTTACGCAATCGGCCGACACAGAGCGCAGTTTATGCATGACACGCGCAAAAATCTGAGCCACCTTTATGCGATAGCTGCATGCTCATCATGAGAGGTTCGCCGTCGTGCCCACATCATCGCATGCTGTTCACGACCCCGCGCGGTCATGCCTGATCGGCTTCCCGTTGCCACCACGCGCGGCCCGGCGATCATTCCCCTATTCGCCGGGCCGTGCCGAACGCTAGGGAAAGTCCTATGGCAAAATCAGCGGCCGCGACGAATGACTTTGATGTCAACATAACATGCAGGGGCCTCAGCAAGGCCGATCTCGCCTCGTTGAATGATCTGCCGCTCCGGTGCACGACCACTGTGAGCGCGATGGCAGGCAGCCTGCCCGTCCAATAGCGGGGCGCGCGCCGTGAGCAACGCAGTCGTTGCAATCGACAGTGCAAAGGTGTGGCCGGAGACGTTGGCAAGATCAGTGCCGCCGACGCTCGTTCCTGTCCGATCGTCGCTGTCTCCGCCAGCCTCGCACGCACCACCCAAAAGAAAACCCGCGCCACGGTCCGCCACCGCGCGCGGGTACTTTCTGCAATTCGCCAACCATCGATGGAGATCGAAAATGGCCGACATCGGCAAGGCTATCGCGCGCCTCGACGGTGCGCAAGCCCGTCACAGCGAAACTGCCCGCAGGTCTTTCGCGAGTTTCAAGTTCGTTGGATCAGGGCCCTGGCTGCTGATCCTCGTCTCAATGCACGTGCCAAAGTGATAGGTAACTGCATTCTTAGCCACATCAATCAGCACTCCGGCGAGGCGATCCTTTCCGATCGAGCGATCAGCGATGAGACTGCCATTCCCGAGCGCGGGATCGCTAGGGGACGTGGACCGCTTCGGAAACATGGCTGGATCGATTGGAGACGAACGGGTGGCGCGAATGTCTACCGCGTGCTCAGCGATCACATAGTGGCGATGAACGACCGACTAGCTCGCCTCAAATCGCAGCGGAGTGCCGATGCCAAGAGCCGCACCCATCCGTGGCGGAACGGAACCATCGCGGTGATCCGCCACCTGTGGCGGAACGGAAGCATGATCAGCCGGATGCGATTAGCCAAATCGAGCATTGCGATCTGCCACCGGTGGCCGATCGCGTTCCGCCACCGGTGGCTGACAAACACCTTAATAGAACACCTAATTCAACACCTATTATTCCGCCTCGCTTCGCTCGGCGGCCGCTTCGCGGCATTGGTTTTGAAGAAGGGAAGGAAGAAAGAGCGACGACAATCGATCAGTGGTTGGCGAGCACAAGTATCGAGGAAAGAACCGCCGAATTGATGCCTTGCGCGCAGCGTCTCGGCCTCTCACACGACCAAACTCACGCTTTAGCGGATGAATTCGTTCAACACTGTCGCGCCACAAATAAGAGGAGCAAGCAATGGCCCGTTCTATGTCGCAGATGGTTTCGCACTCACACTCCTCGAAAGATCGCGCGGTGGTAGGGGGCGGTTCATGAGCACATTGGCCTTGCGTCGTCGCTGTTTCGCTGTTCCCGAGCTTTACGAACCTTAGTCGCATCGAGGTTCGCGAACGCCATGACCGCGCCCGTCCGGATCGATCTCGCCGCGCTCTCGGCAAACGAGTTGGCCGCCTTGCGGGACGCGCTGCGGACCCGGCCGGGTCAGCGGACGCCGGAAACCTTGGCCGCGCTTGCTGAGCGCGACCGGTTGGTCCGCGAGTTGGCGGCAAGGTGCTATCCCGGTCTTTGCCGCCATCAACAATCCATGCGCATCCACGACGAGCTTGCGCGCTATGCCTCGACGACGTGGACGAGGACGCGGGCCGATCTCGTATGTCGTCACCGCGACGATCGCCGCCGCCTAATCTGGCAAATCCTGAAAATGCGTGGCGGCCACGTCCCGGCGGTGCGGACGATCAACGATATCTTGGCTTGGCGCGGCTAGCACTGCGGCTCGCTCAGGCCTTCCGCCACCTTGACCTTACGATCGCGCGCGGCGTTAGACGACGGAGATGCAGATTTATCTTTACTAGAGCTAGTAATGATAGGCCCGATCTCCTCGCCCAAATAAGTTGGAGGAGATCTATGCCGACATTCGGCTGATCGTGTTCGAAGCGCCGATGTCACCGCAACATATGGCGGGCCCTCACCACAGCGCACATTCTGCGCGTGCTGATCGGCTCGTGCGCCCTAGTCGGAGAAATGCCGCTTTGGCCTCATTGCAGCGAGCTAACTGATTTCGCTGCAAACGAGACGTGGTGTGATCCGCTCACAATTCTCAGCGAGGCACGCCATGACGCGCAATCGGTTTCAGGATTTCGGCTTCGGCGGCGATCGGCCGCCGATTAGGAACGAGGCGGCGAGCTTTCCGGCAGGTGACGCCAGCAGCAGCATTGTCTCCGGCCCACTACCGGCATGATGGTGATCAATGCCGGTGATCCGCTGGAAGTGCTTCCGGCGGAAGCCCGCGAGAAAGTTGCGGACCTGCAACGCCGCCGCGCAGATGTGACCACGCTGTACAGGTCGGCTTTCGAGGACGAGCAGATGTTGCGCGCGGAAATCTTCAAGCACGAGGCCCGCATTGCGGAATTGATGGAGCCGCGCGGACGGGGTGGCTTCGGTCTCGGCAGCGATGACATGCGGGTCACGACCGAACAGGCAAAGCTTGATCAGAAGCGCAGCGACCTTGCCCGCTTGCTAGCCACGAAGGAGGCGCGGGGTACCGAAAGCCAGCGGCTCGGCACCCTGCTGCGCAACATCGAGCAGATGATCACGGCGCGTCCAGCAGGGACCGTTGGCAGGATGATCGAGATCGAGCGTCCGTCGTTCAAAGGCGACCTGATCGATGCCATCGAGCGCCGTCGCGCTCGCGCTCGCGAACTGCGGGCCGATGAGGCCCGCGCACGCTGCGCGCCCCGTCCGAGCGCGGTTCGCAAGGCTGCCATGGTCGCTCAAGTCGAAGCATTGGCCGAGCAAGGGCGGCCGGATGCGGCTAGCAGCATCGAGCATGGCGAGCCGATCGAGTGGCCGCTCGCAAACTGGCAGTTCGAAGTGCACAACGTCGCTCCTGGCGCTGTTGCGTTCGGGCGGCTTATCGATCCTAAGGCGCTCATTGCGTGGTTGTTCAAGGATCAACTGATCGATCGTCTATCCGTCGAGATCGACGAATGTGCCGACGATGAGGCGGCGCTCGGTGACGAGGAGCGGCGAGAGCGGATCACGCAAATTCTCGCGGACCTGCTTTTCGTCGAGCGCGAGGAGTGCGCGCTGATCGAGATCGCGAAGCAGCAGGGTCTACCGGCCGATTACCGGGACGATTGCGACGCGCGCGCGATCTTGCAGATCGAGTGGGCCGCCGCGCCGCCGCCGGAGCCGCGCGCAGATGCGGGCGAGGCTGGCATCGTTCGTCATATTGGCTCGTAGGTTCTGAGATGCGCCGCCGGTTTTGCGCATGGGCAGGCGGCGCGTTCGGCGCGGCGGGTGGGCGGTTGCTCCTTGTCCGCCGCGTACGGTGTCGAGTGCAGGATCATCTAGCAAGAGCATGAGCCGCGCGGGACCCGGTCAGTTACGCTGACTTGCTATATCCGTCGTCGGAGTGAAGCTGCCGAGCCCGATCCAGTCTACGGTCCCTGGGCTCTAACCAATTTGAGACATTGTGCATTTTCGACGCTGTTTCTAAGGCGCGTCGGGTGGCGTATAATTTAGTTGCCCTTGAATAAGACGGGACAGCCGAAATCGCCGTCCGGGCGAACGAGCGGTATTGATGTCATCGGCAGGCACGCTCTCTTAAGAAACCGACGCTTTTTTTGCTGTTCGCACGACAATTCACATTCCACGAAATGCGCGCGCCGCTTCTGTGGCGGCTCGTTGCTGTAATCTCAGGAGAAAGCGATGAACAAGATCGATAGAAGGTCAGCGTTGGGTATCGGGTTGGCAGCGGCTTCGGCGGCCATGATAAAGCCAGCCGCCGCTCAGACCACGGGCTACAAAGACGAGACACCGTGGCCGGGTGTCGTAGTGCGCGCTTATAATGGCGAGACACCGTCCCTCATCCCTGGCTTTAAGATCGTCTCGATGCGCGACATCATCATGCAGCCGGGATCGAAGACCATGGGGCCGCCGATGATGAATGCCATGATCTGCCATATCACCGAAGGGGAGCTTCGGCTTGATCAGGACGGAAAGACCTTTACAGCCAAGAAGAACTTCGTGTGGACCTGCAACAAGGATACAAAAGAGCAGGCGTTCAATGATGGGAATGTGGTCGCAATTATGAGGATCACGGACCTGAAGGCTTAAGGCTCGTTTTTTCGTAAGACGGATTGCAGGTGCGATTGGCGTACTCGACGAGAACCATCGGCGCGTGCCGCAGGCCACGCTCGCGGCTCGTCTCTTTCGCAGTCCCGATTGCGGGCACTCGCATCTGATTAACAGTCTAAGGGCGAGCTGATCAGCGAGGTCGGAAAAGGCCGACCTCCTGTCCGTAACGGGGCTACTTGCCATCCGTCCCGGTAAATCACCTGCAGGCCGTTTACCGCGATTTACGCAAATGGGTCGGCCCGGAGTAGCCCTCGCCGTTAGAACGCATGGGCGGCGGTTTATGGCCGGTGCCGTTGAGGTCCGCCTCGCTCAGAGCCAAGTCTGCGAGCCGCGATACCGTGAGGCCATGCGCGCAGCCGCGTCGCCGCAGCGCTGCCGCGCGCTGTCTGGCGTAGTCCTGTCGCAACAGCGCGAGGAATACGGCCCGATCCCGCCGAGAAAGCGCCCGCCACTCCCGCCATGCCCGTTCTAGCTCGGTCATCGGCCCTATCCCGTTGAATTCGCGAGAGTACCGGATGCACCAAAATCGGAAAAGGTCGCCGCCAGATATGCGGAGAGCGGGCTGTCGCGCGTCCCGGCCCTCAACGCCCGTTTCGGAGGACCCGCCAAAGCGCCGACACAAGCTTCCAGAGTGGCCGGGACGGTGCATCGTCCTCGCTATCCGGCGCGGCCGACGTTGCCTCATTGTCCAATTCGGTCAGCCGCTCCACCATTCCTTCTAGTCGCGGTGGTAGCGGGGTGAGATTGTCCGTGAGGGTGCTTCGAAGTTGCTCACCGATCTCGTTGCAGATCGCCCGGCGATGCTCCGGATGACCTAAACCGGGCGGATTGGACCACGGGCGCAGTTGAGGGGTAACTGCCATGGCTGCCACCGTTGTTCTTAACGTGCACCGCCTCGTTGCCGTGCACGGGTGTCCTGCCGCCGTCCTAGTAACGTGCGACATGCCCACCTTGATCCCGCTGCTCCGAGCAGAAGTTCTACGATCGCCAACCCGGTTCCCATGCTATCATGCTCTCCCGCGTGGGATTGGGAGGCAAGAAATGTCTACCTACCTGCGATTACAAACCGCCGATTTAAAGCCGGAAATCGTCAGCCGCGTTACGGCAGCTTACGAGCAGGCGCTCTATCTCATCTGCATCGAGGATCGCGGCGACAATGATCCCCTTGCGGAAGCCGTCGCTAGGAAGATCATCGAGATTGCGCAAACCGACATCCGTGATCCGGCAGAAATTGCGGCTTTGGCGATCAAGGAACTTGAAATGCGTTAGGCATCCCGCGCGCGCTTGGAACCGAAACATTTCTCACCGACGGGAGGTTGGCTATTGGGCTTCGGGGGCTTCGCAACGCGCGAGGCGCGCCAATGACCCCTCTCCCGGTGGGCGATGTGTTTCTCACGATCGCAATCATGGCCGTGACCTTCATGGTCGAGATCGGCCTTTCTATCTTGATCGGGATGTTCTGAATGGTCGTGCAGCGGAAATCACGGCTCTCCGCGATCCGTGATAGGCTTCTGACCGAAGACCATGCCGGAGAGCGGCCATGCCGAAGGCTTACTTGATTGCTGAGCACGTCATCACCGAGCCCGCCGTGTTTGAGGAGTACCGGGTCAAGGTCGGGCCAATGATCGAAAAATATGGCGGACGGTATCTGACAAAGGGCGGCGCACATCAATTTCCCGAAGGCGGCCATTGGGAGCCGGATCGAGTTGTCATCATCGAATTCCCGGACAAGCAATCGCTCGATGCTTGGTACAACTCGCCTGAGTATCAGCCGCTCATAAAGCTACGCAAAGAGAGCACGAGTGATCTCGATATGCTGATCACGCTTGAGGGCGTCTAGCCTGCGTGACAAACGCCCACGACTTTCTTCGCCTAATCGGGTCGGCCCCCTTCGGCTCTTGCTCAATTGCGGAGCGGATTATGGACGCCGACGAAGAGCAGCAAGAGCTTCAAGATCAGATCATGCGGTACCGTATGATGAGCACGACGTCACCGATCCACTCGCACTCGGTCTCCTACACGACATCCTCGCAGAATTAGAAGCGGCGCTGCAAGCATTCAACGAATAGCCGGATGCAAGGCTCGGAGCCCATCTGAGGTCTCTAGCCCTCCACAAGCTTGATGGTTGAGACCGGCCATCTTCCGTCATGGCCTTTGATCGAAATCCGAAGCCCGTGCAATTCATCCAGCCAAACATTTTCACCGTGCCTGCCTTTCCATCGGTGAGCACGACAGCTTTGCCGATCAATTCGGACTGCGCCTCACCGTACTCACTCAAAATTCTTGATGCACGGCGTTTCACCGATGGCATTGCTCGTCCATGTTCGGCGAGCCATCTGCGGCTCAACGACGAGGTTTTTTCCTATGCTCTACCCCGGGAACGATTGACGGTGAGCGCTCCTCTAAGTTCCGGAGCCGGTCGATTTGCTTTTTAAGCCTCTCCGGTGGGTCCGGCTCAGGCTTTAGCGCTGCGCGCTCAGGCTTTAGCGCTGCGCGCAATTTCTCGGCAATTTCTTTAGCTATGGCTCGGCTGTGTTTGTGGTCTATGTCAATGCGGCGGGGCACAACAAAACCTCCTGCCTGCCCCTTTCGCAGCTTCTCCGCCCGCGAGCACGGCTGCCCTACTAAAAGAACCGGAGACCGCCGCTTTTGGCTATCTGCGCGAGCGCTTGTATTCAGGACAGCGGGTCGCTCACAGCGACCTTTGGCTATCCCGCGACATGCGCCGTGTTAGTACCGGCGAGCGGCGGTCTCATGTGTTTCTAAAACCTGTCAGGTGCTTTCGTTCCGATATCTGATCGCGACGCGGCTGTTCCATTCGGACGAGGAACCGGGAATGTCGCGCACCTTAGGGATACGCGTTGGTATCATCCGAACAGTCCGCTGGGCGTCCGCTCGCTCGGATGCAGGCGCGATAGAGCCACGGCTCGCGGTAGCAGCCCGACCATACGCCGGTTGGCGGCTTATCCACACCAATTTGGCATCGACGTCTTTGTTCAATCTGCACGCGAGTTACAGTCAATTATGGCTCGCGTCCAGAACCCGATACTTTTTTCAGTCTATTTCGGCATTCCCTCACAAGCTCTATCGGCTGCCGGGCTAATCGATCCTTTCCTAGACGTTGACATACCGCTGTTTATCGACCCGGTGCTGCTGGAGAAGTCCGCCAATACCACGGTCAGCACAACCGCGATTGCCCGCTTTCGCAAGCACTTTGAGATATTGGTACGCATGCTGAACATTTCAAAGACGGAAAATGACGTGGCTTGGAAGGCCGCGCGGCGGCAACTCGATTTGCGTGAGCCTCCTGAGAGCCTGACTCAAAAAGCGCGTGGACGCTATCAAGGTCTGGCTAGACGGCGAATTAGGAGCCTTAGATGGGCGGCGAGCAGCCAAGCGAGCTCGGTAGCGGCAGTGCGTTCGAAGTCTTTGGAGAGGCGCCGGCA